>JANOQS010000626.1:0-13713 GCA_031414975.1 Methylibium sp. | reverse complement strand
TTCGTTTGATGCGCGCCTGACGACGCCGCAGCAGGGGGCGGCCCTCCGGTCGATTAGGGATGCGCTTCCGCGGCGTTTGGACGTACCTTCACGGTCCACACCTGCCCGGGAGATGGCCATGATCGATCCGAAGGACTTTCCAAACCGCTTCGAATTCAACCGCACGCGCTTCGACCTGATCCACAAGGGCGACTGGCGGCTGCCCTTCATTCCCCCGCCGGTGCGCATCAAGATCCTGATGGTCACCGACGGCAGCGTTGGCGGCTTCGTCAACGTGACCTACGGACGCCTGTACTTCAGCCTGTCGGAAGTGGTGCACACCTTGCAGAACAACCCCGAGCCCTGGGTCAAGTTCGACCTGACCAAGGCGCACCGCCAGACCGACCCGCTCGGCGAAGCCGACATCGACAACTTCCGCTTCACCAACGCCGGTTTCGACATCAACAACTACGACCAGGTCTGGTTCTTCGGCGCACGCACCGGCGAGAACGAGGCCCAGCGCCTGGCCGACGACGAACTGGCGATCGTCGCGCGCTGGATGGACGAACGCCAGGGCGGCGTGTTCGCCACCGGCGACCATGCCGACTTCGGCGCCAGCCTGTGTTCGAAGATTCCGCGCGTGCGTGCGATGCGGCGCTGGACCTCGGCCCAGGGCGCGCCGCAGCCGAACGGCGCGAACCGGCACGACACCTTGCTGTCCGGCCACGACGCCAACTTCCGCTTCAACGACGAGTCGGACGACATCCCGATGCCGATCGCGCCGACGATGTTCCCGCTGCCCAGCATCCTGGCGTTCCAGCAGCGCGAGGCGCCGCACCCGCTGCTGTGCGGCACGCACGGCATCATCGACGTGCTGCCCGACCACCCGCACGAGGGCGAGGTGATCGAACCGGTCTCGCTGACCAACACCTTCGGCTTTCCCGGCTACCTGAACAAGCCCGAATTCCCGGTCAAGCTCGACGGCTCGGGCCACCGCGAGCGGGCCCACGTGGTGGCCACCGCGCAGGTGCGCGCGCTCGACCGCGCAAGACACGAACAAGGGCCAGTGCAACGGCAAGACCATCGGCGTGATCGGTGCCTACAACGGCCACGCCTCGGGTGTGGGCCGCGTGGCGGTGGACTCGACCTGGCACCACTGGTTCGACATCAACCTGGTCGGCCGGCCGCTGGGTGCCGGCGAAGACCCGATCGACCCGGTGACGGGCATGAACCCGAAGTCGCAGGGCTTCCTTTTTTCGCCCGCCGGGCAGGCCCACTACGCAAAGATCAAGAACTACTTCCGCAACACCGCGTTGTGGCTGTCGGCCCCGGCGCGGCAGGACCAGTTGTTCTTCCGGGCCACCTGGCGCATCACCATGCTGTACCCGCTGGTCGAGCAGCTCGACGTGAAACTGCCGCTGTGGGTGCTGGGCGGTTTTGCGCTCGACGCGATCGGCCGCGCCTCGGGCCCCTGCACGGTGCGCACCTGGCTGTTCGACCGCTTTGCGCCGGCCTGGCGCGAGCGCTTCTTCGTGCCGCCGCCCGAACCCTGCCTGAGCTGCCCGCCGATCGACGCGCTGGAACGCATGCTGATGGGCGGCCTGGTGCGCGAGCTGCTGGTGCTGGCCGAGAAGTCCAAGGACCGCTCCAAGGGTGTGGCCGAGGCCGACGCGGTGGAGGCCGCGGTGCGCGGGCTGGAGCTCGGAGCCAAGGAGTTCAACCAGATGCTGGAAAAGTCGGCCAAGAGCGTGGTGGCGCTGGCGCGCGAGCTGCAGGCGGTACCCCCGCTGAAGCTGTCGCCCAAGCAGTTCGTGCTCGCTGATGAGAAGGCCGCCAAGGGCAAAGCCAGCGGCAAGGCCGGCAAGGGCAAGCGAAAGTAGATCGGCGCGGCCCGGGTCAGCCGAGGCTGCGCTGCGGCAAGGCCTGCAGCTCGGCCTCGGTCAGCACGCGCAGGCACAGCTCGCCGTCATGGTCGGCCAGGCCGTGCAGGTCGATCGACTTCTGCGTCTGCAGCAGCCGCGTCAGGTAGGCCAGCACCGGCTGCACCACCACCTGCCCCGGCACCAGCACCGGAATGCCGGGCGGGTACGGCACGATCTGGTCGCAGCACACGCGCCCGATCAGCTTCGGGTTGGGCAGGCCGTGAGCGTCGATCAGCGGCAGGCGTTCGCCGGTTTCGTAGAACGCGTCGCGCGGCAGACAGGCCAGGCTGGAGAAGCGCGGCACCTCGGGCATGCGGGCGTACGTGCGCGGGGCGCGCCGTTCCTTGGCCAGGCGCAGCAGCGCGTCGAACAGGCGCGACACCTTGCTGCGCGTGCTGCCCACCGTCAGCAGCAGGGTCAGCGTGTTGTGGGTGTTCTTCTCGACCTGGATGTTGAAGCGCTCGATCAACTGCTCGCGCAATTCGTCGGCGCTGTAGCCGCTGGCCGAGATGTCCACCGTGATCTTGGTCGGGTCGAGGCGGATCCCGTCGTTGCGCACATCGTCGGGCAGCAACTCGGCCAGCTCGAGCGCCCGGAACGCGCCGGTGGTATTGATCTTGGCGCGCAGCTCCTGGGCGTAGCGCAACGAGCGAGCCAGCAGCCGGTAACCCTCCATCACCGCCTGCTTGCGCGCCACGTCCAGGCTGGCGATCAGGTTGTACTGCGGGCTGGTGCTGGCGTGCATGTTGAAGTTTTCGCGGAACAGGTGCTCGTCGAACGCCGGGTCGTTCACATGGATCATGCTGGCCTGCGAGAACGCCGACAGCACCTTGTGCGTGCTCTGGGTCACGTAGTCGGCACCGCACTCCAGCGCGGTCGGCCGCAGCTCGGGGTGAAAGCGCGCGTGACCGTACCAGGCCTCATCGACGATCACCTTGATGCCGGCCGCATGCGCCGCCGCGACGATCGGCGCCAGGTCGTAGCGCAGCCCGTCGTAGGTGCACGAGGTGAGGATCAGCACCTTGGTTTGCGGGTGGTCGGTTATCGCCTGCAGGATGGTCGCGCGTGGCACCGGGCCGAAGATGCCGAACTGGGCGTTGACCGACGAGTCGAGGTACACCGGCCGCGCGCCCGACAAGATGACACCGTGGTGCACCGACTTGTGGCAGTTGCGGTCCAGCAGCAAGGTGTCGCCGGGAGCGAGCAGGGTCTGGAAGATGACCTTGTTCGACGTCGACGTGCCGTTCGTCGCGAAGTAGGTCTTGCGCGCGCCGAAGGCCTTGGCCGCCAGCCGCTGCGACTGCGCGATCACGCCGGTCGGGTGCAGCAGCGAGTCGAGCATCGGCACCGAGACCGACAGGTCGGCGCGCAGCATTTCTTCGCCGACGAAGTCGTAGAAGTCGTTCACCCACGGGCTGCCCTTGAACGAGTCGCCGCCGCCGTGGCCGGGCGTGTGCCACGAGTCGATGGCCTGCTGCACGTATTCCTTCAGCGCGTCGTAGAACGGCGTGTCGGACTTTTGGGCCAGCTCGGCCGAGAGGATGCGGAACCAGCCGCGAAAGTCGAGCTCGCTGCGGTAGAAGTAGCCGGTCACCGCGTCACTGGCCAGGGCCTCCACCAGCATCTTGTCGGCGTCGTCTTCGAGCGTCATGTACAGCGACAGTTCGGGCCGGCTGCCGATCAGCGCTTGCGCGGTCTGCACTGCCTGTGCGCCGTGGCCGCCCTGGTCGCCGTGGTCAATGACGACGATCTGGATCTCGCCGTCGGCCAGCACCGCTGCGCCGGCACCGTCGGGCACGGCCACGGCGGTGATGCCAAGCGGGTTGTCGAGCGACGCCGCCGCGTCGTTCAGGCCGGCCACCACCTGCTCTGACCAGGCCGCATCGGCACTCACCACCAGGACCTTGCTGACGGGCTTCATGCATCAGATTATGTGGTGGCCATCGCAGGCCGGGCACATGAACCGACTTGATGAGCGACGATCCTCAGCCCGCACAGGCACTGATCAACCGGCTCAGGGCGTGCTGATCGCGAACTTGCCGCTGAACAGGTTTACACCGCCGGTGAACTTGTGCGGCATGCCGTCGAAACTGCCGCTGCCCTTGGCGCCGGCATACACGCCGGTGCCCGAAATCACCGTGTACTCCCCATGGATGGGAGTGCCGGCGCGCTGCGTGCCGGCAAAACGCGCGACGATCGTCGAGCCGTCTTCGAACTGGTAGGTGCTGTAGCCCAGGAAGGGGCCGGAACCCTTGCTGTAGTCGCCGCTGAAGATGAATTCCTTCGACGCGGTGCGGCCGTCCTTGAACGCGGCCACGCCGTACATCTTGTTCAGGAACACGACCTGGCCTTCGACATTGGGGGCTTCGAGCCCCTTTACTTCGAGCGGTTTGACGACCAGCTTGAAGTCGAGCGCATGGTCGGCCGCGCTGGCCGCGGGCCCGAGGGCGCAGGCGGCGGCGAACAGAAGAATGGCACCGGGAGTCTGCTTGAACATTCTTGTCTCCTCATGCTGATGTCGAGGCGATCAAGGCGCGAAGCACCTCGCTTCGACTCGAACAGCATAGGCCGGCCAAGGCCCGGCACATCCCCAATATTGTTGAGGCGTCAGAACAGGAACGGCACGAAGCGCTTGCGCGTCTTGATGTAGTCCGTGTAGGCCGCGCCAAAGTGCCGGGTGCATTCGGCTTCGTCGCGCAGCGCAGTGAAGAAGAGGGCAATGCTCGCGCCACCCACCAGCAGCGTGCCGGGCCAGGACACATCTTTCAGGAACGCGCCCCAGGCCAGGAACAGCAGCGCCGCGTACATCGGGTGGCGGATCCAGCGGTAGGCGCCAGTGGTCACCAGGGTCGAGGTGCGTTCGAAAGGCAGCAGTTCGGCATCACCCCGCGCGGCCGTGGGTGCGCCGATGCCGCGCAGCAAGCGCACCGCGTGGATCGCCAGCAGGATGGAGATCAGCAGCAGCGCCCACGAGACGATCTGGTGCGGCGCGAACGGGTCGCGCGTCCAGACCGGGAAGTTGAGCAGCACCAGCACGAGGATGCATTCCCACGCGATGAAGCGGTAGAAGCCATGCGAGCGCGGCTTGAGGAGGGAGTGGCGGGAGACCCAGACGAAGAAGGCGGTGCCGGCGAGGAAGAGGAGGAGGGGGGCGGTCATGGGGGATCATCGCATTGGGGGGGCCGCGGAGGCGGGCGCTTCAGACCTCGGTCGGGGGCATCGAGCCCCCTCCCTCGCCGCGCCTTACGCTGGTCGATCCCCTTGGGCCCGTAGGGCCCCTCGTGGCCCTGCGGGGCCCCTCGCCCTTCGCTTCAGGCGCTGCCCCAAACCTCCTGAGCCGTTTCAACCACCAGCCGCAACTTGGCCCGCTGCGCTTCCACCGCGATGTCGTTGCCATGCACCGTGCTGCTGAAGCCGCACTGCGGTGACAGGCACAGCTGGTCCAGCGGCACGTACTTCGAGGCTTCGTCGATGCGGCGCTTCAGGTCGTCCTTGCTTTCGAGCTGGCCGAGCTTGGTGGTCACCAGCCCGAGCACCACCGTCTTGCCTTTGGGCAGGAAGCGCAGCGGCTTGAAGTCGCCGCTGCGGGCGTCGTCGTATTCCAGGAAGTAGCCGTCCACGTGCATCTCGCTCAGCAGCGCTTCGGCCACCGGCTCGTAACCCCCCTGCGCGGCCCAGGTGCTCTGGAAGTTGCCGCGGCACAAGTGCACCGCCAGGGTCATGCCGGCGGGCTTTTGGGCGACCACGCGGTTGATGAATGACGCATAACGATGCGGCAGTTCGTCGGGGTCGTCACCGCGGCCGCGCGCGGCTTCGCGCATCTTGTCGTCGCACAGGTAGGCCAGGTTGGTGTCGTCCATCTGCACGTAGGTGCAGCCGGCCGCGGCGAGCGAGCGCAGTTCGTCGCCGTAGGCGTTGGCCACGTCCTGGTAGAACGGCTCGAGATCGGGGTAATGTTCCTTGCTGATGCCGGCGCGGCCACCGCGGAAGTGCAGCATCGTCGGCGACGGGATCGTGACCTTGGGCGTCAGTCCTGCCTTGACCTGCGACTTCAGGTACTGGAAGTCGGCGAGCTGGATGTCCTTCACGTGGCGCACCTTGTCGATCACGCGCATCACCGGCGGCGCCAGTTCCTGCGTGCCATCGGGCTTCTGGATCATCACCGGGATGTCGGTCTTCACGCCGCCGATCTGCGCCAGGAAATCGATGTGGAAATAGGTGCGGCGGAACTCACCGTCGGTGATGCTCTGCAGCCCCACGTCCTGCTGGAACTTGACGATCTCGGCGATGGCATCGTCTTCCACCGCACGCAGCCCTTCGGCCGACAACTCGCCCTTCTGCGCCTTCGCGCGGGCGTCGAGCAGGCGCTTGGGGCGCAGGAAACTGCCGACGTGGTCGGCGCGGAACGGGGGCGCAAGGCGTGTGGTCATGGTGTGTCTCCGGGTGCGGTGGGCGCCGCGTCACGGGCGGCAGATCGCGATGATAGGTCGCTTGAAGCGAGCCTCGTTGAATACATCGATGCCATACAAGTACGGGTTAACCCTGTTTTCAGGCGTCTAAAGTGGCTTCAGACTTCATTGCTGTATACAACGCGTATTCAAAGAGGTGATGCCTTGAAGACCTTCCCGCTCAACGCCTGGTATGTCGCCGCCTACGACGTGGAGGTCAAGGCCGCGCTGCTGCCGCGCACCATCTGCAACGAGAAGATGGTGCTGTTCCGGCGCAAGGACGGCAGCGTCGCCGCGCTCGAAGACGCCTGCTGGCACCGCCTGCTGCCGCTTTCCAAGGGCCGCTTGCATGACGACCAGATCACCTGCGGTTACCACGGCCTGGTGTTCAATGGCGATGGGCGCTGCACCCACATGCCCTCGCAGGAAACGATCAACCCGTCCGCCTGCGTGCGTTCGTTCCCGGTCACGCTCAAGCACCGCTTCGTCTGGGTCTGGCCCGGCGACCCGGCGCTGGCCGACGTGTCCAAGGTGCCCGACCTGCACTGGAACGACGACCCCGCGTGGGCCGGCGACGGCCGCCTGATCACCGTGAAATGCGACTACCGCCTGGTGCTCGACAACCTGATGGACCTGACGCACGAGACCTTCGTGCACGGCAGCAGCATCGGCCAGAGCGCACTCGCCGAAGCGCCGTTCGTCGCGACGCACGGCGACCGCACCGCCACCGTGACGCGGCTGATGGAGAACATCGACGCCCCGCCGTTCTGGGCCGGGCAGATCCAGCGCGCCAAGGGTTACGAAGGCAAGGTCGACCGCTGGCAGATCATCAAGTTCGAAGCGCCGTGCACGATCGCCATCGACGTCGGCGTGGCGCCCACCGGCACTGGTGCGCTGCCCAAGAACGGCCAGCCGAGCGACCGCTCGCAAGGCGTGAACGGCTACGTGCTCAACACCATCACGCCCGAGACCGACAGCACCTGCCTGTACTTCTGGGCCTTCTCGCGCAACTACCTGCTGCACGACCAGCGCCTCACGCACGAACTGCGCGAAGGCGTGGCGAGCATCTTCCACGAGGACGAGATCATTCTCGAGATCCAGCAGAAGGCCATCGAAGACCACCCCGGCTACACCTTCTACAACCTGAACATCGACGCCGGCTCGATGTGGGCGCGCAAGCTGATCGACAAGATGGTCGCGGCCGAAGATACGCCGCCGGCGGCCACCGATGGCCAGCGCCGCGTCATCCCGCTGCGCACGGCCGCCTGACGGCCCGCGACCCGATGGCCTTCGTCCACAGCGTCGAAGCGGGCGACGACAACGGCGCGCTGTCGCAGACCGTGCGCGCGCAGTTGCGCCTGCGCGAGCTGATCGTCGGCGGCGAACTCAAGCCCGGCGCGCGCATCGCCGAGATGAGCCTGGTGGAGCGGCTCGGCGCGTCGCGCACGCCGATCCGCATGGCACTCGTGCGGCTGCAGGAGGAAGGCCTGCTCGAAGCGTTGCCCAACGGCGGCTTCGTGGTGCGCGACTTCTCGGAGAGCGACATCGTCGACGCCATCGAGGTGCGCGGCACGCTCGAAGGCCTGGCCGCGCGGCTGGCGGCCGAGCGTGGCGTCAGCCCGGTGCTGCTGGCCGATGTGCGCGACTGCCTGGAGCAGATCGACGCACTGCTCGCGCAACCGGAATTGAGTGAGGCGTCATTCAACGGCTATGTCGAACAGAACGGCCGCTTCCACGCGCTGCTGGTCGAGATGGCCGGCAGCAGCCTGGTGGCGCGCCAGATCGAGCGGGCCGTGAGCCTGCCGTTCGCGTCACCCAACAGCTTCGTGATGATGCAGTCCACCGGCCCTCAGGCGCGCGACGTGCTGGTGGTGGCGCAACGCCAGCACCGCAGCGTGGTCGAGGCGATCCAGCGCCGCGAAGGCGCACGCGCCGAAGCGCTGATGCGCGAACACGCGCGCATTGCGCACGACAACCTGCGCGAGGCCTTGCGCAGCCACCAGGCGCTGCAGCGCGTGCCGGGTGCGAGCCTGATCCGGCGGCGCCTCGATCCGATCCGTTCTTGACCCGACCGTTTCCCCCTGACCGCCTTCGACGCGAGCGACCATGAAGAACAACCAGCAATGGCACCCCGCCACCGTGCGCGCGCACCGCGACCTGAGCCCGACCGTGCGCGAGTTCGAACTGCGCCCCGAAGGCGGCGTGAAGCCGTGGACGGTGGGCAGCCACCTGAACGTGGAGGTGCTGATCGACGGCCGGCTCGAAACCCGTTCGTACTCGCTGGTCGGGTTGCCCAGCGCTGAAGGTGCGGCCGAGGTCTACCGCATCGCCGTCAAGCGCGCCGAGCCGGGGCGCGGCGGCTCGCGCTTCATGTGGGGGCTGGAGGTCGGCGCCGAACTTCATGTCGGCGAACCGAACAACCACTTCCAGTTGGCGGTGGGCGCGCCGCAGCACCTGCTGGTGGCCGGCGGCATCGGCATCACGCCGATCGTCGGCATGGCGCTGATGTTGAACCTGCGTGGCGCGAACCTGCAGATGCGCTACGCCGCGCGCAATGCCGGTGAACTGGTGTACCGCGACGTTTTGCGGGCCGCGCTCGGCGATCGGCTGCGCACGCTCACCGACGACACCGGCGAGCGCATCGACCTGGCGGCCGAGATCGCCGCGTTGGCACCGCGCGCGCAACTGTGGATCTGTGGCCCGATGCCGCTGCTCGAAGCGGCGCGCGCCGCCTGGGCCGCCGCCGGCCGCGCCGCGGCCGACCTGCGCTTCGAGACCTTCGGCAACACCGGCCGCTTCGAGGCCCAGCCGTTCTGGGTCGAGCTGCCGCGCCACCAGTTGCGCCTGCAGGTGCCGGCCGACCGCAGCCTGCTCGACGTGCTGAACGAAGCCGGCGTCGAAACGCTGTTCGAGTGCCAGCGCGGCGAATGCGGCTTGTGTGCGCTCGACATCGTGCGCGTCGAAGGCACCGTGGACCACCGCGACGTGTTCTTCAGCCCGCACGAAAAAAGCGCCAACGCACAGATGTGCGCCTGCGTGTCGCGCATCAGCGGCGGCGGAGTGGTGCTCGACTCGGCGTACCGGCCCGAGGCCGGCTGAGACGCACTGCTCTGCCCTGCTCTGCTCCGATCTACTTCTTGCCCAGGCCGAGCGCTTCCTTCTCGACATTCAGGTAGGTCTGGTACGCATTGCGCCGGTTCGCGGCGCCGAACGCCGGCAACGCGGCGTAGGCCGACCAGTCGGTGCGCTGGTACGCCTGCTCGAAGTCGAGCCCCTCTTCGAACGCCGCCGCCATCTGCGCGCGCAGGTACGCCAGGTAGTCGCGCGTGGTGCGCAGGTCCGCGTCGGCGTTCGTCGACGCCGGGCCATGGCCCCCAACGACGATGCGCGGCTTGAACACCAGCACGCGATCGATCGCGCGGATCCAGGCGCTCACGTCGGCGTCGCCGACGAACGGGATGCGGCCGGCGAACATCAGGTCGCCGACGAACAGAACGCCGTCTTCCTCCACCAGCATCATCACGTCTTCTTGTGTGTGCGCCGGGCCGACGCGCAGCACGCGGAAGGTCAGCCCGCCGAGCTTGAAGACGGCATCCGCGTCGAGGTACACGTGTGGCGCAACGATGCGCGTGCGCTCGTTCACCCACGGTGCGAGCGACTGGCGGCGCTCGGCCAGCCGCGCTGCCGGCGCGTCACCGGCGAGGTAGTCGCGCACGAGCGCGTCGGCCCACACCTGCGGGCCGCCGGGGCCGGGGCCGGGGCCGGGGCCGACGAAAGCCTGCAGCCCATAGAAGTGGTCGGCGTGGTAGTGGCTGATCACGATGCGCCGCACCGGCTGCGGCGTCGTGCGGGCGATCAGTTCGGCCAGGCGCTTGCCCAGCGCCGGCGTGCCCAGCACGTCGAACACCACCACGCCCTCCGGCGTGACCACGAAGCCGGCGTTCGAGTTGAAGCCCTGGTTTGCGGTGGAGATCATGCCGGCCTGGCCGAGCACGTAGTGCACATGCTCGGAGACCTGGCGCACCTCCATCGGCACCGTCGCCGGGTCGAACTCGGCCGGCTGCGCCACCGAGCGGCTGACCAGCGAAAACGCCATCCCCAGCGCCAGGACCCACAGCGCCGAGGCGCGCACCATCACGCCAGGCCCGGGTTGCCCGCCATGTCGACGAGCTTCGGCGCGTTGAGCTGGCGCGGCTTCACGACCTTCTGGTCGCGCAAGTAGGCCTCGACCACGTCCCAGATCGGTTCACCCTTGGCACCTTCGGCCACCGGTGCCCAGCCGCCCACCTTGTACAGCTTGTCGGCCTCGATCGGCTTGCCCTTCAGCCGCATGTCGGAGATGCGCGAGCCCGCCTTCTGGTTCGGCGCGCAGGTGTATTCGAGCCCGCCCACGCGCACCATGTCACCCCCCTGCTGGTAGTACGGGTCGGGGTTGAAGAGGTTGTCGGCCACGTCTTCGAGAATGGTCTTGATCGTCTCGCCGCTCATCTCGGTCAGCGTGGTCTGCGGGTAGGTGATGGCCAACTGGTCCAGCATCAGCTCGCGCGTGATCTGCTGCCCCGGCAGCAGGCTGGTGCCCCAGCGGAAGCCGGGCGAAAATCCAATCTCCGCGCCCTTGACCGACTGGATCGCGTCGAGGATCAGCTGGTCCCAGCTGCCGTTGAAGTTGCCGCGCCGGTACAGCAGCGTGTCGCTCACCGCCAGCACCTCTTCGAGCTTGGCCTGGTACGGCGCGCGCACCTGGGTGATGTGCGCCTGCATCGCCGCATCGGCCGGCAGCAAGTTGGCGAACACCGGCATCAGCTTGTAGCGGAAGCCCTGCACGCGGCCGTCCTTCACGTCGAAGTCGAGCACGCCAAGAAACTTGCCATTCGAACCGGCATTGGTCACCAGCGTCTGGCCGCTGCGGTTGGCCACCACCACCGGCGCCGGCACGCCGTCGTGCGTGTGGCCGCCCAGGATGGCGTCGATGCCGGTCACGCGCGTGGCGAGCTTCAGGTCCACGTCCATGCCGTTGTGCGACAGCAGCACCACCACCTGCGCGCCCTTGCCGCGCGCTTCGTCGACGACCTTCTGCAGGCTCTCTTCCTGGATGCCGAAGGTCCAGTCGGGCACCATGTGGCGCGGGTTGGCGATCGGCGTGTAGGGAAAGGCCTGGCCGATCACCGCCACCGGCACGCCGTTGAGGGTGCGCAGCGCGTAGGGCTCGAACACCGGGTCGCCGAAGTCTGTCGTCTTGATGTTCTGCGCCAGGAAGTTGATCTGGCCCTTGAAGTCGCGCTCGACGATCTCCTGCACGCGCTTGGCACCGAGCGTGAACTCCCAGTGGCCGGACATGACGTCCACGCCGAGCAGCTTGGCGGCGTCGACCATGTCCTGCCCATTCGTCCACAGCGCGGTGGCCGAGCCTTGCCAGGTGTCGCCGCCGTCGAGCAGCAGCGCGTTCGGGCGCGATGCTCGCACGCGTTTGATCAAGCTGGCCAGGTGCGCAAAACCGCCGACCTTGCCGTAGACCTTCGCCGCCTTCTCGAAGTCAAGGAACGTGAACGCGTGCGCGGCCGCGCTGCCCGGCGCCATGCCGAAGGCCTTCAGCAGCTTGTCGCCCACCAGGTGCGGCGCCTTGCCCATCGAACCGGCCACGCCGAGGTTGACGCTCGGCTCGCGAAAGTGGATCGGCAACAACTGCGCGTGGCAGTCGGTGAAGTGCATGAAGCTCACGTTGCCGAACGGCGGCAGCTCGTACAGCCGCTCCGCTGCGCCGGGCAGTGCGGCGAGCACATCTCTGTGCGCAATGGCCATGCCGCCGGCCGAAGCCGCCGCCAGGACCTGCAGGAACTCGCGCCGGTCCAGGCTCATTCCAGGCTCATGCGTGCGTCACTGGTTGACCGGCGACTTCGGGTCGAGCAGCAGCGCCATCACATGCTGGACCTGCGCTTCGGTCAGGATGCCCATGTGGCCGGCGCGCGGCATGTTGGAGCAGGCGTTGTAGGCCTTGGCGTTCCAGATCTTGCCCCAGGTGTACTTGACGATCGGCTCGGCCGCGGCCGAGGCCGGGTCGGCCACGCCGCGCAGCTTGCCGTAGTTCCACAGGCTCGGGCCGATCGTGCCGTGCGAGATCTCCTTCTTGTCGATCTGGTGGCAGTTGTAGCAATTGCCGCCGTTGGCCTGGTCGGCCGCGTCGGTCCAGGTCAGGCCACGGCCGCTCTGGGCGATCGACTCGCCGGCCTTCCAGTCGCCCAGGTACTTGCCGTTGCTGGGCCACTTCACGCTGTCGAGATTCTTCTTCTCCAGCGCAGCGCGGGTCGCCGCGGTTTCCTTGGCGAAGGCGAGCACCGGGTCGGAGCAGAACTTCTGCGTCTCGTCCTGGTCGAGCCGCGCCATCGTGACCGGGCCGTTGGCCTGGAAGCTGGTCTTGACCATGGCGTCGAAGCGCGCCTGCAACTGCGCGTCGTTGGCGCCGGGGGTGGCGCAGCCGGCCAGCAGGGCCGCCGAGCCCATCAGGAACATCGGGAAGGTCTTCACGGTGTGGTCTCCGGTGCGCTCAGCGCTTGATGCCAGGGGTGGCCATCGGCACGCCGGTGGACAGCGAGGCCATGTAGTACGACAGCGCAATCGTCAGCTCCGAACCGTAGAGCGGCTCGGGGAAGCGCTGCTGGCGGTAGCAGTCCTGCAGGCGGTGCTGCATCGACCACATCTGCCCGCTGCTGACGCGGTAGGCCGGCCAGGTGGTCCAGCCCTTGGCGGAACCTGCCGGGGTGGTGATGTTGGGCAGGTCCTGCAGCCGGATGCGGCGGCCTTCTTCGCCGTGACAAGACGCGCACGAAAAGTCATACGGCCCGGCCTGCTGGAAGAAGGCCTTGCGACCCAGCGCCAGCGCCTCCTTCTCTTTCGCGTGCGCCGGCACCACGTTGACCTTGGTGCCCTTGGACTCGGCCGACAGCCAGGTCACGAGCGCCACCACGTCGGCCTTCTTGCCGCGGCCGAACGGGGTCTTGGCGATGTCGGCAGCGCTGAAACCCTGCAAGGTTTCCATGCAGGTCAGCAGGCGCGACTCGGCGTCTTGCACGCGGTCGGTGTCGGCAAAGTAGCGCGGGGTCTGGGCATAAGCGCCTTTCACCACACCGGGGCCGAGGCCCATGTCGCACTTCTCGAGCGAGGCCTTCTTCGGGCCGTCGGCCTTCTTCCAGAGCAGCTCACCCTTGGCTTCGAACAGTTCGGCCGGGTTGCCGTCGGCGATCATCTCGCGGTACTTGGCGATTTCGTCGGTGGCCGACTGGGCGGCGGCGTTCGGGGCCATGAGCGTGGCACCCATGGCGGCACCCAACGCAATGAGGGCATGTTTCATCGAGGTCTCCGGGGTTCTT
>JANOQS010000625.1:0-3690 GCA_031414975.1 Methylibium sp. | reverse complement strand
CGCCGCGCGGTGCGGCGGCCGGCGCTGCGCGCACGCCCGGCGTGGGCATGATGAAGGTGCGGCCGGCGTCGAGCTGGGCAAACGGGTCGTCGGCGGGGGGCTGGCTCATCGCGGTCTCTTCAGCGGCGTTCGGGCCGGGCTACCTGCGGATCGCCCACAGCTCGAGCTCCAGGCCCGGAAAGTCGCCGGCAATGTGCATCGCCAGGTTGCCGGTCCGTTCGAGTTGTTTCCAGAGTTCGCCGCCGCGGTCGAGCTCGAAGTAGAAGTAGCCGGCATGGAACGGCAACTGGCGCGGTGCCACCGGCAGGGACTGCAGCGCGATGCCCGGCAAGGCCTGCTCGACCAGGCCACGCAGCTTGTCGGGCGGCGCGATCTTGGCCTGGGCCGGGAAGCGCTGGCGCAATTGTTCGCCCGGCATCTGCGCGTTGACCGCCAGCACGAAGCTGCCGTTGCGCAGCAGATCGAGATCTTTCACGACCGCGGCCCGGTAGCCGCCCTTGAGCTCGTTCAGCTCGATCTGGACCGCGTTCTGCTCCAGCACCGCCGACAGCATGCCGCGCAGCGCGTCGAACACCGGCGTCATGCAGCCGCGCAGGTCGTCGTGACGGTAGGGCGGAAACTCGGGCGGGCGGCGCGCGCTGCTGGCCAGGGTGGCCAGATCACCGGCCAGGCGCAGGCAATCGCGGTGCAACTCGCGCGGGTGGGCGTTGGGCGTGGCGGCGTGCTGGCTGAACACCGGCTCGTTGCGGTTCAGGGTCTGCAGCATCAGGAAGTCGGCCAGCTCCGACACGCCGTGGCTCAGCTGCCCCATGCGGCCGGCCAGCGCCTGCGCGCGCTGGCGCACCAGGCCGTGCAGCAGGGTCACGCTGGCCGACAGCTGCCTGGTCGCATCGAGGCTGACCTGCGCCGGTACGTAGCTGCGGTCCAGGATCACCTGGCCGTCGCTGCGCCGGTCGGTCACCAGCGCCACACCGAGCAGCGCGTAGGCGTCACCCGCTTCCTTGGCGCGCACCAGGCGCAGGCGCAGGCGGCCGGTCTGGATGGTGGCCGGTTCGTCGGACGCGCTGGTGTTGTCGCGCACGTCTTCCTGCACCGCCTCGAAGCGGGTCAGGCCGTCGCTGGCGCTGCCGCCGTTGTCGCCGTAGTCGAACTCGTTCAGGCCTTCGCGCTGCACCGGCAAGGCCAGGCAGATCAATTCGCCCTTCACATCGTCGGGCACGGCCAGCGGCAGCGGCAGCGGGTCGAGCTGCGGCATCGAGAACGGCGTGCCGTCGGGCAACATGCCGGCCGCACGCGCCAGGCCGATCTTGCCGAGCGCGAGCAGGCCCTCGTCGAGCTGCAGGTCGGAAAACCCCCACGCGAACGGCGAGAGGCAGCGCGTGCGTGCATCGACCAGGCGTTCGAGGTAGCGGGTCTCCTGCTGAAAGTGGTGCGGTTGCAGGAACATGCCCGACGACCACACCACCTTGCCGCGCCAGCTCATGGTGCCCCCTCGCAGGCGCTGCTCATGGCCGACAGCTCATGCCGCGGCCGCCGTGGTCAACACCGAAACGCCGTCCAGGTTGATCGCGATGACGTTGGTCTTGTTCGGCAGCACCGCCGCCACGGCGCGCCAGCGGGCGCGTTCGAGGTCGCGGAACGCAGCCACCACGCCGATGAACTTGGTATCAAGCGCAAGCGGCTTGGCGATGGCCTTTTTCTCGCCCGGCGCGAGCACGAATTCGTCGCGCGTGACGATGTCAGCGCCGAGGGTGGCCTGGTCCTTGTCGTACAGCGACAGGAAGTCGGCCGCTTCGAACTGCGCCGATGCCTTCAACTCGTACAGGCGCACCACCACCGGCGAGGGCCGGTTGTTGGCGTTCGGATTGATGCCGGCCGAGGCCGCGATGTTGATCGCCAGCGTGCCCGCCCGGACCACCGCCGCAGCCGCCGCGGCGGGTGGGGGTGCGGGTGGCGGTGGTGCCTTGGAGAACATGCCGCAGCCGCCGAGCGTACCGAGCGTACCGAGAGCGCCTGCGCCACCGGCGGCCAGCACGAACCTGCGCCTCCCGAGTGCCGTGCCGGCCCTGTCTGGCGCGAGCGGGAGACCTGCTGAAGAGCGGATTGTTTTCATCAAAGGGTCAGCGTTCGTCGGGACAAGAAAAGGGCGCCATGCACGGGCCGCAAACCTGCCGCACAGGGCCGGTCAAGGATAGCTTTGGGCCTGTGCATGCCGGCGTGACTAAGGTAACCCGCAACCCGCGCCGTGTGGCCGAGGGGCGACTGGCAAAGCGAGCGTGATTCTCGAGAGGTGATTCCAGAAAATGGACCCACGATTGACCAAGGTCAGTTGGTGCCGCGGCGCCGCAGCGTTAGCCTGCAATGCCCCGCGTCGGCAGTGGTTTGCCGTGGTGTCTGCCTTGACCTTCTCACTTGCATCGTTGTGCTCGCTCATGGCCGCGTGCTGGTTGGTCGGCTGCGCCGCGCCGCCACCGGCTCCTGCGCCTCGCGTCGCGCCGGTGCAGGTGCAGGTGCAGGTGGCGCCGGCTCCTGCACCGTCGGCACCAACCACTGCCGCGCTGCCATCGGCCGCCGAGGTGCAGCCGGTGCGCACGCCGGTGGAGCGGCCGGTCGAACTGGCGCCGCTGGCGATCGGGCCGACCGAGACGCGCACCCGTCACGCCACCTTCAAGCGCGCCACCTTCGACGAGTTGCCCGGCTGGGAGCAAGACGATCTGGTCGCAGGATGGCCGGCATTCCGGAGCTCCTGCGTCGCACTGCAGCGGCGCGACGTGTGGCGCGACGTCTGCGCGCAGTCGAACTCGGTGGCGCGCACGCCAGCGGCGATCCGGGCCTTCTTCGAATCGCGCTTTGCGCTGCTGCGCATCCTCAACACCGACGCCAGCCGCGACGGCGACATCACCGGTTACTTCGAACCCTTGCTGGAAGGGCGGCGCCGGCCCGAGGGCGACTTCAACGTGCCCGTGCTGGGCGTGCCGCGCGACCTGTACACGCTGGACTGGGCGACCGTTCCGGCGCCACAGCGGCACGCCATCGTGCAGGTGCGGGCGCAGGGCAACAGCCTGGTCGTGGTGGCGGCGCCCGAGCCGGGCAGCGCCGCGCTCGACCTGCGCCGCTTCGTGCTCGACACCAAGGACCGGCGCCTGCGTGTGCGCCTGAGCCGGGCCGGCAATGCGCTGCGCGCCGAACCGTACCCGACGCGCGGCGAACTGGCGGCGCTCGGCCTGCCCACCGGCGTGGACGCGCCGGTGCTGGCCTGGGTCAACGACCCGCTGGCGCTGTATGCGATGCAGGTGCAGGGATCGGGGCGCATCCGGCTGGCCGACGGGGCGTTGCTGCGGGTGCAGTACGCCGACCAGAACGGCCACCCCTTCAAGCCGCTGCGGGTGGTGGCCAAGGCCAGCGACAAGGTCGTGACCCGGGCCATCGGCAATGCCGCGAATGCCGCAAATGTCGTCCCCGAGGTCGATCAGTTCGTGCTGGAAAGTGATGCCGACGCAGCGGCGGACGCCGAGCCGCCCGGTGACGGCGCGGCCGACGAGGTGGTGACGCGCGGGCTGTCGAACCGGCGTCCGGCCGCGCAGGGCACGGACGCCGCGGCCAACGCGCTCGTCGATGAGTTGCTGGGCGGCGGCAAGGGCAAGCGTGCGACGCCGCCGGCTGCCGCGCCGCGGCCGGCTCCGGCGGCTC
>JANOQS010000624.1:0-8371 GCA_031414975.1 Methylibium sp. | reverse complement strand
TGAGCCAGCCCCTCTAGGGCTTCCCCTGCCGCATGCCCCTCACGCGGGCAAAGCGCGCTAAATTCGGTGCATGGGTCCCCGTACTCCCACCGCACTGCAAGAGCCGCCGCCGGCCACCGGCAAACGGCCGCGTGCGACGGTGTCTTCGGTCGCAGCCGACCCCGCCGCCGCGTCGTTCGCGGCCCTCACCCGCAAGCTCGACTACCTTGACGCCGCCGACCTGAAGCGCGTGCGCGAGGCCTACCGCTTCGCCGACGAATCGCACCTGGGGCAATTCCGCGCCAGCGGCGAGCCCTACATCACCCACCCGATCGCGGTCGCCGGCCTGTGCGCCGACTGGAAGCTCGACGTGCAGGCCATCATGGCCGCGCTGATGCACGACGCGATGGAAGATTGCGGCGTCACCAAGATCGAATTGATCGAACGCTTCGGCGCGCCCACCGCCGAACTGGTGGACGGCCTGACCAAGCTCGACAAGCTGCAGTTCTCGACGCGCGAGGAGTCGCAGGCCGAGTCGTTCCGCAAAATGCTGCTGGCGATGGCGCGCGACGTGCGCGTGATCCTGATCAAGCTCGCCGACCGTCTGCACAACATGCGCACGATGGACGCGGTGGCGCCAGCCAAGCGCATGCGCGTGGCCAGCGACACGCTCGACATCTACGCCCCGATCGCGCACCGCCTGGGCCTGAACCAGACCTACCGCGAACTGCAGGAGCTGTCGTTCCAGCACCTGCGGCCGTGGCGCCATGCGGCGCTGTCCAAGGCGGTGCAGAAAGCGCGCGGCTACCGGCGCGACATCGTCGAGCGCATCCAGCGCGACGTGGAGAAGGCGTTCACGCAATCCAAGTTGAGCGTGCAGGTCAATGGCCGCGAGAAAACGCTGTTCTCCATCTACAACAAGATGCGCGAGAAGCGCCTGACGTTCGCGCAGGTGAACGACATCTTCGGTTTTCGCATCGTCGTGGGCACGCTGACCGAGTGCTACATGGCGATGGGCGTGCTGCACCAGTTGTTCAAGCCGATCCCGGGCCGCTTCAAGGACTACATCGCGATCCCCAAGGCAAACGGCTACCAGTCGCTCCACACCACCCTGGTGAGCCCGCTGGGCACCGCGGTGGAGTTCCAGATCCGCACCGAGCCGATGAACGCGGTGGCCGAAAAAGGCATTGCCGCGCACTGGATGTACAAGGCCTACGACAGCGGCCCGGCGCACGCGCAGGAAGCGCAACGCCTGGGCGCAATGTGGATGCAGTCACTGATCGACATCCAGGACGAGACGCGCGACGCGTCCGAATTCCTCGAGCACGTCAAGATCGACCTGTTCCCCGACGCGGTGTACGTGTTCACGCCCAAGTCGAAGATCCTGGCACTGCCGCGCGGCGCCACGCCGGTGGACTTTGCCTACGCGATCCACTCCGACGTGGGCGACCATTGCGTGGCCACCAAGGTCAACGGCGAGCCGGTGGCACTGCGCACCGAACTCGGCAGCGGCGACGTGGTCGAGGTGATCACCGCACCGAACGCGCGCCCCAACCCGGCCTGGCTGAACTTCGTGCGCACCGGCCGCGCGCGCTCGAAGATCCGCCACTACCTGAAGAACATGGAGCAGGAAGAGTCGGAAGAGCTGGGCGAGAAGATGCTCGGCCAGGCACTGCGCGCCGAAGGCCTGCAACTGCCCGGCACGAGCAGCGAGAAAGACAGCGCCGACAACGCCATCTGGCAGGCGCTGGCGCGCTGGAGCGGCAACCGCTCGCGCGCCGAGCTGCTGATCGACATCGGCCTGGGCCGCAAGATCGCCAGCATCGTCGCCAAGCGGCTGGCCCGCTTGCTGGCCGAACGCGGCACCAAGCCCGACCCGCTGACCCTGACGATGGGCCGCTACGGCAGCGACGACAACGTGCCCTCGCAAGGCCTCGTCGTGATCGACGGCAGCGAAGGCGCCACGGTGCAGATGGCGCCGTGCTGCCGGCCGATCCCGGGCGACGACATCGTGGGTTACCTCGGCCGCGGCGAAGGGCTGGTGGTGCACACCGCCGAATGCAGCGTCGGCAAGCGCCTGTTCGAACGCGACAGCGAACGCTGGATGAGCGTCGAGTGGGCCGAACAACCCACGCGCCCGTTCGAGACCGGCATCAACCTGCTGCTGCACAACGGCAAGGGCGTGCTGGCCAAGGTGGCCGCGGCGGTGAGCGCCGCTGAGGCCGACATCACCCACATCGACATGGGCAGCGAACCGGCCGCCGAATCGACCGAACTGCGCCTGCTGCTGAGCGTGCGCGACCGGCTGCAACTGGCCACCGTGATCCGGCAACTCAAGCGCTCCAGCGCGGTCATGCGGGTCGCCCGCATCAAGCCTTGACCGGGCCGAGTCAGGCGGCCGGCGCCGGGTAGCTGACGGCCACCACCTCGATGCGTTCCGGCCCGCCCGGCGTCATCAACTGCACTTCATCGCCGACACGCGCCTTCAACAGCGCACGCGCGATCGGCGCGACCCAGCTCACCTCACCGGCCAGGTTGTCGACCTCGTCGATGCCTTTGATGGTGATCGTGCGTTCGTCGCCGTTCGCATTCGCGTAGGTCACGGTCGCGCCGAAGAAGACCTGGTCGCGGCCGTGGTGCACCGAGGGGTCGGCCACTTCGGCAATGTCGAGCCGTTTGGTCAGGAAGCGGATGCGCCGGTCGATCTCGCGCAGGCGCTTCTTGCCGTACAGGTAGTCGCCGTTCTCGGAGCGGTCGCCGTTCTTGGCGGCCCACGACACGACCTCGACGATCTTCGGCCGCTCGACATCGAGCAGGTCGAGCAGTTCTCCACGCAGGCGCGCGTAGCCGGCGGGCGTGAGGTAGTTCTTCGTGCCCGCGGGCAAAGCGGGCGCGGCAACGTCGTCTTCATCGCCTTCGTCGCCGGCGGCGCCATCGGTCTCGCGGGTGAATGCCTTGCTCATGGTGGGCCTCAGTCTACGGCGGCCGGACGGTGCCGATCAGAGCTGGAACGCCACCCACAGCAGCATGCCCTCGGCCAGGTCGCGCACCAGCCCGGGCGGCTCCGCCCCGTAGGGGTGTGCCGGGGCGCGTTCCACGTCGAACCAGGCCGCGAAGCGTTCCACGTCGGCCGGGTGGTGGAACGCGAACATCAGCTCGTAGTTCAGGAACAGGCTGCGACTGTCCAGGTTGGCCGAGCCGGCCAGCGCCAGCGTGTCGTCGACGACCACCAGCTTGGCGTGCAACATGCCCGGCGCCAGCCACACCCGCCCACCGGCCTGCGCCAGGCTGCGTACCGCGCGGCTGCGGGCCAGGTCGGACAGGCGGTGGTTCGAACGTTCGGGCAGCAGCAGGTCCACCGCCACGCCGCGGCGCGCGGCCATGCACAGCGCCATCAACAGCGCCGGCTCGGGCACGAAGTACGGCGTGGCCAGCAGCAGGCGGCGGCGCGCCCGGTACGCGGCGGTGACGAGCAGCGCGTGGATCGTGTCGTCCACCTGGTCGGGGCCGGAAGCGACGAGCTGCGCGCCCCCTGCCGGACCGGGTGCGGGCGCTTGCATCGGCACCTGCGCGAGCGGCCCGGGCTCTGCCTTGCGCCCTTGCGCAAAGGCCCAATCGCGTTCGAACAGATCGGCGGCCTGCTGCACGAGCGGCCCGTGCAGGTCGAAGCTCAGGTCGCGCCACGGCGGCGCACCGGGCGCGCCGCCAAAGTACTCGAGCGCCAGATTTCGCCCGCCGCACCACAGGCGCGCACCGGGCTGGCCGGCGTCGGCCACCAGCAGCTTGCGGTGGTCGCGCAGGTTCGAGCGGCCTTTCAGCGGCGAGCGCAGCGGCGGCACGAACAAGGCCACCTGGCCGCCCGCGGCCGTGAGGCGCTTCAGGTCCGGGCTGCCGCCCATCCATCGCCCCAGCCCGTCGAGCAGCAGGCGCACGCGAACGCCGCTGCGCGCCTTGTCGCACAGGCGCTCCAGCACCGCGTCTCCCAGGCCGTCGCGGCCGAGGATGAAGGTGCACAGCACGACCGACGTCTGCGCGCCGGCCATCGTGTCGAGCAGGGCCTGTTGAGCCGCGGCGCCGTCGCGGTGAACCCGCAGATCGCGGTACGCCGCCGGCGCGGGCTGACCCAGCGCCACGATGGTTTCGACGGCCCAGGCATCGCCCCCGCTTGGCGCCGGTGCGGGCGGCACCGCGGCCAGGCGCGGCCGCCTCAGCTTGCGCGACCCGAAGCTGAGGAAGGCCGGCAGCGCCGCGTAGGGCAACAGCACGATGAACAGCATCCACGCAATCGCCGCGGCCGGGTGACGGCGCTGCTGCAACACGTGCGCGGTGACGATGTACAGCAGCACCGCCACCAGCGTGACCAGGCCGTGCAGCGTGAGCCAGTGGGTCAGATCGGTGCCGTCGAACATGACCGGCACAGTAACCGACTTGATGGGCGACGATCCTCGGCTGCCCGGCGGGCAGGCCCTGCCCGGCGTTGCGGCCGAGCTGGGCTGCACGAGCTGGGCGCAATGGCTGCTGAACTACGGGGTCGGCCACCCGGCCGTCACCGCAGAAGTTGCCCCACGGGTCATCCAGTTCCACCCAAAGTGGTGCGAATTTTGCGGGTTTGTGCGGAGCGCGATCGCCCGCGTTGGTGCATACGATGCTTGTATACGAGATTGCATTTCAGGCCTGAGCCCGGGGCGGGGCATCGGGCCCTTGCCAACCCTGTCCGCCCGAACGCACTCGAATGGAGACAAGACGATGGAAATCCGCAACCCTTCACCCGGCCTCTACAACGAGGACCTCGCGCCCGCCAAGGAGCGCAATTGGGGCCCCTTCAGCATCTTCAACGTCTGGACCTCGGACGTGCACAGCCTGTGGGGCTACTACCTCGCGGCCAGCCTGTTCCTGCTGTGCGGCAGCTTCCTGAATTTCGTGATCGCCATCGGCATGGGCTCGCTGGTGATCTTCGTGCTGATGAACCTGATCGGCTACGCCGGCGAGAAGACCGGCGTTCCCTACCCGGTGCTGGCGCGCGCCTCGTTCGGCGTCTGGGGCGCCAACCTGGCGGCGATGGTGCGGGCGGTGGTGGCCTGCTTCTGGTACGGCGCGCAGACCGCCGCGGCATCGGGCGCGATGGTGGCGCTGCTGATCCGCAGCGAGGGCATGCTGGAGTTCCACAAGACCACACACTTCCTCGGCCACTCGGGCCTGGAGGTGATCTGCTACGTGGTGATCTGGGCGCTGCAGTTGCTGATCATCCAGAGGGGCATGGAGACGGTGCGCAAGTTCCAGGACTGGGCCGGGCCCGCCGTGTGGGTGGCGATGCTGATCCTGGCGATCGGGCTGTGCGTCAAGGCGGGCGGCTTCTCGTTCGATCACGGCATCCCGATGAATGTGTTGCTCGAGAAGACCAAGGACGCCGGCGTGAGCGGCGAACCCGGCTCGTTCTGGGCCTTGATGGCGGTGGGCGCGACCTGGGTCACCTACTTCGCGGCCCTCTACCTGAACTTCTGCGACTTTTCGCGCTACGCAAAGAACAAGGAAGCGGTGCGCACCGGCAACCTGTGGGGCCTTCCGGTCAACCTGATCGCGTTTTCGCTGGTCGCCGGCGTGACCACGATCGCGGCGTTCAAGGTCTACGGCGAAGTGCTGCTGCACCCCGAGCAGATCTCGGCCAAGTTCGACAGCTGGGTGCTGGCGCTGATTGCGGCGCTGACCTTTGCGGTGGCGACACTGGGCATCAACGTGGTGGCCAACTTCGTGTCGGCGGCGTTCGACATCTCCAACACCTTCCCGAAACAGATCAGCTTCAAGAAGGGTGGCTTCATCGCAGCCGCCATCGCGCTGGTGCTGTACCCGTTTGCACCGTGGGAAGGCAACGCAGCGCAGTTCGTCAACGCCATCGGTTCGACGATGGGGCCGCTGCTGGGCATCATCCTGGTCGACTACTACATCATCGCCAAGGGCAACTACAACATCCAGGCGCTCTACCAGGAGCATGGCGAGTACCGCTACGAAGGCGGCTGGAACATCAACGCGCTGGTGGCCACCGGCATCGGTGCGGTGTTCTCGACCCTGCTGCCGACCTTCACCACCTTGCTGCCGGCCTGGTGGAACACCTATGGCTGGTTCTTCGGCGTGGTGATCGGCGGCGCGGCGTACTACGTGATGACGATGCTGCGGCCACGCGCCGTCACTGCGGCGGCAGCCAACGCCTGACCGCAGAGCCCAGCGCGGGCGACAATCGAGACCCGCCACAGCGACACAAGAAACGGGGAGGTCTCGATGCTCACGCTGTCGCCCATCGCCCAGCGCGTGGTGCAGTCGATCCTGGCGCGCAAGATCCGGCCGGGGGAACGGCTCGGCGAGCAGGAGCTTGCCGGGCTGTTCGCCGTCAGCCGCACCCTGGTGCGCGAGGCGCTGATGCAGTTGCAGGCGCGCGGTTTCGTCGAGGTACGGCCGCGCTCGGGCTGGTACGTGGTCGAACCGTCGTTCGAGGACGCGCAGCAGACCTATGCGGCGCGCCGCGTCATCGAACCCGGCATGTTGCGTGACACCGGCCAGCCGCTGCAGTCGGTGCTCAAGCGCCTGCGCGAACACGTGGCCGAAGAGCGCCTGGCGATCGCCACCTGCGACGCCGCCACCCGCAGCGTCGCGCTGGCGGACTTCCACGTCTGCCTGGCCGAATGCCTGGGCAACCGCTTCCTGACCGCGATGATGGTCGACCTGTCGGCCCGCACCACGCTGGTGTCGGCGCTCTACCAGTCGACCACCGACGCGCAGGTGTCCAACGACGACCATGCGCAGATCGTCGCGGCGCTGGCCGACGGTGACTCGGCCCGCGCCGAGACCTTGATGCGCGACCACATCGACGCACTGGCCGCGCGGCTCGACGAAAGCCGCTCCGGCCTGGGCACGGGCCGCGACCGTCTGCGCGAGGCGCTGGCGCCGCAGGAGCCGCTGGCGCCCGGGCTCAAGGCGCCCGCGTAGGAACCCTGTCGCCGAGTACACAAGCTTCAAGCGGCGCGCCAGGAGCAGCCCCCGGTGAAAACCCCTTGTCGGCATTCAAGTCGAAGGTGTATCGTTTTACTAGATCGTTCTACCTACAACGACAGGAGACACCATGCACCCCACCCTTCGCGCCGCGCTGGCGCTGACCCTCGGCTCCACACTCGCGTTCGGCGCCGCCCTTCCGGCCGCCGCGCAGGCGGCCAAGAAGCTCGTGCGCATCCACACCGCCGGCCCGGCCGACCTGGGCGTGGACAACACCATGCTCGCGCACCAGTTCATGACCTACGTGAACGCCAATTCCGACAGCGTCGAGGTCAAGCTGTTCCCGAACAGCCAGCTCGGCCAGTCGCGCGAGGTGATCGAGGCGATGCGCCTGGGCTCGGGCGCGTCGGCCACCACCGGCGGGCCGGCGGAGTACGCGTCCTTCGTCAAGCGCGTCGGCGTGCTGGGCTTGCCGTTCGTGTGGAAGAACTATGCCCACGCCGAAGCGGTGCTCGACGGCCCGGTCGGCAAGGAACTCAATGCCGACATGGAAAAGGCCGGCTTCAAGGTGCTGGCCTGGGCGGTGAGCTGGGGCTACCGCAACGTGGTGACGGCGAAGAAGGAAGTGAAGACCGCCGCCGACCTGAAGGGCTTGAAGATCCGCACCATCCCGACCAAGGTGTTCGTCGCCGCCGTCAACGCGATGGGCGCGAACGCCACGCCGATGAACTTCGGCGAGATCTACACCTCGCTGCAAAGCGGCGTGCTCGACGGTTACGAGCACACCGCGTCGACCACTCTTTCGTTCAAGCTCAACGAAGTGGCCTGCTGCATCGCGATGACGCGCCACCTGATGGACCCGACGGTGCTGGTGTTCTCGCTCGCCGAATGGAACAAGTTCAACGCCGCCGAGCAGGCGGTGATGATGAAGGGCGCCAAGATGGCCGAAGACATGGTCCGCAAGATGGCTCCAGAAAAGGAAGCCGAGGCACTCGCCGCGGTCAAGAAGCTCGGCATGAAGGTCACCGAGATCGACGTGGGCCCGCTGCAGAAGGCCGCCCTGACGGCGCAGGACGATCTGGCCAAGGAATTCGGCGCCGAGTCGCTGCTGGCCACCCTGCGCAAGCAATAGGCCCGGGCCCGTGAGCTCGATCACCGGCCGCGTGCTAGCCACCGCTCTGGACAAGATCGACCGCGGCATCGAAGCCTTCGTCGCCGCAATTTTTGCGCTGATCGTCTGCATCGCGCTGCTGCAGGTCTTCCACCGCTTCGCGCTGAACTCGTCGCTGAGCTGGAGCGAAGAGGCGCAGATCTTCGGCCACATCTGGATCGTGTTTCTCGGCATCCCGATCGCCTACCGGCGCGGCGCGCACCTGTACATCGAGACCTTCTGCGACAAGCTGCCGCGCGG
>JANOQS010000623.1:0-2143 GCA_031414975.1 Methylibium sp. | reverse complement strand
GCTGCGCCTGGCGCGCGCGGTCGACCGCCAGGACGACCCGTTCGAACAACTGATGCGGCGCATCCTGACGCCGGTGGCCAAGTTCTGGGTCTGCAAGCGCGGCAGCGCGCTGGCGCAGGAGGCGATGGAGTGCCTGGGTGGCAACGGCTACGTCGAGGAGCACGGCGCCGGCACGATGGCGCGCATCTACCGAGAGATGCCACTCAATTCAATCTGGGAAGGCGCCGGCAACATCATGGCGCTGGACCTGCTGCGCGCGCTGCGCAAGCGCGGCCAGGGCCGAGGTTCTGAGGAGAGCGACGTGGTGCACGCACTGGCCACCGAACTCGCCACCGCGCGCGGCGCGAACAGCGCGCTCGACAACTTCAGCGAGCGCCTGCTCGCGCGCGTGGCCGAAGCCGCCGACGTGGGCGGCCCCGAAGAAGAACTGGGCGCCCGCCGCCTGGCGCAAGACATTGCGCTGGCGGTGCAGGGCTCGCTGCTGCGCCGCCACGCGCCCGACGCGATGTTCGACGCCTTCTGCGCGTCGCGCCTGGCCGGGCAGGGCGTGCAGGTGTTCGGCACGCTGCCGGCCGGCGTGGACCTGGGTGCGATCCTGCGGCGTGCGATGCCGATCTGAAACGACCCAACACGGAACGGGACACCTCCATGACAGAACTCATCCTCCACCACTACGCCACTTCGCCGTTCTCCGAGAAGATCCGCCTCATCATGGGCTTCAAGGGCCTGGCCTGGCGCTCGGTGCACATCCCGCAGATCATGCCCAAGCCCGACGTGCTGGCGCTGACCGGCGGCTACCGCAAGACGCCGATCCTGCAGATCGGGGCCGACATCTATTGCGACTCGGCGCTGATGGCCCGGGTGATCGACCGCCTGCACCCCGAGCCCACGCTGTACCCGAAAGACGTTGCAGGCACTTCGCAAATGCTCGCCCAGTGGGCCGACAGCACGCTGTTCTGGACCGTCATCCCGTACACCATGCAGCCGGCCGGCATCGGCGCGCTGTTCAACAACGCGCCGCCTGATGTGACAAAGGACGCGATCAAGGCCTTTGCCGCCGACCGCGCGCCGTTCAGCGCCGGCATCACGCGCCAGACCCCGGCCGACGCCACCGCGGCGCTGCACACCTACCTCGGCTGGTTAGAGGCGCACCTGGCCGATGGCCGGCCGTTCCTGGTGCGCGGCGAGGCCAGCATTGCCGACTTTTCGGTCGCACAGTGCCTGTGGTTCGTGCACCGTGCGCCGCCGCTCTTGGGCATCTTCGAGCCGTTCCCGAAGGTGACCGCCTGGTTCGACCGTGTGCGCGCCTTCGGCCACGGCGGCTCCACCCCTTTGAGCAGCGACGAAGCCGTCGCACTGGCCGCGGGCAGCCGCAGCCACGCGCCGACGCAGGTCGAGCCCGGCCTGGGCTTCGAGCCCGGCGATGCGGTGACGGTGATGCCGACCGACTACGGCAAAGACCCGGTGGCCGGCACGCTGGTCGGGTTGAGCCGCGACGAGGTGACCCTCGAGCGGCGCGACGAGCGCGCCGGCACCGTGCACGTGCACTTCCCGCGCCTGGGCTTCCAGATCAAGAAGGAGAAAACTGCATGAAGACTTTCAAGGGCCGCACGGCCGTGATCACTGGCGCCGGATCGGGCTTCGGCCTCGAAGCGGCGCGCATCGCCGCACGCGAGGGCATGAACGTGGTGATGGCCGACGTGCAGCAGGACGCACTCGACAACGCCGCGGCCGAGATCGTCGGCATGGGCAACCTGGTGCTGCCGGTGCGCATCGACGTGTCGAAGGCGGCCGAGGTCGAGGCGCTGGGCGAGGCCACGTTCAAACGTTTCGGCGCACCGCACTTCGTCTTCAACAATGCCGGTGTCGGCGCTGGCGGGCTGATCTGGGAACACACCTTGAAGGACTGGGAGTGGGTCATCGGCGTGAACCTGATGGGCGTGGCGCATGGCGTGCGCGTGTTCACGCCGATGATGCTCGAGGCGGCCAGGAAGGACCCGAAGTACGAAGGCCACATCGTCAACACCGCGTCGATGGCCGGGCTGCTGAACCCGCCCAACATGGGCGTGTACAACGTGACCAAGAATGCGGTGGTGGCGCTGTCGGAAACGCTGTACCAGGACCTGTCGCTGGTGACCGACCA
>JANOQS010000622.1:0-1526 GCA_031414975.1 Methylibium sp. | reverse complement strand
GGGGTTGCCGTCGCCCTTCTTGCCGGCCGACGTGAGCGACGGGCCCATGAAGTCGAAGTACAGGTCGTTGATGGCCAGCGAGTGGGTCCACTTGTCGCCAAAGCGCTGCAGCAGCGAGGTGGTGAGCTGCGGCATGCGGGTGGAGCTTTCGGAGATCGGGCTGTCTTCGAAGCTCAGCACGGTGCAGCCGCCGCACTTCTTGATCACCGCTTCCATCGCGCGCGCCTTGTACAGCGCGATCGCATATTGCGAGTCGGTGAAGATCACCACGCCGGCCTTGCCGCCGGAGTCGACCACGGCCCACGAGGCGGCCACGTCGGCCACGTCGTCGGTCACGGTGGTGACGTTGGCGAACAGGCCCGCGGTCGCATTCGGCCCCGGCTTTTCGCCCGAGTGCCAACCGACCAGCGGCACGCCGGACTTGGCCGCACCTTCGAACGCCGCCTTCTGCTCGGTGGTGTCGAAGCCGCCGACCACGATGCCGGCCGGCTTGACCGCCAGGGCCTGGTTCAGCGCGGCGGTGCGGCCGCTGACGGTTCCCTGGCCGTCGATCACGCGCACGGTCCAGCCGATCGCCTTGCCGGCTTCTTCGACGCCCTTGGAGACGCCGACGATGCCGCCGTTCTTCATGTCGCCGGAAACGAAGACGATGGTCTTGGCGGCCTCGGCCTTCGGGCCGGAGGTCGGGCCGTCCCACTTTTCCTTGGTCATGGTCGAGACGGCGATCTTCTTCTTGGCGGCGTCCAGAAAGTCGTCGGCCACTGCGTGGCCCGACAGGCCCGCCAAGGGCATGGCCAGCGCGAGCGCGCTGAGTCGTGAGCGGATAGGTTTCATCGGTGCTTCCTCGTTCGAGATGGTTGCGGTTTCAATGATTCGCCGCGGGGTTCGCAGCAGCGGGTGGGCTCGCTGCCGAAGCAGCGGGCGGGGACGGGGTGGCGGCCGCGGAGGCAGGCGTGGCATCGGCCAGTTGCCGCTCCGCGATGCGCCGCTTGATGGACAGATTTCGGCGCTGCTGGGCCCAGCCGGCAATGCCGATCGACACGAGCAAGGTGAGCCCGTTGAACAGCGGCTCGACATAGAACGCGCCGCCGAATTGCTGAATGCCGGAGATGCCGATCGCCAGGATCGCCACCCCCACCAAGGTGCCCCACACGTTCACGCGGCCGGGCCGGATGGTGGTGGAGCCGAGGAACGCGCCGACCAGCGCCGGCAGCAGGAACTCGAGCCCCACGCTGGCCTGCCCGATCTGCAGCCGCGAGGCGAGCAGCACGCCAGCAAAACCCGACAGCGCGCCAGACGCCACGAACGCACCCATCACATGCCTGCGCACCGAAATGCCGTTGAGCTGCGCCGCTTTCGGGTTCGCGCCGATCACATACAGCGCGCGGCCCAGTGGCGTGAACTCGGTGACCAGCCACAGCGCCACGCTAAACCCCAGCACGTAGAACGCGCCGATCGGCAGCCCCAGCAGATTCGCGCCGGCGATGCCGACAAAACCGTCGGGCAATTCGCCCACCACCTGGCGC
>JANOQS010000621.1:0-2505 GCA_031414975.1 Methylibium sp. | reverse complement strand
TAGTTGCCCACTTCCTTGATGGCGCGGTAGGCCCAGTCCTTGTCGAGCCCGAGCAGCTTGCCGGTGTCTTCGGACGTGCCGAGGATGCGCTGCACCACCGGGTCCTTGCTCTCGGCCTTCATCTGGTCGACGTTGGCTTTGGTGATGCCGTATTCCTCGGCCTCGATCAGCGCGAAGACGACCCACTTGACGATCGAGAACCACTCGTCGTCACCACGCCGCACCGACGGGCCGAGCGGCTCTTTCGAGATCAGCTCGGGCAGGATCACGTGGTCTTCAGGGTTGCCGGCTTCCTTGTTGCGCACCGAGGCCAGGCCCGACGCATCGGTGGTGTAGGCCTGGCAGCGACCGGCGAAGTAGGCCTTGTTGGTGGCTTCCTGGGTCTCGAACACGACCGACTTCAGGTTCAGGCCGGAGGCTTTCGAGTAGTCGCTCAGGTTCTTCTCGGTGGTGGTGCCGGATTGCACGCACACCGTGGCGCCCTTCAGGCCCTTGGCGCTGGTGACCTTGGTCTTCTTGGGCACCATGAAGCCCTGACCGTCGTAGTAGGTCACGCCGGTGAAGTGCAGGCCCAGCGACGCGTCGCGCGTGAGCGTCCAGGTGGTGTTGCGCGAGAGCACGTCGACCTCGCCGGCCTGCAGCGCCGCAAAGCGCTGCGCCGCGTTGAGCGGCACCCACTTGATCTTGCTCGCGTCGCTCAGCACGGTGGCGGTGATGGCCTTGCAGATGTCCACGTCCAGGCCCGCCCAGACGCCCTGGCTGTCGGCCGCCGCAAAACCGGGCAGGCTGGGGTTGGTGCCGCAGATCACCTGGCCGCGTTGTTTGATGGTGTCCAGCGTCTTGCCAGCATGGGCTGCGCCGGCGAAGGTGGCGAGCGCGGCGGCGGCGAGGATGAGTTTGCGCATGGGGAGGTCTCCTGGAGAAGCGGAACGTTTGGAACTTGCGAGAGCGCGGATTGTGAGTCACGCGTTCAGGGCGGGGGCATTCGCGTAAACACGCAGCGCCCGGTACGGCAAGCAAGTCATGGGCCAGTGAACTTCGGCGCCCGGGCTCAATCCGCCTTGAAGCCGGAGGCCTTCACCACAGGCGCCCAGCGCTCGGTGTCGCGCTTCATCGCCGCGCTCAGGTCGGCCGGCGCGCCGCCGGTGGGCTCCAGGCCGAGCTTGGCAAAGCGCTCGCGCAACTCGGGCACCGCGAGCGACGCGTTGATGGCCGCGTTGAGCTGGCGGACCGTTGCATCGGGCGTCTTGGCCGGCGCGTACACCGCGAACCAGCTCGTGCCTTCGACCCCCTTCAACCCGGCTTCTCCGAAAGTCGGCACCTCGGGCAGCAGCGGGCTGCGTTGCGCGCCCGAACTGGCCAGCAGGCGCACCTTGCCGCTGCGGTGCAGTTCGATCTGGTCCACCAGCGTGTCGATGCCGGTGCTCACCTGGTTGCCCATCAGCGCGTTCATCAGCGGGCCACCGCCACCGTAGGGCACGTGCACCAGGTCGAGCGCGGCGCCGCGCGCGATCATCACGCCGAAGAAGTGCGGCAGGCTGCCGGCACCCGGCGTGCCGTAGTTGGCCGCGCCCGGGTTGGCCTTGAACCAGGCCAGCAGCTCGGCCACGTTCTTGGCCGGGTGCGTGGCGTTGACCGACAGCGCGAACTGGAAGTTGGCCACGTGCGCCACGGGCGCGAAGTCGGCCTGCGGGTCGTAGGCCAGCTTGGAGAACACCAGCGGCGCCAGCACCGGCACGACGATCGGCGTGAGCAGGATCGACGCGCCGTCGGCTGGCGCGTTCTTCAGCATCTCGGCCGCGATGCGCCCGCCGGCACCGGCCTTGTTCTCGACCGTGACGGTCTGCTTCAGTTCGTCCTTCATGCGCTCGGCCAGCAGCCGCGCGGCCATGTCGGCCGAGCCGCCGGGCGGGAAGCCGACGATGAGCTTCACGGGCTTGTCGATCTGAGCCGACGCTGCCAGCGAGAACAGGGCCAGCGATGTGGCCAGGCAGGCGCGGCGAATCGAACTTGTCAACGTGTGCATCTGTGTCTCCTGCTTTGTTGTCGTGCGGCCCGCAACTTACCACCGCTTTGCAGCGCGGCTGCCCTAGACCGAATAATGCGTGCATGGACAGGCCTGCCGCCCCGCTGGACGCTGAAGCCTCGATGGCCAGCCGCTGGTTCGACGCGCGCGGCTGGTCGCCGTTCGAGTTCCAGCGCGAGGTCTGGGCTGCGATGCAAGGTGGCCGCAGCGGCCTGCTGCACGCCAGTACCGGCAGTGGCAAGACTTACGCGGTGTGGTGGGGTGCGTTGATGCGCGGCCTGGCGCTGCCGCCCCGCGCCAACGGCGTACCGACGGTCGCCAAGGGCGCGCCGCCGCTGGGCGTGCTGTGGCTCACGCCGATGCGTGCGCTGGCCGCTGACACGACGCGCGCACTGCAACTGCCGATCACCGAACTCGGCCTGAACTGGACTGTCGGACAGCGCACCGGCGACACCGGCGCCGCCGAGCGCGCGAGGCAG
>JANOQS010000620.1:0-10034 GCA_031414975.1 Methylibium sp. | reverse complement strand
CGGAGTCAGGGATGGCGACTCTCCGCGCGTCCTTGTCGGGCACGACGACGATGCTGCCTTTGGTCACCCGGGCTGCGTACTTTCCGCCTACGCCTTTCGAGAAGTCGTCTTCGGGCAGCAGATCCTTGTCAGGTGTTTTGGTCATGGGTCTTGCGCTTCTACTTGCGGGATGCGCGTTTGGCGGCAACCGCAGCCCGAACCGCCTGGTAGCCACCGCCCTTGACGACGATGGCGTCGTCCCACTGGCGCTGCTCCTTGGCCGTCAGCGGGCGGCTCTTGCCTGGCGCCGCGGCGAACGCGGCTTGCCATTCCTCTGGGCTAGCGGGAAGCTTCATGGATGAACCTTCGACTCCAAGCCTTTCGCGAGACCACGCACGTGCTCAATCCGCCGGCCGCATCTTCTTCACCTCGGCCGCCGACGGCAGCACCTTGGCGCCGTCGATGAAGACGTAGTCGACCATCGTGCCCTTGCCGTTGTCGTTCTTGGTCTTGCCGACGAAGGCGCCCATGGTGGACTGGTGGTCTTCGGCGCGGTATGTCACCGGGCCGAACGGGGTGACGACCTTCAGGCCCTTGAAGGCGGCGATCATCTTCTCGGTCTCGGTGCTCTTGGCCTTCTTGATGCCTTCGGCAATCGAGCTGATGACCGCGTAACCCACCACTGAGCCCAGGCGCGGGTAGTCCTGGTATTTGGCGTGGTAGGCCAGGAAGAAGGCCTTGTGCTCGGGCGTCTGGATGCCGTACCAGGGGTAGCCGGTGACGACCCAGCCGTTCGGCGTTTCGTCTTTCAGCGGGTCGAGGTACTCGGGCTCACCGGTCAGCAGGCTCACCACCTCGCGGCCCTGGAACAGGCCGCGCGTGTTGCCCTCGCGCACGAACTTGGACAGGTCGGCACCGAACAGCACGTTGAAGACGGCATCCGGCTTGGCGTCGGCCAACGCCTGCACCACACTGCCGGCGTCGAGCTTGCCCAGCGGCGGCGCCTGCTCGGCGACGAACTCCACGTCGGGCTGCGCGGCCTTCAGCAATTGCTTGAAGCTGGCCACCGCCGACTGGCCGTATTCGTAGTTGGGGTAGACCACGGCCCAGCGCTTCTTCTTCATCTTCACCGCCTCGGGCACCAGCATCGCCACCTGCATGTAGGTGGAGGTGCGCAGGCGGAAGGTGTAGCGGTTGCCGTTGGCCCAGACGATCTTGTCGGTGAGCGGCTCGCCGGCCAGGAAGAACACCTTCTTCTGCTTGGCGAAGTCGGTCAGCGCCAGGCCGATGTGCGACAGGAACGAGCCGGCCAGCACGTCGACCTTCTCGCGCGACATCAGCTCCTCGGCAGCGCGCACCGCGTCACCCGGGTTGGCGTTGTCGTCGCGGATGATCAGCTCGAGCTTCTTTCCGTTCACCCCGCCGGCGGCGTTGACCTGTTCGACGGCCAGCTCCATGCCCTTCTTGTAGGGCTCGAGGAAGGCGGGCTGCGCCTTGTAGCTGTTGATCTCGCCGATCTTGATCGTGCCCTGGGCGTGGGCGGCCAGGCTGAACGCCAGCGCCATGCCGGCGGCGACGGCGGTGTGGAAGGTTTTTCGAACTGAGGTCATCGAGGGCTCCTGGTGAAAACGCAAATGATTGTGAAGGCTGGGCGGTGGATCAGCGCAGGCCGTCCTCGCCCTTCGCTTCATGGGCCTGCAGGCCGCCCACGCGCGGCAGCGGCCGGCCGCTGTCGGTGACAACGACGCAGACCACGATCTCGTTGGCACGCGGCGCGTCGGACACGCGCGCTTCCATCGCATCGAAGTGGCTGCGCACGAAAGCGGCGTCCTTGTGGCCGAGCGGCACGTCGATGGCCGTGCCCAGGCCGCCGAGCTTCTTGGCCGACGGCACCAGCGCGGCACCCTTGTCGACCGCCTTGCGCAGCGGCGCGCCGAGCTTGGGGTGCAGGATGGCGGCGGCGTGTTCCAGCTCGCCCGCTTCGCCGACGATCGCAGCCTTGCCGTAACTCTGCGCCGCGCCGGGCGCAATGCCGAGCGCCTGCACGCACTTCTGGCCGAGCAGCGCGCCGAGTTCTTCGCCGATGGCGATCAGCTCGTCGAGGTTCTCGACATAGCGGCCGGCGCAGGGGTTGTGAATCACGGCCATGGCCAACGCGCGGCGCGTGGGTGGGTTGACGGGCTGGCCCATCTCGAGGCGGGTTTCATCGACCTGGACGATCAGTTTGCGGATCTGGGCGGGCATGTCTCGACTCCTTTTGTGTTGTGCGTTCAGCGCAGGCCGTTCCATTGAGCAATGTCGGCAGCCTTAAGGCCACCCACACGTTCATGCACGCGCGCGCCGGTGCTCATCACCAGGATGAAGACGATCTCGTCGGCGGCTGGCGCGCCGGGCACGCGCACTTCCATCGCGTCGAAATGGCTGCGCACGTAGGCGGCGTTGATGTGGGTCAGCGGCACGTCGAGCGCCGCGCCGGGCGGGCCGACCTTCTTGGTCGAAGGCACGATGGCGAGCGCGTTGCCGGGTTGGCCCGTCGGCTGCACGGTGGCGCCTGACTGGCCCTTGGCATACGCATTGCGATCGCCCTTCCAGCCCAGCAGTTCGCGCATCGCATAACCGCCCGGCACATGCCACAGCGCGCCATGCTCCAGCTCGCCGGCAGCGCCGACGATGGCGCCCTTGCCGTAGCTGACGAGCCGCTCGACCGGCACGTCCATCGCCACCTGCAGGCGGCGCGCCATGTCCACGCCGACCGGCTGCAGCGCGTCCATCATCGGCAGGATGTCGGCCACGTAGCGGCCGGCGAACGGGTTGGTCAGCACGGCGGCAATCGCACCGCGCCGCAGCGGCTGGTGAGCGACCGGGCCAAACTCGTGGTGGATGTCTTCCACGTGGGTGAAGGTGCGGCGGATCTCGATCATCGTGAACCCTGTTGCAGTATTCAGGCCAGCGCGTTCAGGCCAGCGCGCCGAAGGCCGACTCGGTGGCGTGTTGCTCGGCGGTGCCAAGCACGGACGCCGCAGCCCGATCTGCCCGATTGTCGACCGTCGCCACCTGGCCCTGGCACACCAGCACGGCCGACCATAACAAGCCGCGCGATTGCAGGTCGCGGGCGGCGCAGGTGCCCGCGGTCAGCGCGCGCCGCACCGATTCAGGGTCCAGCGCCGGCACGTTGACGGTGACGGGAATGGCGCCCAGGTCGCTGTCGTCCTTCAGCTCGCAGGCCGGGCAGCGCTCGATGCGCGGATCGTCCAGGTTCACGGCGTTGGCCACCACGGTGGCCGCGGCGTCGGCCTGCGCCGCGGTGCGGGCGAGCACGGTCACGCTGTCGGCAATGCCGAGCGAGAAGCTGCGCCCGCGCCAGCCACTGGTGGCCACGCCGCGCACCGGCAGTTGCGAGTGGAGCTCGAACGTGCCATCGACGGCGAGGCCGCCGGCACGACCGGCGCCAACGCAATCGCGCGCAGCGCTGGCGTCCAGGCGCGCCAGATCGGCAAACAGACCGACGCGCAGCAATGCTCCCTCCGCCAGATGCAGCGCAATGTCGCCGCCGTTGTTGACCCAGGCGCGGGTGACGCCCTCACGCCGGTAGCAAACGATCAGCTCATCGGCCACCGAGCCGGCCACCGCCGCCATCGGCGTGATGAAGCCGGTGCGCACCGCCCGGCAGGCCAGCCACATGCGGCGCGCCACGGCGCCTTGCAATGCGCACGGGCCGGCCACCGGCGCGCGCAGCAAGGGCAATTCGTGCACCAGCTCGGCCAGCACGGTCTGGAAGCGCAACCACGCCGCGGCATGCGCCGCCGCGACCGCTGCGGCATCGCCATCGGCACCGATCACGATGTCGATCGGGCCGTGCTGGAAGTGCCAACGGCCGTTCGGCAGCGGTGCGCGTTGGGCGGTCATGGCGTGAACGACCCCGTCAGCCCAGCAACGGCGACTGGCCCAGCGGCCAGGCGTTGCCGGCCGGGTTGGGCAGCCAGCGCCGCCCGGTGGGCGCGCCGTCGTTGTGCCAGGCGCCGCGGCGCAGCACGTCTTCAAGTGTGCGCACGTGGTCCATGTGGCCGCCGAGCGCGCGGTAGTCGGCCAGGCGCATGCTGAATTCGATGGGGGCGACGATGGCCGGCGTGGGCACGGTGCCGAAGCTGCGGTCGGGCATGCGCATCACGTCGGCCATCACGGTGATGCCGCCGCCCGGCCACACATAGGCCGGCGCGCCGCCGCAGGTCACGTTGACGAGCGCCTGCTTGATGGACCGCGTCAGCATCACCGGGTTGTCGGTCACGCCGGCGCGCAGGCTGCCGCCGGCGCCGCCGAGGAACAGCACCGTCGTCAGCGAAGGTTCGCAGTTTTCGCCGATGCGGTCGACGACAGCCTGTGCCGCGGCCGGCATGGCCTGCTCGACCGGGTTGAGCGCGTCGTCCAACACATACCAGGCGCAGTGCTCGCCGGTGGTCGAGGTCATCAGCAGGCGCATGCCGGGCCAGGCGACGGTGGCATCCCAGCGTTCGATGATGGCCAGCGGGTCGAAAAGGTCGGTGCCACCCCAGCCGGTGCCGGGATTGGCGACCTGAAAGTAGCGCCCCGGGGTGGACTTGCGGCCGCGCAGCTTGATGCCAGAGGACCGCATGTCGAGGCAGCGGCCGGCCTGGTGTTCGGTGAGCACGCCGGTGATGTGGTCGTCGACCACCACCACCTCGTCGGCGATGCCGAAGAACTGCTTGGCGAAGATGCCGATCGTGGCCGAGCCGCAGCCCACGCGCATGCGCTGCTCTTCGACGCCGTTGACGATGGGAGCTCGGCCGGCCTGCAGTTGCAGTTGGGAGCCGCCGTCGATGGTGAGGTCGACCGGCCGCTTGTTGCCGAGCAGCTCCATCATCTCGACGGTAACGCGCCCTTCCTTCTTGCTGCCGCCGGTGAGGTGGTGCACTCCCCCCAGCGACAACATCTGCGAGCCGTATTCGGCAGTGGTCACGTGGCCCACCACCTCGCCCTTGCAGCGCACGTTGGCCTGCTCGGGGCCGAGGTAGCGGTCGGTGTCGATCTTCACCTTCAGGCTGCAGTAGCTGAAGATGCCTTCGGTGACGACGGTGACCATGTCCACGCCAGCCGCTTGCGAGGCGACGATGAAGGGCGCGGGTTTGTAATCGGGGTAGGTGGTGGACGAACCGACGCCGGTGACGAAGACTTCGTCGGCGAGCAGCAGGTCGCCGTTCCAGTCGGCGGGGGCAGCGTCCGCCCCCGCATCGGTGAACGGAACCACGGCCGCGGCCTCCCCGTTCAACGTGCGCCGCAGCAGCAGCACCGGATCGACCCGCACCAGCGTGCCGTCGTGATTCGCATAACGATCACAGGCGCCGATCTTGCCGGCCGAGATCTGGCACAGCACCGGGCAGGCGTTGCATTCGATCTTGTCGCCGGCCATGCGCTCGTTGCGCGGGCGTGAACGTTCCAGCACCTGCGGTTGCGCCAGGGCTTCGTCGCCCGGCAATCCGTCGGTCTTGGTGTGCTCGGTCATGAGTCAGTCTGGTGGCTGAAGGCGGTTGCCCGGGGTCTTGCGTTCATGTAGCATTTGCTCAACTTTCATGTTGTGCCCGCTACATGAGCGGCAAATCTAGCCGAATCGATCCGCCGGCGCAACTGGATTTGCCCGACGGGCCAGAATAGCGGCCGAACCCCAACCTCACCGCCCACCGAACCACCATGAGCGCATTCAACGAAGAACGGGTGCTGAGCGTGCACCACTGGACCGACAAGCTCTTCACCTTCACCACCACGCGCGACCCGGCGCTGCGCTTTTCGAACGGCCACTTCACGATGATCGGGCTGAAGGTGAACAACAAGCCGTTGCTGCGCGCCTACAGCATCGTCAGCGCCAACTACGAAGAGCACCTCGAGTTCCTCAGCATCAAGGTGCCCGACGGCCCGCTGACCTCGAAGCTGCAGCACATCCAGGTCGGCGACAGCATCATCGTCGGCAAGAAGCCCACCGGCACCTTGGTGGTGGACTACCTGCTGCCCGGCAAGCGCCTGTACATGCTGTCCACCGGCACCGGCCTTGCGCCCTTCATGAGCATCGTGCGCGACCCGGAAACCTACGACAAATTCGAGCAGGTGATCCTGGTGCACGGCGTGCGCCAGGTCGATGAACTGGCCTACCACGACCTGCTGGTCGAGCACCTGCCCAACCACGAATTCCTGGGTGAGCTGGTGACGAGCAAGCTGCGCTACTACCCCACCGTCACGCGCCAGGCCTACCGCAACATGGGGCGTGTGACTGAACTGATCGACACCGGCAAGCTGTTCGAGGACCTGCAGGTGCCCGCCTTCGACCCGGCCCACGACCGCGTGATGATCTGCGGCAGCCCGGGCATGCTGCGCGACCTGAAGCACCTGCTTGAAAAGAGCGGCTTCAAGGAAGGCAACACCTCGACGCCGGGCGACTTTGTCATCGAGCGCGCGTTTGCCGAGCAATGACAGCCGAGCAATGACGACCGCCCCGCGCCGTTCGCCCGCCAACGCGCAACGCACCGGCGCACCCGGCGTGCGTGAGCTCGCTGCCAAGGCCACGCGCGACAGCATCCTGCGGGCCGCAATCAAGGTCTTCGCCAAGCACGGCTTCGACGGCGGCAGCGTCGAAAAGATCAGCAAGGCCGCGAAGTCGTACGACCGGATGATCTATTACTACTTCGGCAGCAAGGAAGGCCTGTTCATTGAGGTGCTCGAGGAGACCTACCGGCGCTTCAACGAAGCCGAGTCGGAGCTGGTGCTCGACGAATCGCGGCCGGTGGAAGCCTTGACGGCGGTGACGCGCTTCATGTGGGGCTACTACCAGAAGAACCCCGAGTTCATCACCTTGCTGAACACCGAGAACCTGCACCGCGGCGTGCACATCGCCAAGTCGCTGCGCGCGCGCGATTACTCGTCGGACGCGATCGCCGTGCTGGCGCGGGTGTTGAAGAGCGGCGCGATGCAAGGCGTGTTCCGCGCTGACGTGGCAGCCCGCGATGTGTACCTGATGATCGCGTCGATGGGCTACTTCTACTTGTCGAACCGCTTCACCTTGTCTGCCTTCCTGGGCCAGCCGCTGGAGTCGCCCGACGCGCTGGCGCACTGGGAAGCCTTCCTGATCGAATCGGTGTTGCGCACCGTGGCCGCCGAGCCGGTGGCCGCGCAGGCGACACCACGCAAACGCCCTGCCGCACGCACCATCGCGGCTTGAACCCAAGGAGTCCTTCATGGCAGAAGCAGCCGCCGACGGCAAGTGTGGCAAGGTCGTGATCCGAAACGTCGGGCTGATGCTGTCGGGCGATATCGACCGCCCCGTGCTCGACGCCGACACGGTGGTCGTGCAAGACGGCCTGATCGTCGCGGTCGGCAAGGAGAAAGACTGCGACATGTCCCAGCCCCGCACCTTGATCGACGCGCGCCAGACCTGCCTGGCCCCCGGCCTGATCGACAGCCACGTGCACCCGGTCTTCGGCGACTGGACGCCGCGCCAGAGCCAGCTCGGCTGGATCGACAGCACGATGAACGGAGGAGTCACCACGATGATCTCGGCCGGCGAGGTGCACCTGCCTGGCCGGCCGAAAGACATCGTCGGCCTGAAGGCGCTGGCGATCACCGCGCAGCGTGCCTTCGACAACTTCCGCCCCGGCGGCGTGAAGGTGCTGGCCGGCGCGCCGGTGATCGAGAAGGGCATGGTCGAGAGCGACTTCAAGGAACTCGCCGAGGCCGGCGTGGGCCTGCTCGGCGAGATCGGCCTGGGCTCGGTGAAAGGCGGTACCGAGGCGGCGACGATGGTGAAGTGGGCGCGCAAGTTTGGCATCCAGAGCACCATCCACACAGGCGGGCCGTCGATCCCCGGCTCGGGGCTGATCGACAAGGACGTGGTGCTCGAGGCCGACGCCGACATCATCGGCCACATCAACGGCGGCCACACCTCGCTGCCGGAGGCGCATGTGTGCGAGCTGTGCGAGAAGAGCAGCCGCGCGATCGAGATCGTGCACAACGGCAACGAGCGCGTGGCCATCGCCGCGGCCAAGATGGCGTTGCAGCTGAAGTGCCCGCACCGCGTGATCCTGGGCACCGACGGCCCGGCCGGCTCGGGCGTGCAGCCGCTGGGCATCCTGCGCATGGTGGCGCTGCTGTCCAGCCTGGCGAACATTCCGGCCGAGCTCGTGTTCTGCTTTGCCACCGGCAACACCGCGCGCATCCGCAAACTGAACTGCGGCTTGATCGAAGTGGGCCGCGACGCCGACTTCGTGTTCATGGACCGCGCCCAGCACACCGCCGGCAAGACGCTGCTGGAGAGCGTTCAGCTCGGCGACATTCCCGGCGTCGGCATGGTGATGATCGACGGCATCGTGCGCTGCGGCCGCAGCCGCAACACGCCGCCGGCGACCGAAGTGCCGGTGGTGGTTGGGGCGCACTGAGCGCAGTGCGTCGCGGTGTTTGCCTTCCGCAGGGCCGCCTGGCGGGTCGTCGCCATGCGGGTGTGTGGTGCGCCTTCCGGCTGAGCGACCGAACCCGACCCCGGCTGGCCCCACTACGCTGATCCCGCGCGCCGACTTCGACCGCATGCGCGCACAAAACCCCGGCAAAGGGGTGAGCCCGCAACGGGGAACACCGTTCTGCATGAAGCGCGAAATGCTGGCGTCGCCGTTCGGCGCACCTGGTGTTCTTCTGGCGGCGGCGGGCCCGGCGACGCCGGCCTTGAACCTTTGGCGCGGAGCGCGCAACCCAACGGGCATCTCCCTCCGACACCAGGACTTCCCATGGGCATCGCACGCCGCAGCGGCACGATTGCAGGATTCGCCGTCGCTTGCCAACTGGTGCTGGGCCTGGGCACCGCACGCGCGGGCGAGGCGGGCATCGAGGCAGAAGCAAGCCTCAACGGCGGGCCCGGCTCGCCGGCCCCTGAATGGCGCCTGACCGGCATCGAGGTCGGTCTCGGCGCGCTGGCCCTGATGAAGCGCGAGCGCAGCGAACACCGCCGCGTGCCCAGAATGCTGCCGCTGTTGGCCACACGCACCGAACGCGGCCACGTCTGGATCGGGTTGGCGCGCAACCGGGCCGAGTCGCGTGCGCCTGGCGAAGTGCGGCTGGAGCTGGCCTGGATGATCCCGATCGGCCGCTGACGGCTACGCCAACAGCAACCCAGGCTCCACGCGCGCGATGGCTTCGAAGTCGCGGTCTTGCGCCAGCACCGGCAGCCCCGCGGCGATGGCGCACGCTGCCACCACGCAGTCGTTCGGGCTGCGCACCGTGAAGCCTTGCCAGCGGCAGCGCGCGTACAGCATTGCGGCGTCGCGCGCCAGGTCGCGCGGGCTGGAGGCCTCCCGCCCCGGCAGCCGTTCGAGCTGCGCTTCGAGGCGCGTGAACTGGGCCGGGTTGCGCGCGCCTTGCAGCAGTTCCTGCAGCACCACCGACGGCATCCACACCGTTTGCTCGGCGCGAAAGGCCTTGCGCAGGCGCAGGTCGCAGCGCGAACCGGTGGCGCGCAGGAACTCGACCCAGGCCGAGGTGTCGGCGATCACTTTCGGCGGGGCTTGGTCACAGGCTTGGCCTGACGTTTAGCCGCAGCCGCCTTGACCGGCGCAGCGCGGGCCACGCGATAGCTTGCCCTGGGTTCCGAGGCCATGATGTGCATGGGCGCATCGGCAAACAAGGTCGCCGGGTCGTAGTCGTCCGCCAGCACACCGGAGCCGGCCAGCGCCAGCAGGCCTTGCCAATCGGGCTCGCGCACATAGGCGCGCAGTGCCGTATCGATGGCCGCTTTTTTGGTGGTAACGCCGGCCTTGGCCATGGCCTTGGCGACGAGTTCGTCGTCGAGCACGATGTTGGTTCGGGTGTCCATCCATGCCTCCTTGAAGCGGCTCTACACATCGAATGTGTATGGTGCGAATTGTGCATCGATGCCGCGGAAAAAGCAAAAACCCGGCCGCAGCCGGGTTCTCGCCGCAGCGAAGCGAAGCTCAGACCACCATCTGCGCCAGCTCGCCCTTGGCGTAACGCTCGGCCACTTGCACCAGCGTCTGCGCCTTGATCTTGCC
>JANOQS010000619.1:0-4716 GCA_031414975.1 Methylibium sp. | reverse complement strand
CTTTGCGACGCTGGGCGGCGTGTGCCTGAACGTGGGCTGCATCCCGTCGAAGGCGCTGCTGCACGTGGCCGCGGTGATGGACGAGGTGAAGCACTTCGAAGCCATGGGCGTGACCTTCGCGCCGCCCAAGGTCGACCTGGCCAAGCTGAAGACGCACAAGGAAAAGGTCATCGGCAAGCTCACCGGCGGCCTGGCGGCGATGGCCAAGATGCGCAAGGTGACGGTTGTGCAAGGCACCGGCGAATTCCTCGACCCGTTCCACCTGAGCGTGGCCTTGGGTGGATCTGGAAAAGAAGGCGGCACCCAGACCATCAAGTTCAAGCAGGCCATCATCGCCGCCGGCTCCGAGGCGGTGAAACTGCCCTTCTTGCCCAAGGACGATCCGCGCGTCGTCACGTCCACCGGCGCGCTGGAGTTGCGCCAGAGCCCGAAGCGCATGCTGATCGTCGGCGGCGGCATCATCGGGCTGGAGATGGGCACGGTGTACTCCACGCTCGGCGCGCGCCTGGACGTGGTGGAAATGCTCGACAGCCTGATGCAGGGCGCCGACCGCGACCTCGTCAAGGTCTGGCAGAAGATGAACGCGCCGCGCTTCGACAACATCATGCTGAAGACCAAGACGGTCGGTGGTGAAGCGACCAAAGACGGCATCCTGGTCAGGTTCGAAGGCGAGGGCGCGCCGAAGGAACCTCAGCTCTACGACCTGGTGCTGCAGGCGGTGGGCCGCGTGCCCAACGGCAAGCGCATCGGTGCCGACAAGGCAGGGGTCGCGGTCACCGACCGCGGCTTCATCCCGGTGGACATCCAGATGCGCACCAACGTGCCGCACATCTTTGCCATCGGCGACATCGTCGGCCAGCCGATGCTGGCGCACAAGGCGGTGCACGAAGCGCACGTGGCGGCCGAAGTGGCGGCCGGCGACACCAAGGTGGCGTTCAATGCGCGCGTGATCCCCAGCGTTGCCTACACCGACCCTGAAGTGGCGTGGGTCGGCCTGACCGAAGACGAAGCCAGGGCTCAGGGCATCAAGGTCAAGAAGGGCCTGTTCCCGTGGAACGCCTCGGGGCGTGCGATCGCCAATGGCCGCGACGAAGGTTTCACCAAGCTGCTGTTCAGCGAAGAGACGCACGCCATCGTCGGCGGCGGCATCGTCGGCACGCATGCCGGCGACATGATCGGCGAGGTGGCGCTGGCCATCGAGATGGGCGCCGATGGGGTGGACATCGGCAAGACCATTCACCCGCACCCGACGCTGGGCGAGAGCATCGGGCTGGCGGCCGAAGCCTACGAAGGCGTCTGCACCGACCTGCCGCCCGTAAAACGTTGAGGGAGCGCGCTCAGCCGCGCGCGTGCGTGACGCCGCCGTCCACCACCAAGGTCGTCCCGACCACATAGTCGCCCGCGCGCGAGGCCAGGTAGATGGCCGCGCCGGCCATGTCTTCATCGCGCCCGATGCGGCCGGCGGGAATGCGCTTCGAGATGTCGTCCGCATGGTCGCGTGCGTCGCGGTTCATGTCCGACGCAAATGCGCCGGGGGCGATGGCGGTGACGACGATGTTGTCCTTGATCAGCCGCAAGGCCATGCGCCGGGTCAGGTGGATCAGGCCGGCCTTGCTGGCGGCGTATGAATAGGTTTCCTGCGGGTTGACGGAAACGCCGTCGATCGAGGCGATGTTGATGACCTTGGCCGGCTGGGTCTTTGCGGCCTCGCGCAGCAAGGGCGCCAGAATTTGCGTCAGGAAGAAGGGCGCCTTCAGGTTCAGGTCCAGCACCTTGTCCCAGCCCTTTTCGGGGAACTCGTCGAAGGCCTCGCCCCAGGCGGCACCGGCGTTGTTGACCAGGATGTCGAGCCGGCTCTCGTGCTTTGCATAGGCCTGCGCCAGGGCTTGCGCCCCCTCGGTGGTCGACACATCGCCAGGCAACGACACGCAATGGCCCGCCTGGGCCAGCTCGGCCGCTGCGGCGTCGCAGGCCGACGCCTTGCGCGCCGAAATGTAGACGCGCGCGCCCTGGGCCAGAAAGCCGGCGGCGATCATGCGGCCGATGCCGCGCGAACCGCCGGTGATCAGCGCGGTGCGCCCCTGGAGCGAGAACAGGTCGTTCATCATGGAGTGATCTCCTTCAGCCGATATCGGCGGTGTGAATGCCGAACCGGCCCTGGCGCCGGTCCTCGAAATAGCGCTTCAGCGTTTCGCGCACGGTGCGAAAGGCCAGTTCGTCCCAGGGAATCTCGTCCTCCCGAAACAGGCGCGCTTCGATGGTTTCGGGCCCGGGATCGAACTCGGTGTCCAGCAGGCGGGCCCGGTAGTACAGGTGAAGCTGGCCGACACGTACCACGTTCAGCACCGTGAAGAGCTCTTGCAGCTCGATGTGCGCGCCGGCCTCTTCGATGGTTTCGCGCACTGCCCCTTCGGCGGTGCTCTCACCCATTTCCATGAAGCCGGCCGGCAGGGTCCAGAAGCCGTGGCGCGGTTCGATGTTGCGCCGGCACAGCAGCACCTGATCGTTCCAGTGCGGCACGGTGCCGACCACGTTGATCGGGTTCTCGTAATGGATGGTCGCGCAGACGGTGCAGGTGGCGCGTTCGCGGTTGTCGTCGGCCGGCACGGTGTAGACCGCGGCGCCGCCACAGACCTTGCAATGTTTGATGCTGCGGGCTTGGAACATCGGGAAGAGTTTACCCACATGGCATCATCCGGAACTGCCCCCTGTCGAGCCCTTAGTCAGCCTGGAGATCTTGTTCATGAGCTACGTTCTTCCCGCCCCGCCCGTGGCCAGCGTTCCGGTTCTGGGGGGCGCGCCTGGCGAGCAGTTTGCGGTGCGCCGCATCTACTGCGTGGGCCGCAACTATGTGGAGCACGCGATCGAAATGGGCCACAGCGGCCGCGAGGCGCCGTTCTTTTTTCTGAAGCCGGCCGATACCGTGCTGCCGGTGGCCGAGGGTTCGGTCGGGCGCATGCACTACCCGAGCCTGACCCAAAGCCTGCACCATGAGGTGGAACTGGTGGTGGCCATCGGCCAGGGCGGGCGCAACATCGCGGCGGCCGATGCGCAGCGCCATGTCTGGGGTTACGCGGTGGGGCTGGACATGACGCGGCGCGACCTGCAAGGCGAAGCCAAGAAGCTCGGCCGGCCGTGGTGCGTCGGCAAGGGCTTCGACGAGTCGGCGCCGATCGGGCCGTTGCGGCGCGTGGCCGATTGCAAGCTCGCAGCGGAGTCGAAGATCGTGCTCGAAGTGAACGGCGCGCCGCGCCAGGCCAGCGTGATCGGCAAGCTGATCTGGAGTGTGGCCGAGATCATCGAACACCTGTCGCTGGCCTGGGAGCTGGCACCGGGCGACCTGATCTTCACCGGCACGCCTGAAGGCGTGGCCGCCGTGGTGCAGGGCGACACCTTGAGTGCGCGCATCGACGGCGTGGGCTCGCTGCAGGTGCAGATCGTGCCCGCCGCAAACTGAAGGAAGAGGCAAGCATGCAGCTCTACAACTACTTCCGTTCGTCGGCCTCGTACCGCGTGCGCATCGCGCTGGCGCTGAAGGGGCTGGACTACGACTACCTGTCGGTCCACCTGGCGCGCAACGAACATCTGGTGGAGGCGTACTCGCAGGTCTCGGCGGCCCGGCTGGTGCCGATCCTGATGGACGGCGACAAGCTGCTGAGCCAGTCGATCGCGATCATCGAATACCTCGACGAGACCCACCCGACCCCGGCGCTGCTGCCGGGCGATGCGCTGGCGCGGGCACGCATCCGCGCGCTGACCCTGGACGTGGCCTGCGAGATCCACCCGCTCAACAACCTGCGCGTGCTGCGCTATCTGGTGCACGACCTGAAGGTCAGTGAAGACGACAAGAACCGCTGGTACCGCCATTGGGTCGAGAGCGGCCTGGAAGCGCTGGAGCGGCAACTCGCGGGCCACCCGTCCACCGGCCGCTTTTGCCATGGCGACACGCCGACGATGGCCGACTGCGCATTGGTGCCGCAGATCTCCAACGCCCAGCGCTTCGACTGCCGGCTCGACCACGTGCCCACGGTGATGCGCATCCATGGCGAATGCATGCAGCTCGATGCGTTTGCCAAGACCCAGCCCTCCGCCTGCCCGGACGCTGCGTGAGTTTGCATCCGGACTGGCTGGTGCCGGGCTGGCAGGCTTCGGGTGTCGGCGCCGTCATGACGACCCGGCCGGGCGGCATGAGCGGCGGGCCTTTCGAGAGCATGAACCTGCGTGACGGGCTGGGTGACGACCCGTCTGCCGTGACGGCCAACCTTGCCGCACTGGCCCAGACGGTCGGCGTCACGCCGGTGTGGTTGAACCAGGTGCACGGTGCCCGCGTGCGGCGCCTGACTGCGGCTCACGCGCAAGCGAGCCGGCTCGCGGAAGAGGCGGACGCGAGCATCACCACCGAGACCGGCATCGCCTGCGCCGTTCAGGTGGCCGACTGTCTGCCGGTGTTGTTCGCCGCCCCGCAAGGCCGTGGCGTGGGCGCGGCGCACGCGGGCTGGCGCGGGCTCGCGCATGGCGTGCTGGAAGCGACGGTGCAGGCGCTGTGCGAAGTGGCGGGCTGTGAACCGCCGCAACTGCAGGCCTGGCTGGGCGCGTGCATCGGCCCGCGCGAGTTCGAGGTCGGTGCCGATGTGTTGTTGGCCTTCGGCGTGTCGCCCGATGCCGCCGGGCCGGCGCGGTTCGCGCGCCACACCCCGGGCAAGTGGCTGGCCGACC
>JANOQS010000618.1:0-5057 GCA_031414975.1 Methylibium sp. | reverse complement strand
ACCGCCAAATACACCGAGCTGCAGCCCGACGGCACGGCGCGCCAGTTCACGTTCGTGATGGAGGCCAAGTCGCTGATCACGTCGCCGTCGCACGGCCAGCGCCTGAGCGCCCCCGACGTGTACGAGATCCGCGGGCTGGCGTGGAGCGGGCGCGGGCGCATCACCAAGGTCGAGGTCTCTGCCGACGGCGGCAAGACCTGGGGGCTGGCTGCCCTGCAGGCGCCGGTCCTGGCGCGTTGCCTGACGCGCTTTCGCGCCGCCTGGAAGTGGGACGGCAAGACGGCGGTGCTGAAAAGCCGCGCTACCGACGAGACCGGCTATGTGCAGCCCGAGCGCAAGCTGCTGGTGCAGCAGCGTGGTACCAACGGCTACTTCCACTACAACGCCATCGTCGCCTGGGAGGTCGATGACGACGGGGATGTGCGGCATGTCTATGCATGAGCGCGCGCCATGCGGCGGCCTGGGCCGGTTGGCCGGAGCCGTCTTGTGGGCCGCCGCGGCTGGCGCAGGCGCGGCCGACCTGGCACCCCGCCTCGGCCAGCCGATCTCGGCCCAGCAGGCGGCGCGCTGGGACCTGAGCGTGTTCCCCGACGGCCGCGGCCTGCCGCCCGGCCGGGGCACTGCCGCGCAGGGCGCCGCGCTGTTCGCTGACAAGTGCGCTGTCTGCCACGGCCCCGGCGGGCGCGGCGCGACCGCCGAAGAACTGGCCGGCGGCAGCGCGCCGCTGACCGCCAGGTCGCCCGACAAGACCATCGGCCTGTATTGGCCTTATGCGACGACGCTGTTCGACTTCACCCGCCGGGCGATGCCGATGTTCGCGCCCGGTTCGCTGTCGGCCGACGAGGTCTACGCGCTGACCGCCTGGATGCTGTTCGCCAACGGCGTGATCGCCGAGGCCGACGAGATGAACCCGACGACCCTGCCGAAGGTGCGCATGCCGAACCGCGGCGGCTTCGTCGGCATCGACGCCGGGCCGGAATAGGCCGTAGGCGCGGGCGCCCGAGGCTGCGCGGCGCTTCAGTCGAGCGAGAGGATGGGCCCGCCCGCGGCCGCCGCATCGGCCGCGTCGTGCGTGACCAGCACCGTCGGCAGTTGGGCGCGCCGCGCAAAAGCGAACACGAAGCGGCGGAAGTCATCGCGCAAGGCGGCGTCGAGTTTGCCGAAGGGCTCGTCGAGCAGCAACGCCTGCGGTTGCGAGAGCAGGGTCCGCAACAAGGCCACACGCGCGCGCTGGCCGCCCGACAGGGTGGCCGGGTCGCGCGTTGCAAAACCGGCCAGGTCGGCTTCGGCCAGCGCTTGTTCGACCACGCGCAGCCGGGCCTGTCGGCCAGCGACGCTGACCGGCAGGCCGAACATCAGGTTGCCGGCCACCGACAGGTGCGGGAACAGCAGGTCGTCCTGAAACAGGATGCCCACCCGCCGTTCGTGTGCCGGCAGGGCGTTGAGGCGCCGGCCGGCGAGCACCACATCACCGCTGGCCACGAATGGCGCGCTGATGAAACCACCGATGAGGGCCAGCAGGCTCGACTTGCCCGAGCCGCTGGCGCCCATCACCGTCAGCACCTCGCCCGGCGTCACGCTGGCCGACAAGTCCACGATCAGCGGGCGACCTGGCAGGCCGATGCTGACGTTGTTCAGCTCGAGTGAACCTGCGCTGCTGCTCACAACATGCCCTTGCGGTGCCGGAACCACAGCCCCGGAACGGCCAGGGCCGCCGCATACACCGCCAGCGGAAACAGCGCCTGCAGGAACGTGAAGACGCCCAGGATGCGCCGGTCGGCACCCGACGACAGGGTGACCGCCTCGGTCGTCAGGGTGGCCACGCGGCCGGCGCCGGCAAACAGCGTCGGCAGGTACTGGCCCACGCTGACCGCAAAGCCGATCGCAAACGCCACCCCGATCGGCCCCAACAGCAGCGGCAGGCGCACGCGCAGCAGCACGGCCCACGGGCTCGCCCCGAGCGCGGCGGCTGAACGCGCGTAACGCCCATCGAGCGCGCGCCACGGATCGGCCAGCGACAGGAACACATAGGGCAGCACGAACACGAAGTGCGACCACGCCACCGCGAGCCATGTGCCGTCCAGCCCCAGGCTCACCAGGCTGACCTGGAAGCCGTAGAGGAAGGCAATCTGCGGCACCAGCAGCGGCGCGTAGGCGAGCCACAACGCGCGGCGCGTCGGTGGGTGGTCGCGGCGCGCTTCGCTTTCCAGGCACAGGAGGGCCAGCACCACGGCGACGAGCGCCGTACACAACGCCAGTGACACGGTGTTGAGCACCGTGGCCACGACCCGCGGGCCGTGGGTGGCCCAGGTGGCCAGGCCGAAGCGGTCGGGCAGCGCGTCGGGGTAGCGCCAGGTCTGCGCGACCGACCACAGCAGCATGGCGACCAGGCTGCCCACGCCGAGCACGAAGGTGAGCATGCCCAACCCGGTGCCGAGGTGCGCCAGTGCGTCAGGCACGCCGCCGCGGCGGCCGCGCTTGCACCAGCCTGTGCCCAGGCGCGCCACCACACGCTCAGCGCCGAACCACGCCAGCACCAGCAGCAGCACCATCAGCAACTGCAGCACGGCCGCGGCGGCGGCGGGAAAGTAGCGCGCCAGGTCGTAGTCGGCAAACCAGCGTGCCGCCAGCACCGCCAGCGGCGGCGGGTTGCCAGGCGCCAGGATCAAACCAACTTCGACGCTGGAGACCGAGAACGCCAGCACCGCGAAGATCGGCAGGCGCAGTTGCGGGTACAGCAGCGGCAGCACCGCCTTGAACCAGCCGGTGGCGCGGCGGTAGCCCAGCGCCGCGGTCTGCAGGCGCAGTTGCCGGTGCGGCACCTGGTTGAGCGCGGCCACCGTCATCAGGATGAGGTAAGGCACTTCCTTCAGCAGCAGGCCCACGATCATCGCAATGCCTTCGGGGTCGCGCAAGGTCACCAGGTCGGTCGGCGGCCGGTCCCAGCCGGTCAGCCAGGGTGACACGAGCCGCACCAGCCAGCCGCTCGGCGCCGCCACGAAGGCAAAGCCCACGGCCACCGCCACGTGCGGCGCGGCGAGCAGCGGCGACACCCAGGCGCTGAGACGCGTGAACACCGGGCGCTCCGACATCACGGCGCAGAACGACAGCGCAATGCCCAGCGACAACAGCGTGGCCGCCAGCCCGGTCTGCAGGCTCAGGCGGATCGACGTGGCGACGCCGGGTTGTTCGAACAGCGCCCGCCACGGCGCCAGCGACAACTCATGCCCGCCGAGTGCCGCCAGCACACCGAAGGCCGGCAACACGGTGCCGACCAGCCCGGCCACCACCGGCAGCAGGAACAGCGCGATGGTGAGCCAGGGTGCCCAGCCGATCAGCCCGGCACGCGGAACAACACGCTGCATGCCGTCAACGTGAATAGCGCTTTTCCCATTCGGCCACGATGCGCGTCATCCAGCTCGCGTGCGGCTCGAGCAGCGCGGTGCCCAGTTCCTGCGGCGTCGGCATGCCGGGCAGCGCGGCCTTGGGTGCGAACAGGCGGCGCTGTTCTTCGCTCAGCTTGGCCATGTCGAGCACGGTCGCATCACCCAGGAAAGCGGGGTCGTGCTGGCGCGCCTGGGCCAGTGGGTCGAGCAGGAAGTTGGCCACGACCATCGCGCCTTCCTTGTTCGCCGCGTTGTACGGAATGCCGACAAAGCTGGTATTGCCGATGGTGCCCTTGGCCATCACGAACACGCGCGCGCTCGGCGGCAGCAACTTCTGCGCAATCGACGTGGCGGCCACCGACTGGCTGAACGACAGCGACATGTCGAGCTCGCCGTCGTTCATCAACTGGCGCTGCGCGTCGTCGCTTTCGGGGAACTCCTTGCCCTGGCGCCACAGGTGCGGGCGCAGCGCGTCGTACCACGTCCACAGCGGCGCGGTGACTGGGGCGAAGTTGGCGTCGGTGGCCGGGCTTTGCAACACCTCGGCCGACGGGGCCAGTTCGTACAGCGCCTGCTTCAGGAAGGTGGCGCCGAGGAAGTTGCGCACCGTCGGGTGGGTCAGCCGCCCGGGGTGGGCGCGGGCCCATTCCAGCAGCGCCGGCACCGAGCGCGGCAGCTCGGTGTTCTTGGTGCGCGCGCTGTCGTAGACGTAGACCAGTTGCGCCAGCCGCCAGGGTGATTCGAGCCCGTCCACCGGCACGGTGAAGTCGACCACGTTGCTGCGCTTGTTCACGGTGTCGACGAATCTGTAGTTCGGCATCACCTGCGTGAACGGGCCGTGCAGCAGGCCCTTGTCCTTCATCGCCAGGAAGTTCGGGCCGTTGATCCAGATCAGGTCGACGCTGCCGCCGGCATCGCGCCCGGCGCTCTTCTCGGCCACTACGCGGGTGACGGCTTCGGCCGTGTCTTTCAGCTTGACGTGCTGGATCGTCACGCCGTGGCGCCTTTTCACCTCGTCGCCGGCCCAGGCGATGAAGGCGTTGGTGCGCTCGTCACCGGCCCAGGCGTTCCAGTAGACGGTCTGGCCGCGGGCCTTGGCGGTGATCTCGCCCCACGGGCGCGACTCGGGCGCGGCAGAGGCGCCGCCGGCCAGGGCCGCGGTCAGTGCGAGCGAAACAATGCTGCGCCAGGGATTCGAGAAGGTCATGCGGGCTCCACGGGAGGGTCGAAAAGCCGCGGCAGCGTAGCACGCAGCTTCGAGCTTTCAGCGCGCAGGGTCGGCCGGCAGCCATGCCCAGCCCGGCGCGCTGGCGCGGACGCAGCTACTTCGAAGCCGCACACACGGCCGACCAAAACTCCTCAGCGGCCTTTCCCAGTGGTGACCGGTCACGGTAGAGCCGGATCTCCAGCTCGATCATCCACTCGTGGGGTGCCGCCTCAATCAACCGGCCGCAGGCCAGATCGTCGCGGATCAGGGTTTGAGGCAACCACGCCATCCCACGCCCGTCGAGCGCCATGGTCCGCAGGACCGAGGCCAGGTGCGCAGTGAAGACGTTGTGGGTCGGGCATCGTTCGAGCGCCGCGCCGCGGACTTCGCGAAGGATGCGGCCGAGCCCCGACTCCGCGCTGTAGCTGAGCAAGGGCAGCGGGGACCCTGCCGTGGCCTGCGCC
>JANOQS010000617.1:0-6267 GCA_031414975.1 Methylibium sp. | reverse complement strand
CGAAACCGCGCAGATCGCCATCCAGGCCTCGCTGACCGGCCACCTGGTGCTGGCCACCGTGCACACCAACGACGCGCCCAGCACCGTCACGCGCATGATCGACATGGGGGTCGAGCCGTTCCTGCTGTCGTCCAGCCTGCTTGGCGTGCTGGCCCAGCGGCTGGTGCGCAAGCTGTGCCCGCTGTGCAAGAAGGTGGACGAGCGCGGCCGGTACCACCCGGTGGGCTGCAAGGAGTGCAGCAACACCGGCTACAAGGGCCGCACCGGCGTGTACGAACTGATGACGGTGGACGACAAGGTGCGCGCGCTGATCCACAGCCGCGCCGCCGAGTCGCAGATCTTTGTCGCCGCTGAAGCCGCCGGGCTGCGCTCGATGCGCGAAGACGGCCAGCGGCTCGTCGATGAAGGCATCACTTCGTTGGAAGAAGTGATGCGGGTGACTCGTGAATAATGGAGTTCAGCTCCACCGGGGGCACTCGTGTCGCGGGCATCGAGCCCGCGCCACTCGCCGCGGTCGACGCTGGTCGATCCCCGTGAACGGGGCCCCTCGCCCTTCGCTCTGAACGCTGTGCCCGCCTACAAATTCGAAGCCCTCACTGCCGCCGGCAAAGCCACCAGCGGCCTGCTGGAGGCCGACAACGCCAAGGCTGCGCGGGCGCAACTGCGGGCCCAGGCGCTGGTGCCGCTGGCGGTGTCGCACGTGGCCTCGGCCGGCACGCAGAGCACCGGGCTGCGCTTCACGCGGCGCGTCTTCAACTCCACCAGCCTGGCAGTCTGGACGCGCCAGCTCGCCGGCCTGGTGGGTTCGGGCCTGCCGCTGGAACGCGCGCTGACAGCGCTGAGCGAAGAGTCCGAAGACGACCGTCAGCGTGAACTGGTGGCGCACCTGCGCAGCGAGGTCAACGCCGGCTCGCCGTTTGCGCAGGCCCTCTCCAGCGCGCCGCGCGAGTTCGACGAGGTCTACCGCGGCGTGGTCGCGGCCGGCGAACAGAGTGGCGCGCTCGGCGCCGTGCTGGAGCGCCTGGCCGACGACCTGGAAGAACGCCAGGAACTCAAGTCCAAGCTGATCGGCGCGACCCTGTACCCGGCCATCGTGTCGCTGATCGCGGTGGTCATCGTTATCTTCCTGGTGACCTACGTGGTGCCGCAAGTGGCCTCGGTGTTCACCAGCTCCAAGCGCGCTCTGCCGGGCTTGACGGTGGCGATGCTGGCCATCAGCGCGTTCCTGCGCGACTGGGGCTGGCTGCTGCTGCTGGCGCTGATCGCAGGGGCCACCACCCTGATGCTGATGCTGCGCAACGAGGCCTTCCGCGAGCGTTTCGACGCCGCCTGGCTGACCCTGCCGCTGATCGGCAAACTTTCGCGCGGCTACAACGCGGCGCGCTTTTCCGGCACCCTGGCGATGCTGGCCGGCGCCGGCGTGCCGATCCTGAAAGCGCTGCAGGCGGCGGCCGAAACATTGTCCAACCGCGCGATGCGCGCCGACGCGATGGACGCGCTGGTGCAGGTGCGCGAAGGTGCGCCGCTGGCCTCGGCGCTGGCCGGCAAGAAGCGCTTCCCCGGCCTGCTGGCCATGTTCGCGCGCCTGGGCGAACAGACAGGCAAGCTGCCGGTGATGCTGGAGCGCGCCGCGCGCCAGCTCAGCATGGAAGTGCAGCGCCGGGCGATGCAGATGGCCACCATCCTGGAGCCGCTGCTGATCGTGGCGATGGGCGCGGTGGTGATGCTGATCGTGCTGGCCGTGCTGCTGCCGATCATCCAGCTCAACACCTGGGTCAAGTAGCCGCGCTACTGGCGTTGCGCCACGGCGCCCTGGCGGTTGTTGATCGTGCGCAGGCCGGGCTTGAAGCCATCAGCCACGCCAAAGCCGCCGTTGCCGCGCGACACGCTGTCGGAGAACACGCCACCACGGCAGTCCACGCCGGTGCCGCCGTTGTCTGCGAAGCTGGAGCGTTCGACCGTGACATGCCGGCAGACGATGCCGCCACCGCCGTTGTGGCGCACCAGCACCTGGCGCACGACGCTGGCGTCGGCCGGGCCACTGCCGACGTTCCCGGCGATGCCCGTGCCTGCATTCGAGCTCACCTCCAGGTTTTCGAGCAGCGCCGCTTCGCCGTGCTGAATGCCCACGCCGGCAAAGCCCAGCACTGATCCATTGCGAACCACGCTGTGCGGCGCCGCGGCAATGTTGATGCCGGCGCGCGCCGAAGGCTCGACTTGCCAGTCGCATTCCACTGCGCGGCTCGCGGCCGAGTGGGAGCAACGCACCGGGCCGCGCACGCTGTGGCCGTTCAGGTCGAGCGTGACATTCGGCGCGCTGATCACGATGCCGTCGGCGTGCGCCGGCACGACCAGGTCGCTGGCCAGCCGGTAGCGCCCGGGCTGGCTCAGTGTGATCGGGTAACCCGGCGCATCGCCGGGTGTCACGCCACCGCGTGCGGCCTGCGCGGCGTCGATGGCCACCGGGTCGCTCACCAGCCCGGCGGTGAGCGACAAGGTCGCCGCGGCGAGTGCAACAAGCTGGTTGGACATCATGATGAAACCGAAGCGCGGCACCAGGCAACAAAGGATGAGACGATTCTGGTGCGCGCCGGTCCGGGAAATCTCTGGAACGTGTCTTGCGTGTCGTGAAATCTGACGAGAACAGCCCCCTGTTCGAGGCTTTGTTTCAGTGCTCGACACTGGCACGATGTGCCTCAACGGCATCCACGGAGGTCTTTATGCGCAGCAGTCCTCACACCAGCCTGACCACCCTGCCTCGCGGCGGCATCCCGATCGCGCGCATGCGCAGCATGTACCAGGTCGATGAAGTGGGCCGCAAGCTCGACAAGCTGCCGCAAAAAGAACACGAAGGCCTGCGCTCCACCTACGAGCGCATGCTCGAAAAGGGCCCTGACCGCTTTCAGGTCAAGCCCTCGGGCCTGCCGCAGATGCACCACCTGTACGACGACCTGCCCAACTTCACCGAGGTGCTCGACGACGTGAAGCGCCAGCTCGCGCTGTGCGAAGACAGCGGTGACGCGCTCGAGATCACGCCGCTGCTGCTGCTCGGCCCGCCGGGCGTCGGCAAGACGCACTTTGCGCGCGAACTGTCGCAGTTGCTGGGCACCGGCATGGGCTTCATCTCGATGAGCTCGATGACGGCCGGCTGGGTGCTGTCCGGCGCGTCGAGCCAGTGGAAGGGTGCACGCCCCGGCAAGGTGTTCGAGACCTTGGTCGATGGCCAGTACGCCAACCCGGTGATGGTGGTCGACGAGATCGACAAGGCCGGCGGTGAACATGCCTACGACCCGCTCGGCGCGCTGTACAGCCTGCTCGAACACGACACCGCGCAGAGTTTCACCGACGAGTTCGCCGAAGTGGCGATCGACGCCAGCCAGGTGATCTGGGTCGCGACCGCGAACGACCCGCGCGGCATCCCCGAGCCCATCCTCAACCGCATGAACGTCTACGAGGTGCTGGCACCGGACCGCGACGCTGCGCGCCACATCGCCGCCAAGCTGTACCGCGCCATCCGCGCCGACCACGGCTGGGGCCAGCGCTTCGAAGCCGAGCCGCGCGACGACGTGCTCGACCGCCTGAGCGAAATGGCCCCGCGCGAAATGCGCCGCGCCTGGATGACGGCCTTCGGCAACGCCAAGCTCGACCGGCGCGAGCACATCGAGGTGCGCGATTTGCCGCAGGCGGGCGGCAAGCGATCGGCGATGGGGTTCGTGCAGTAGTGCAGCGCTCGCTTCAGAGCTCACTGAGCGGAACGGATTCGCCGACGACCCGCTCGGCCATGCCCTGAGAGAGCGCGTCGGCCTCGACCACGTCGACCCGAAACGGAAGATCGCTGGCTTCGAAGAGGTCGCGCAAATCGGCCCGCTGCGACCAACTGAGGCGCGCCGGCTCGACCACCAGCAAGTCGAGGTCGGAGAACGGCCGTGAACGGCCGGTCGCACGCGAACCGAACACCTGCACTCGGGCTCCCGGGATCACGCGCTCGATGATGGCGCGGACGATGCCCACCTGGGCCGGCGACAGCGCCGCCGTCTTGAGGGCGGGCGCAACGTCAGTCTGCAAGGCTCGCCTCCAGCCTGTCGAGCAGCGCCGAAGCGTCCACCGAAAACGCTGCAGAACGCACTGCCACAGCCTGCGCCTTCACTTCGTTGTAGGCATGGCTGGTGGAGTTGCGCATTTCGCGCCATTCACGCCAGCGCGCCGGTTCGGGCACAAGTCCGGCATCAGCGGCACTTCTCAGCAGATCGTTGAACGAGATATCGGCGACCCGATCTGCAGACTCTGCACGTTCGACGAGCACCCTTCGGAGCAGGCGCACGGAAAGCTCATACGTGAACTCGAAGGACTGGATCACTGCAGAGCGCAAATGAGGCTTGAGCGGCGCTGCGTCAGGCTGCGCATCCCAGAACGTCAACGCCTCGTTCAGCATTGCCAGCGCCTTGCGCAACGGCGAAAGATCGATGGGTCGGGAACTCATGCCCGCATTGTCACGGAATGCGAATCATGGCGTCAAAGCCGGCCGGCCCGGGCGTCCGGCCAGCGATCGTCGCTGACTATTCAAGACGTGGTTTGTCAGCCCGGGCTGGCTTCAAGAGGCGGTTCGCCTGCGCGTATTCGACGTCGGCCTGCTGCTTGAGCCGCTCCAGCAGCGCCAGCGTCAGGCGCGCCAGGTCGTAGCTCAGCAGCGTCGCGCCCGACGCATCGGTGTGCAGGCGCGGTCGCAGCAGGTTGCCCGATGTCAGCCGGGCCGCCAGCCCTTGTGGGGCAGCCTGTGGTGTGAGTTCGAGGCGCACCGACAGCTGGTCCGGCGACAAGCCCGCCGCCGGCGCCAAGGCCAGCGCGCGGGCCACGCCGGGCTCGCGCGCGGCACGCTGCGCGAGCGAGCGCTGCAGGGCGTCGCGGTCGATCGCCAGCAATGCCTCGCGGCCCGAGGTCACCTGCACCAGTTTGAGCGGCACGCCCAGCACCTCCGACAGGCGCGCTGCCAGCGGCGCGGCCGCTTCGACGGTTCGTGTGCCGCCCAGCACCGCGGCGAGCGCCACGCCGTTGTCGCTGGTGTCGCGAAACTTGACGATCAGGTCACCGGACACGATGGGCGCGGCCGCACGCGGTGGCGACGAGAACGCCCGCGCCGGGGCGTGTGCCGCCACCGCCACCGCCAGCACCAGCACCAGCGCCAGCCCCACGAGCAGCGATGCCTTCATGATCGACCTTCAACGCAACACCGATGCACGCGATGGTGACACCGCCGGGGCCACGACGCACGCCCATGCCCACGCATAGCCCAAGGTCAAGCCCAGCAGCGCGGCCGGCGCCAGCCAGCCGTGGACCAGACCGAACAGCGAAGGCGCCTGCACGCCGACCCAGATCACGCCGACCAGCCGGCACTGATTGACGAGCACCACGACCGCGGTGCCCCACAGAATGCCGAGCAGCTTGTGGCCGGCGCCGGCGCGCGGGTGCATCGCGATGCCCACCGCCAGCAGCGTGGCCGGCAGCAGCGCGGTGCAGACCTGGTGCACTTCGGTCGCGAAGCCGTGGGCGTGCAGCAGCAGCGTGCCGTCGCGGACCAATGCCACCCCAGCCAGCGCCAGCCACGCGGTCGCGGCATCGGCCGTGGCGGTGTTGAGCGGGAACAGCAAGGCATCCAGCGCGGGCTGTTCGAGCAACGTGTGCAGCAGGCAGAACAGCGTCGCCAGCACGGCCCCGCGCCAAGCCACACCAACCCCCGGCGCGGTTGCCAGCGGCGGCACGACCAGCGCGGGGTCGCAGCCCACGGGGCGCCTCAAGCCGGCAGCGCGCGTCGCCGCCACCACCACAGCGCCGCGCCGGCCAGGCCCGACAGCAGCAGTGCGGCCCGCAGCGGCAGCACATCGCTGCGCGCCGGCACGGTGATGCTGGTGCTGGCCTGGGCGCCCTCGGCACTGGCCGTGATGGTGACGTTGCCCTGCGCCAAGCCGGTGACCGTGGTGGCCAGGGTGCCGCTGGCAGCAGTGCTGCCCGACGGCGGCAGCACGGTCGCCACCGCCGGGTTGCTGGAGCTGAACTGCACTGTCTTGCCGCCGGTTGGCGTGCCGTCGAGCCGGAAGGTGGCGACCAGACCGATGCTCTCGCCGACCTTCACCGTCGCAGCCGACGGCACGAGCTCGACCAGCGCGACCGGCGGCGGCGGTGGCGGTGGCGGTGGCGGTGGCGGTGGCGGTGGCGGCGGTGGCGGTGGCGGCAAGGCGAAGGTGGTGGCGAGCTGCGACCTCCGCGGCGTGC
>JANOQS010000616.1:0-6298 GCA_031414975.1 Methylibium sp. | reverse complement strand
CACGCCGATCGACAGGCCCATCGTGACCGACAGGTCGGCGGTGGGCACGACGCGCAGGTAGTCCGGCGCGCCCAAGGCCGGGCCCAGCTTGTGCCAGATGGCCGGCAGCAGATCGACCGGCAGCAGGTCCATCGCATTCAGCATGAAGATCCAGACGAACACCGTGAGGGCCAGCGGCGCGACCAGCCGGCGGCTGTTGGCGTTGTGCACGATGCCTTTGGCCTGGCTGTCGACCATCTCGACGAGGATTTCAACCGCGGCCTGGAAGCGCCCCGGCTTGCCCGAGGTGGCCTTGCGCGCGGCCAACCAGAGCAGCCAGCAGCCGAGCACGCCCAAGGTCACGCTGAAGAAGACGGAATCGAAATTGATGATCGTGAAATCGACCACCGAGGTTTGTTTCTTGGCCTGCAGGTGTTGCAGGTGGTGAATGATGTATTCACCGGCGGTCGGGGCGGCGCCTTCTGTTGCCATGTTGGTTCCTGAGTCTCTTCTCTGTCGTCACCGGCCGCGCCACAGCAGCGCCAGCCAGTTGACCTTCATGCACACCACCATCGTGATCAGCAGCGCTGGCCAGCTCAGGTCGGGCACCACCCGTGCGGCGATCAACAACATCGCGATCGCCACGCCAATCTTCAGCATTTCCCAGAACATGAACCCTGCAGCCGTTGCCAGCGGAGAGCGTGCTCTCTTCGTCATCCCACGCGCCAGCAACAGGCCCGGCAGCACCACCGCAGCCACGCCGTAAAGCGACGACCACAACAGGCTGGCGCTCTGCGAAAACAAGCCGAACGCCGCACTACACAACAAACCCACCGCACCCTGTGCCGCCACCACCCGCCACGGCGACAAGAGCGGCAACCGCTGCCTCAGGTCCTGCGCTTCGGCGCGGGTCAGAGGCGTTGGCGCCGGTTCATCGGCGCCTGCCTCATCCCAGCTTTCCCAGGCGGGGTTCGGGTGGAACCGGGCTACGGGGAGGTGGGCGGTGCGGGTCATGAAAAACGGGGGAGCACTTGGCAAAGCCTCGGAATTCTACGTGGAAACCCGGGCGGTTTTGACCACGCTCTGAAACCGCGGGGGGTTGATGTTTGAAAAAAACGTCAACCCGCGGGTGATCAGCGTTGTCAACCCATGACCGAGGATTGCGCGATGCCGGCATCCACCAGCACGTGCTGGCCGGTCATGCCGTCGCTGTCGTCGGATGCCAGGAACAGCGCGACGCGCGCGACATGCGCCGGGTTCAGGCGAACCTTGAGGCACTGCGCGTCGAGAAAGGCGCGGTCGGCGGCCGGGTCGCGGTGCAGCGTGCTCTGGCGCTCGGTGACGATGGCGCCGGGCACCAGCGCATTGACGCGAATGTTGCGCTCGCCCAGTTCGCGCGCCAGCGTTCGCGTCAGCCCGAGGATGCCGGCCTTCGCGGTGGTGTAGCCCGCCAGGTTGGGGCGGCCGCGCATCCACGACACCGAGCCCATGTTGAGGACCACGCCGCCACCGGCCTGCGCCATCGCCGGTGCCACTGCCTGGGTGGCGAAGAAGTAGTGCTTCAGGTTCAGCGCCAGGCGGTCGTCCCAGAACTCGGGGGTCACCTCTTCCATCGTGTGGCGGTCGTCGCGGCCGGCGTTGTTGACGAGCACGCGGATCGGCCCGGCCTGCGCGATCACCTGCCGCAGCAGCGCCTGGTAGGCCGGCGCGTCGCGCACGTCGCACGCGCCATAGAGGGCCTCGGGCAGGCCCTGGGCGCGCAGCGATTCGATCAGTTCGCGGCCGCCATCGGGCCGTGTGCCGCAGAACGCCACCGTGCAGCCCTGGGCGGCAAAGTGGCGCACCAGTTCGGCGCCGATGCCGGAGCTGCCGCCGCTGATGAAAACGACTCGTCCATGAAGGGAAGGGTAAAGCGTCATCACACGGCCTCAATTGACGAAGTTGCTGGCGAAGTTGGCCGGCAGGCCGGGCACGTTCACGTCGAGCGCGAGCACGCAGCCGGCCAGCGGCTGCATCATCAGTTCGGTGGCCGGGCGGTTCTCGCGTGCGGTGGTGATGTACAGCGTTTTCAGGTCGGGCCCGCCGAAACACGGCATCGTGGCGCAGCGCACCGGCAGTTCCACCTCGCGCGTGATCTTGCCTTCGGGCGACAGGCGCAGGAGGCGCTGGCCCTCGAACATCGCGACCCAGTAGTTGCCTTCCACATCGACGGCGGCGCCGTCGGGCCGGCCGCCATATGCTTCGAGCGGCGCACCGGCCAGTTTGGGCGCGAAGCTGGCAAACACGCGCCGGCCGCCGAGCGCGCCGCTGGCGGGATCGAAGTCGAACGCGTAGATGGTGTGCGCCTTGGTGTCGGACCAATACAGGGTGCGGCCGTTCGGGCTCCAGGCCAGCCCGTTGCTCACGGTGATGCCGTCGGCCTTGCGCTCCAGCCGGCCGGCGCTCCAGCAGTGCAGCGCGGCCAGGGCCTCGTCACGCGGCTCGTAGATCGTGCCGACCCAGAAGCGCCCCTGCGGGTCGCACTTGCCGTCGTTGAAGCGTTCCCTGGCCGGGTCGTAGGGCGGTTTGGCAAGCAGGGTGCGCGCACCGGTCAGCGGGTTGAAGCGCCACACGCCGTCGCGCATGCCCAGCATCAACGAGCCGCCGAGCATCGGCGCGACGCAGGCGGGCTCGGTCTCGAAGTCCCAGTGCCCGACCTCGCCGTTGGCCGGGTTGAAACGATGCAGCCTGCGGCCGGGGATGTCGCAGTAATAGAGCACCTGCTCGCGTGGGTGCCACATCGGCGATTCGCCGAGCAGCGATGGCAGCGCCACGGCCACCCGCACGTCGGTGCCGGCAGGCTGCGCCATCAGAGCACCGCGATGTCGAGCTTCATCCAGGCGGCGGTCGTTTCGCCCGGCGCCACGCTGCGCAGGCCGTGCGCGGCCGGGTCGGCCATGTGGATGGCGTTGGACACATGGCTCACCGGCTCGACGCAGAAGTAGTCCTTGTCCTGCGGCGTGAACACCACCAGGTAGGGCAGCGACGAACTGAGCTGGAGCGAAAAGCGCTCATCGCGAATGCGCGCCGGGCCGCGCCAGCCTTCGAAGCAGTTGTCGAAGTCGAGGTGCGCCACGTCGCTGTCGATGCCGGGCTGCGCCACCTTGCGCACGGGCAACAAGGCCGCATCCGAATCCCAGCGGTCCGACAGTTCGATGTGCAGCCGGCTGCGCATGCGCTTCGGGAAATACGGGTGCCAGCCCAGCCCGGCCGGCTGCACCACGGCGGCGGTGTTGGTGAACACCATCTGCACGTGCATCGAGTCGGGTGTCAAGGTGAAGTACTGGCTGGCTTCGAAGTCGAACGGCCAGTGTTCGTCGGCCGTGTGGCGGTAGCGCAGCACGACCTCGACGGTGCTCGACGAAACGATCTCCCAGGTGCGCAGCCAGCCTACGCCGTGCAGCGAATGCGGGCTGTCCCCGAAGTTGGCTTGGGTGGTGTACTCGTGCCCCTTCCAGCGAAAGTGGCGGTAACCCAGGCGGTTCGAATACGGCACCAGCGGGTAGCTGCCCGAAGCGCGCGCCGCGGTCAGCGCTGCGGGTTCGACGCCGCGCAGGATCGGCGTGTCGCGGTGCCACAAGCCGGCAATGCAGCCGCCCAGATCGGGGCGCAGCGCCAGGCGCAAGGCCCCGGCATGCAGTTCAAACGATGGCGTGGCGGTTCCGGTCATGTCGCTCCCGTGGGGTCAGAGGGTGGGTGCCCCATCGTAAGCCTGCCGCATGCCTTGGCGCCCGCTTACCACCCGGCCGGCAGCACATCGCTCATCAGCACGGCCTGGCCGGTGGCAATGCTGCGCTGCGCCGCCAGGCCGGTGGCCACACTTCTCAGGCCGTCTTCCAGGCTCACCTCGGCCGGCAAGCCGTGGCGCACGGCCTGCGCGAACTTCTGGTGTTCGATGAACGACGCGCCGAAATGCTGGCCGGCGTACTTGATGTTCGTGTCCCACACCCTTCGCACCGCCACGCCGCGCCCGCTGCCGGAAGGCTCGCCCCAGACCTTGCGCGTGCCCCAGTCTTCGCGCCGACCGTGGCGCAAGGTGAGCGAGGGCAGCAGCGATTCGAGCTTGCCTTCGTCGCCGACGATGGTGATGTGCTCGTTGTCGACCGAGTTCTCGGCGAACATGCACAAGTCGAGCATCGCGCGCGCGCCGCTCGGGTATTCGACGATGACGTAGGCGCTGTCCAGGATGTCGGGCGTGCGGCCGTCGTAACGTTCGTCCAGATGGTTCACGCGCTGCGCGCCGGATGCAAACACGCGGGTCGGCCGCTCGCGCAGCACCAGGTCCATCAGGTTGAAGTAGTGGCAGCACTTCTCCACCAGGGTGCCGCCGGTGTTGGCAGAAAAGCGGTTCCAGTCGCCGACCTTGGGGTAGAACGGCTCGCGGTGTTCGCGAATGGCAACCTGGTGCAAGGTGCCCACCGCGCCGCCGTGCGCCATCCGGATCATCTCGGCCACCGGCGGCATGTAGCGGTATTCCTGCGCGACCCACACGAGCGGCTTGCGGCCTTCGGCGAGTTTCATCAACTCCACGCCGTCTTCAATGCGCGTGACCAGCGGCTTTTCGATCAGGATGTGCGCGTCGGTCGTCAGCGCGTCGCGCACCATCTCGACGTGCGTGAAGTTGGGCGTGGAGATGACCAGCGCGTCGAACAGGCCGCTGGCCAGCAGGTCGCGGTGGTTGTCAAACACCCGCGGCGGCTGTGCGGCGTCTTGCAACAGCGCCAGCGCGGCGTCGCGGCTGGGCGCGTGGGTGTCGGCGATGGCGGTCACCGCCGTGCCTTCGAGTGCCCGGATGTTCTCGATGTGTTCGCGGCCCATGCTGCCGCAACCGATCAGGCCGTAGCGAATTTTCTGAAGCTTCTGCACCATCACATCACCCCTTCAATCCACCTTGCGTGAGCCCGCCCACCACACGCTCCTGGAAGATCGCGATCAGCACCGCGATCGGCACGATCGCCACGATCAGCGCGGCCGAAATGATCGGCCACGGGAACGTGAACTCGCCCTGGTACAGCGTGATGCCGACCGGCAAGGTGCGGAAGTTCGGGTTGCTGTTGAGCGACAGCGCCAGCAGGAACTCGTCCCATGAATTGACGAACGCCAGGATGCCGGCCGTGAACACGCCCGGTGCGGCCAGTGGCACGACCACACGCCACAGCGCGCCCATGCGGGTGCAGCCGTCGATCATCGCGGCGTTCTCCAGGTCTTTCGGAATGCTCTGGAAAAAACTCACCAGCACCAGCGTGCACACCGGCAGGTTCAGCACGATGTAGGGCAGCACCAGCGCGGTGTAGCTGTTGAGCAGGCCGAGGGTGCGCATGGTCTCGAAGATCGGCACCAGCAAGGTCACCAGCGGGAACATGCTGGAGGCGACGATGCAGGTCAGGATCAGCTGCCGGCGCTTCAGGTTCAGGCGCGCGATCGCGTAGGCGGCGAGGGCCGAGACGAGGAGCGAGAACACCGTGGCGCTGAGGGCCACTGCCAGGCTGTTGCCCAGGTACTTGAGCAGCGGCTGGTCGGTGAAGGCCTGCACGTAGTTCTGCAGCGTCGGGTTGTGCGGCCAGTAGGTGATGGGCTTGCTGACCAGCTCGGTCTCGGTCTTGAGCGAGGTGAGCAGGATCCAGACCGCGGGGAAGAAGCCGTTGATGACGACGATGCCGGCGGCGATGAGGCGCAGGCTCTTGGCGTCCCAGATGGATTTCATGCGTTCCTCCCGATGCGCTTCAGATAGAAGGCGGTGACGAACATCGACAGCACGAACATGCACACCGCCAAGGTCGAGCCGTAGCCCACGTCGAGATAGTCGATCGTGGTCTTGTGGATCAGCATCGCCAGCGTTTCGGTGGCGTTGCCCGGGCCGCCCTTGGTCATGGTGTACGGGATGTCGAAGGTCTGCAACGCGGTGATGGTGCGAAAGATCAGCGCCACGATGATCGACGGCGTGAGCATCGGAATCGTGATCTGCCAGAACTGCTGCCACTTCGATGCACCGTCGACCTCGGCGGCTTCGTAGAGCGACTTCGGAATCATCTGCAAGCCGGCCAGCAGGATCAGCGCCATGAACGAGCTGGTCTTCCAGATGATGGTCAGGCAGATCGCCGCAAACGCCCAGTTCGGGCGCAGCAGCCACATCGCCGGCTCGCTCGGCGACGCAACCCGGCGCACCACGTCGTTCACCACGCCGTACTCGGTGTGAAAGAACCACGCGAAGATCAGCCCGGCAAACGCCAGCGGCAGCGCCCAAGGCAGCAGCAGCGCCAGCCGCACCGGCCACTTGCGC
>JANOQS010000615.1:0-4918 GCA_031414975.1 Methylibium sp. | reverse complement strand
GCCACGTCGATGCCCTCGGGCACCGCGACCACAAAGTTCTCGAACGTCTTCACGTCGCCCACCCGCACCATGTTCGCTTTCAGGCGCGCGAAGTCGACCTCGGTCTCGACGAACTCGGGCGACAAATACAGCTTGTAGTCCGGCCCCGGCGCGAGCCGCCCCATCAGCGTGATGCTGCGCGGGCCGACCGAGACCGTGCCTTCGCCCCAGTGCAGCAGGTCGCTGTCTTTCAACTCGCGCCGGAACGTCCCGGTGTAGCTGGCCTGGCCGGCCTGGGCCCGCACCTCAGCCGCCGACGGTGGCGCCGGGGCGGTGAGGATGGGCAGCGCGTAGATGCCGAGCGCAAACCCCAGCGCGATGGCCAGGCCGTGCGAGACGATCAGCAGCAGAGTCTTCACCGTGCACTCCCCGGCGTGCGCATCCCGGCCGTCAACCCGCCGGCTTGGGCTTGACGCAGGCCTGCGTCTTGGCGGCCACGCACTCCACCGAGCAGGCCGCATTGCCGAAGCGGTCGACCGCCGCGGCACCGCGCGGGGCGTTGGAGCAGAACACGTCGCCGCGCCGGTCGGTGGTGCAGCGGCCGGGGCCGCAGACCGGTTCGCCGTAGCGGTTGAACACGATGCCACCACCGGGGCTGGAGCAGATCACGTCGCCATACCGGTCGGCCACGCAGCGGGCGTCGGGCTGCGGGCACACCAGCCGGCCGTCGCGCGCGGTGGCACAGGGGCTGGGCTTGTCGGCGGCCGATGCGGTGATTGCGCACAACAGCAGCACGGTGGGCCAGAAGATTCTCATCGTCGCTCCCTTCGTTGCGGCCCGATCCTAGCGCCGCTCCGGAGGCAGGCCGTTGACAGATGCCACCAGCGCGGCCTGCGCCGCCGCATCCACCGGCCGGTGCTTCACCTTGGTGCCGGCCGGGTACCTGGCCAGGTGGTTGGCGCCCTTCCAGTCGGTGGCGGGCCGCACCGGCCGCGGCACGAAACCACCGCCGCAGTTCGGGCACACGTTGTGCAGAACGTCGCTCACGCAGCTCGCGCAGAAGGTGCACTCGAAGCTGCAGATGCGCGCGTCGGGCGAGGCCGGCGGCAGCGAGGTGTTGCAGTGTTCGCAGGTGGGGCGCAGTTCGAGCATGGTCGGGTTCCTCTGGTTCGTCAGACGTCAGCCCAGGTACTTCCAGCTGGCCGCCCCATCGAGCAGCCGGATGCGCACGTCGCCGAGCTGGGTCGGGTCGAAATTGCGGCCGTTGACGCCGGTGCGGCTGCTGGCCGTCAGCACGATCGGCTCCCAGTGCGTCACGCAGCCGCAGCCGGCGCAGCGCACGAAGCGCAATAGTTTGTCGCCCCACACGTAGTCGGCCGTCGGGCCGCCGCTGACGCGAACTTCGGAGCGCTGGTAGTAGGCCCACAGCGTGCCGTAGCGGCGGCAGATGGAGCAGTTGCAGTTGGTCAGGCTGCGCGGCCGGCGCGGCACCTCGACCTGAACGGCGCCACAGTGGCAATGGGCGGTGAGCATGCGGCGCGCTCCTGCGAGGCTGGCGGTGGGGGGTGCTTTTTACATCATTTGCGGCGCGCCCGACATCGAGCGTCGCTGCTTGCGGGCCGTCAGCGACATGGGCTCAGTCAGCGGCACTTCTTGAGAATGTCGTACTGCTGCCCGTTCCAGCGCCACACCGGAAAGCAGGTGCCCGGGCCGCCGATCTCGATGTCGGGGTAGCCCTTGCTCTTGGTCTTCAGCACGTTGTACATGCCTGGGAAGCCGAACTGCTGCTTCCACTGCCCTGCCGGGTTCTTGATGTACAGGCTCAGGTGCACGCCGGCCCGGCCGCCCATGCACGTGCCGCTCACGTTGACGAACACCTCGGGCTGGCCGTCGCCGTTCAGGTCGGTCAGGTCGGCGCTGTAGTCGGTCTTCTCGTTGCAGCTCTTGTCGAAGTAGGTGCCCGACCTGGCCTTCATGCGGCCGCCGGTGGCCTGCGAGATGACCTGCGCTTCGTTCCACTGGCCAGGCTTGGCCGGCGCAGCGGCGCCCGTGGCGGCAGTAGTGGCGGGCGGGGCGGGCGGGGCGGGCGCCTTCCCGGCACCGGCCTGCACCGTGTACACCATCGGCTTGCGGTACAGCGGCGTGCCCTTGCGGTCACCCACCGCCACGCCGCCCTTGCCGTCCATCTGCGCCAGCGCGCGGTAGCCGTTGACCTTTTCGCGGGTGAGCGCCAGGTCTTCGCTGCCGACGTACAGCGACAGGATCGCCGCGATCTTGCCTGGCCCCTGCTTCTTGAGCACCACCAGTTGGCACCCTGCGCTGCCGCAGAAGCCGCTGCCCCGGCTGACGACGATGATCTCGCCCGCCCCGTCGTCGTTCAGGTCCGCCGCGGCAATGCCAAAGGCCTCGGCCACCAGGTCGCGCACCTCGGGCGTGCGCGACAGCATGGCCCGGGCCTTGGGCGTTCCGTTGTCGAACTTCAGCGGCTTGTCGGGGGTGAAGCGCTGCGGCGTCTGGGCGTGTGCGCTGAGTGCGAAGAAGGCCGCAGCGATGGCGACGATGGCGTGGCCAGCAAATTTCATGGTTTCTCCCTGTTGCCGGATTGAACGGGCAAGCCGGAGGGTGGTCAAGTGGCGCGGTTCCCCCCAGTTGAGTGGCGCAGTTTGATGAACTGCGCCACAATCGCGCCATTCTCAACTCAAACTGCGCCACTTTCGCGCCATGATGGCCCCCTCGACCGACCTGACTGCCACGATCCGCGCCCACCCCGCCGGCCTGACGCTGGCCGAATTGCTGGCCCGCCACCCGCAGGTGGCGCGGCGCACCGCACAGCGCTGGCTCGGCCTGCTCATTGCCGAAGGCAGCGTGACCGCCTGGGGGGCGGGCCGCGCGCGCCGCTACTGGGCCACCGCGCAGGTGCGCCTGCGGTGAACGAACCCGGTGCAGCCAGCACGCCCGCCTGGCTGGCCGACATGGCCTTGTCGGCCGACAGCCGCGACATCCTCGCCTACGTGGGCCAGCCGCTGCGGGTGCGCAAGCCGGTGGGCTACCAGCGCGAGCTGCTGGGCAGCTACCAGCCCAACGTGACCGCCTACCTGAGCGAGCCGCTGCGCCGCCAGTTGCACCGGCTGGGCAGCACCGCGCAGTTGAACGAGCCGGCGGGCACCCACGGCCGCGCCATCCTGAACCGGCTGCTGATCGACCTGTCGTGGGCGTCCAGCCACCTCGAGGGCAACACCTACTCGCGGCTCGACACGCGCGCGCTGATCGAACACGGCCGCGCCGCCAAGGGCAAGCACGCTGTCGAGACGCAGATGATCCTGAATCACAAGGCTGCCATCGAGATGCTGGTGGAGAACATCGGCAGCGTCGGCTTCGACCGCTTCACGCTGATGAACCTGCACAGCGCGCTGGCCGAGAACCTGCTGCCCAACCCCGCCGACGAAGGCCGGGTGCGCCAGCACGCGGTGAACATCGGCCAGAGCGTCTATCGCCCGCTGTCGGTTCCCGCACAAATCGAATCGGCGCTTGACGAACTGCTGCGCAAGGCCGCCGCCATCACCGACCCGTTCGAGCAATCGTTCTTCGTGATGGTGCACGTGCCCTACCTGCAGCCGTTTGCCGACATCAACAAGCGCACTTCGCGCCTGGCCGCCAACCTGCCGCTGCTGAAGGCCAACCTGTGCCCGCTGACCTTTCTGGACGTACCCGAGCCCGCCTACACCCGCGCGATTCTCGGCGTGTACGAAATGGCGCGCGTGGAGCTGCTGCGCGACCTGTACGTGTGGGCCTACGAACGCTCGACGCAGGAGTACCGCGCCGTCCGCCAAGACCTGGCCGAGCCCGACCCGCTGCGCCTGGCCTGGCGCGACCTGACCCGCCAGGTGATCCGCGACGTCGTCACGCAGCCGGGTGGCGATGCGCTGGCGCTGATCGAACGGGCGGTGGCTGCGCGCGTGCCAATCGCCGAGCAGGCGGATGTGAGGGCACTGATCGTCGAAGAGCTTCGGCGCCTGCACGAAGGCGTGCTGGCGCGCTATGGGTTGCGGCCGTCGGAGTGGGTGGCGTGGAAGGCGGGGCAAACGACGACACCAGGAGTCGGGTAGGGATGCTGCGCTGTCGGACAACTGGTCACGGTCGATTGCGCCAGTACCCCGGCCGGCGGCTTTGATGAGCGACCGCGCCGATTCGAGCGCCTTCGTCGCTTGCGCGATACACAAGCGAGTAGGGAAACTTTCGAATCGGAAACACTCGTCGACCGTTGAGTGTGGGCGTCCCGAGACCCGGGTTCGCGTCAATCAACTGGGCGGCGCGAGAAAACTCGGTCAAGAAACGCTCGGCCACTTTGGCGCTGCCATGCTCAAGGTAGTAAGCAAAGGCCGCGGCAATCTCACGCTCCGCCTCCTCGGAAACAGAGTAGGTCACTTCAGTTGCGCGCGGAGTCGAGCGACTGCCTCCTCACCAGGAATCCACTTGGCGATGCCGGCCTGGATATCGGCTTCGCGTCGATCAACTTCCGCCGCCCAGGCCTGCTCCCAGGCGGCATCGAATGGTCTCGGCTCCAGGCTCGCCACCAGCCGGTCGAGGAGCTCCGATCGCTCCTCGGGCGGAAGGCCCAACACCTCAGCGGCCAGTACTTCAAGTGGGATGGACATGGGTCACCTGCTCTGAAACGGGACACGGTCGATCTTAGTCCGCCACCGCGAACCGCCACTCACTGCCTCGATCTCCCAACCGGCTCGCGCGGAGCCACGCGAATCATCGCGCCCGCAAGAAGCCGCGCTCGTCGTTCCAGCTCTTCAGCGTGCCGTCGAATCGCATCGCGAATCAAGACTTGGCGGTGCGCTGAAGAATGACCTTGCCGTCTTCGAAACCCGCGGGCGCCGACGTGTGTTCGTGGACGATCCTGAGCACGTGCCCGCTGGTCCGCAGGATCCAC
>JANOQS010000614.1:0-3815 GCA_031414975.1 Methylibium sp. | reverse complement strand
GCAATGCTTCCGACACCGACGTGCGCCGTGCGATGGACATCTGCGTGGACAACGCCAACCGTGCTATCTTCAATGCGGCCAACTCCAACCCGCAGTACGCCGGCATGGGCACGACTCTCGTGATGGGGGTGTTCCGCGAAGGGCGGCTGCTGCTGGGCCACGTGGGCGACTCGCGAGGCTACCGCTTGCGCGCCGGCCGGCTGACGCAGATCACCCACGACCATTCGCTGTTGCAGGAGCAGATCGACGCCGGCCTGATCACCACCGAACAGGCCGCGTTCTCTTCGAACAAGAACCTCGTGACCCGCGCCGTCGGTGTGGAAGACACGGTGCTGCTCGAAACCCACCTGCACGACGTGTTACCGGGCGACATCTACCTGCTATGCTCGGACGGACTGTCCGACATGCTCGACGACGAAAGCATTCTGCAGGTGTTGCTGGGCTGCGATTCGTTGGCGGAAGGGGCTGCAGCGCTGGTCGATGCCGCCAACGACGCCGGTGGAAAGGATAATATCTCGGTGATTCTGGCGCGCCTGCGTGGCCAGCCCGGCTCGGCCCGATCGTGGTGGCCGTTCCGGCGCTGAGGCCGCCTCGGGTGCAGACGATCACGACGGGGTCCTCCTTCAGGCCAGACAAAAGACAAAGACAGCAGAGGGATAAAGCATGGGCAAGTTGGTCGTATCGCTCGACGGTGTGGTGATCAAAGAGGTTCAGATCACCAAAGACAAGACCACGCTCGGCCGGCGACCCTACAACGACATCGTGATCGACAACCTGGCTGTCAGCGGCGAGCACGCCGTACTGCAAATGGTCGGCGCCGACGTCTTCATCGAAGACCTGAACAGCACCAACGGCACCTACATCAATGGCAAGGCCATCAAGAAGCAGTTGCTGACCCACAACGACACGGTGGAGATCGGCAAGTACAAGATCAAGTACCTGGTCGAAGACGGCACCGATTACGAAAAAACCATGATCATGAAGCCGGGCAGCATGGCTTCGGGTCAGCACGCACCGGGCTTCGGCGCGTCGGGCTTCGGCCCGCTGGGCGGCTCCACGTCGCCGGCCGCGATCAAGGTGCTCAATGGTGCTGCGGCCGGCCGTGAGGTCGCGCTCACCAAGGTCGTCACCACGGTCGGCAAGCCGGGCGTGCAGGTGGCCTCCATTACCAAGCGGCCGGGCGGGTACGTGCTGGCCCACGTCGAAGGTGCGCTGCGGCCCACCGTCAACGGCAGCCCGGTCGTCAGCGAAACGGTGCACCTGAAGAACGGTGACGTGATCGAGCTGGCTGGCACGCAGATGCAGTTCGTCCAGGCCTAAAAGGCTGAGAGCCCGGTTCGCGCTGCGGACCTGAACCTCCCGCGCCGAGCGCATGAGCTGGCGCGCTACCTTATCCAAGAGTCTGCGGGGCACGCTGGTGTTGTCAGCGGTGCTGCTCGGGCTGCTGCACGCCAGCGGGGTGTGGCGGCTGGGATTCATCGACAGGATCGACCTGGCCATCGCCGACTCGCGCCTGCGCGCGCAAATGCCGCCCGGCCTGGACCCGCGCATCGTGGTGGTCGACATCGATGAGGCCAGCCTGGCCCAGGTCGGCCGCTGGCCTTGGGGCCGCGACCGCATGGCCGCGCTGGCCGACGAGCTGTTCGTGCGCCAACAAGCCGCCGTGGTCGGTTTCGATCTGCTCTTTGCCGAGCCCGACCACAGCTCGGGGCTGCCGGCCCTGGAGCGGCTGGCGGCCACCGACCCTGCCCTGCAACCCGCGCTGGCAACCTTGCGCGCGACCCTCGACCACGACGGCCGCTTCGCGCGCGCACTGGCCGGCCGCCCGGCCGTGCTGGGCTATTACCTGACCAGCGACCGCGGTGGCCACCAGGCCGGTGTGCTGCCGGCCCCGGTGTTCGACGCCGCCGCGCTGCAGGGCCGGCCGATTGCCTTCACGCGCTGGAACGGCCATTCCGCCAGCCTGCAGGCCATTGCCGCGGCCGCGCCGGCGGCCGGCTTCTTCAATTCCATCCCGGACGCCGACGGCCTGGTGCGTTCGGTGCCGCTGATCGCCGAGCACGCCGGCCGGCACTACGAAGCGCTGGCGCTGGCCGTCTTCCGCCGCTACACCGGCCTGCCGAAGGTCGAGCCCGGCTTCCCCCGCCAGGACTGGCTGCCGAACGACTACAACGGGCTCGAAAGCATTGTGCTGGCGCAGGGCGCGCAGCGCCTGGCCGTTCCGGTGGACGCGCGGGTGGGGGTGCGCATCCCGTTCCGCGGCACCGGCGGCGTGGCGGGCGGCTCGTTCGAGTACCTGCCCGCCGGGGATCTGCTCGCCGGCCGCGTGGCCGCCGGCCACCTGGCTGGCAAGCTGGTGCTGGTGGGTTCCACTGCGCCGGGCTTGTTCGACCTGCGCGCCACACCGGTTTCAGAGGTGTTCCCGGGTGTCGAGGTCCACGCCAGCCTGCTGGCAGGCCTGCTCGACGGCCACCTGCCCGTTCAGCCCGACTGGGCGGGGGGTGCCGAGGCGGCGCTGATCATGTTGACGGCCAGTGTGCTGGTGATGGCCCTGCCGCGCCTGGTTCCGGCGACCGCGCTGTTGTTCACCCTGGGCCTGGCCGCGTTTCTGATCGGCCTCAACCTGTGGCTGTACCGCACCCACTCGCTCGCGCTGCCACTGGCCTCGGCCCTGCTGCTGACCGCGCTGGTCTACACCGGCACCACGGTCTGGGGCCACATCACCGAAGGCCGCATTCGCCGTTCGCTGGCACGCTTGTTCGGCTCGTACGTGCCGCCGGAACTGGTGGTCGAGATGGCACGCGACCCGGCGCGCTACGACATGCGGGCCGAAAACCGCGTGCTAAGCATCATGTTCTGCGACATGCGCAACTTCACCCGCGTGTCTGAAGCGCTATCGCCCGAAGACCTGCGCGCCCTCATCAACCGCTTCTTCTCCAGCATGACAGCCGCCATTCGCGAGCAGCGCGGCACGCTGGACAAGTACATCGGCGACGCGATCATGGCCTTCTGGGGCGCCCCGGTGACCGATGCGAACCACGCCGACCACGCCGTGCGCGCCGCGCTGGCCATGCTGGAGCGCATGAAGCTGCTCAACGAAGACCTGGCCGCCCGGGCCCTGCCGCAGATCGGCCTTGGCATCGGCATCAACACCGGGCTGGTGTGCGTGGGCGACATGGGATCGGACATTCGGCGCAGCTACACCGTGATGGGCGACGCCGTGAACCTGGCCTCGCGCATCGAAGCCCTGACCCGCCACTACGGGCTGGACCTGCTGGTGGGCGAGTCCACCCGCGCGGCGGCCGGGAGCGAATTTGCCTGGCTCGAAGTTGACCGCGTTCGCGTCAAGGGCAAGCAGCAGGCCGTGACGCTTTTCACGCCTGTTCCGGCACCCACCCGTGCAGCCGTAGCGTTTGAGGATGAATTGCGACTTTGGCGCCTTGCGCAGCAGAGCCACCGCCTTCAAGATTGGGATCGGGCGCAGGAGTCGCTGTCAGAGTTGCGTGCCCGGTACACACAATCGCCCTTTGCTGGGCTGTACGAAAAATTTACCGAGCGCATCATCGATTACCGCAGATCGCCACCGCCGCCCGGCTGGGACGGCGCCCACACTTTCGACAGCAAATGAATCTCCACGTTCTCGGTTGCTCCGGCGCCATTGCGGCCGGCTGCAAGACCACTGCCTTCCTGCTCGATGGCGACGTGCTCATCGACGCCGGCACCGGCGTGGGTGACCTGGCGCTGGAAGACCTGGCCAAGATCGACCACATCCTCATCAGCCATTCGCACTTGGACCACGTGCTGTCCATCGGCCT
>JANOQS010000613.1:0-4702 GCA_031414975.1 Methylibium sp. | reverse complement strand
GTATCTCTATCCAGAGATGCTTGACGAACTGCTGAAATACGAGTCGTTGCCGGGCAAGCATGAACAGGCATACAGGGAACATCTAGCGGCGATCAAGGCAGATCCAAGCAAGCGGCCTTAGCATGCCTCGCGCACGCCGATGCTCGTTTGGCGCGCCGATCGACACAACGACATAGCTGTCCGCTGAAGTCGAGTCGTCGGATCCGCCGATGATGGCCGGGCGCACAGACCTTAGGCGCGGGGGCCGCGGCAGTCGATGTAGCCGGCATCACCACGTCACCACCCATCGCGCGGGCGGCGGCGGCGCAGTTCAGTCGCGCCCGCAGAAGCGTTCTTCGCCGCCTCCCGCACCGCTGCTTCGATCGCGGCGATGTCGATCTTCTTCTGTTTCATCATCGCTCCCATCGCCGCGGCAGACACCTTCTTGTCGGCACTCGTCGTCAATTCCATCAGCCGCCGAGGGAAGATTTGCCACGACACGCCGTAGCGGTCCTTCAGCCAGCCGCAGACGCTCTCCTCGCCGCCATTCGCAGTCAGCGCCGCCCACAGCCGATCGGTCTCGGCCTGGTCGTCCGTCGCGACCGAGATCGACGCCGCCTCGCTCAGGGTGAAAGCGGGCCCGGCGTCGAGAATCTGGTAGGGCACCCCGCCGAGCGAAAAGTCGATCACCGAGAAGACGCCGTGCCCGGCATCGCCGGAAAAGGTGGTCTCGACCCGGCTCCCCGGGATCAGTGAGCAGTAGAACGCTGCGGCCTCACGGCCCCGCCCGTCGCGGAACCAGAGGCAGGTACGGATGGAACTGGTCATGGTGTTGCTCCTTGCTGAGTGGATGGATGATCACGACGATCGGCAGCCACCAGAATCGACACCACCGGGATGGACGCGGTGATGCCGAGTTCACGGCCTGCTCGCCTGAGTCTGCGCCTGCGTCTGTGCCCTTGACTACGCCTGCGCCAGCGCCACCGCCACCGCATCGGCCCCCGCGGGCAGGTGCAGCGGGCCCGATCGGTCGGTGGCGGCGCGCCACACGGCCTGCGCCACGTCGGCACCGGTGGTCACGGCGCTGATCTGCCCGAGCGACGCGAAGATCCGCTGCGCGAACGCTGCATACGCCTCGGGCACCAGGCCTTGCATGCGCTGGTTGCCGTTGTCCGCAAAGCGCGTGTTCGGGCCGTAGCCGGGCTCGACGAGCCTGACGCGCACGTCGAACTCGGCCAGTTCCAGCGCGAGCGAGGTGGTGAAGCCCTCGACCGCGGTCTTGCTGGCGGTGTAGGCGGCCACCATCGGCATCGGCGCCAAGGTGGTGCTTGAGGTCACGTTCACCACCACGCCGGCGCGGCGGGCGCGAAACTGCGGCAGCACGGCTTGCGTCATCGCCATCGTGCCGAAGGTGTTGGTCTCGAAGAGTTCGCGCACCGTGGCCATGGGCGTGGCCTCGAAGGCGCCGAACAGGCCGATGCCGGCGTTGTTGACGAGCACGTTGATCGGCCCTGCCGCCTCGATCACGGCGGCGATGCTCGCCGGGGCGCTACGCGCGGGCGGGCTGAGGATGACTGCGCAAGACGGCTCCCGCCCCCATCGGGGTCTCATCTTCAATCACCCGTTCAGTATTTGTTGATCAGCATCCCGCCATCAACCCGGATCGCCTGCCCCACCGTGTACGGCAGCAGCCCCTGCGCCAGGGTGGCCACCACCTGGCCCACTTCGTCGGGCCGGCCCCAGCGCGGCTGCACCAGCCAGCCGCGTTTCACCTCGGCGTCGTAGCGCGGCTTGGAGACCGCACTCATCTCGGTCTCGATCAGCCCGGGCATCACCTCGTACACGCCGATGCCCGCTTCGCCCAGGCGCACCGCGAACAACTGCGACACCATGGACAGCGCCGCCTTCGACACGCAGTACTCGCCGCGCGTGATCGACACCGCCTGCGCGTTGGTCGAGGTGATGGTGACGATGCTGCGGTGGGGCGCGCCGGGGCCCGAGGGCTCGCGCGCGAGCAGGCGGCGCGCAAACGCCTGCGTCAGGAAGAAGCTGCCGCGGGTGTTGACGTCCAGGCAGTGGTCCCAGGCCTCGGGGGTCACGTCGAGCAGGTCGCCGCGCACCCGCACCGACACGCCGGCGTTGTTGACCAGGCAGTGCAGCGGGCCGAGCGCGCCTTCGGCAGCGTCAAGCAGGCGCTCGTGGCCGGCCACGTCGGCAATGTCGGCGGCCAGCGGCACGGCGTTGCCGCCCAGCGCAGCGGCCTGGTCGGCCACGGACTGCAGGTCGTCGCCCAAGGCCAGGTCGACCGGCGCCAGGTCGAAGCCGGCGCCGGCCAGGCGCAGCGCGATGGCGCGGCCAATGCCGCGCCGGGCGCCGGTGACCATGGCGACCGGGCGGGTGGGAGCGGAGAGCGTGTCGGGCATGGCTTGCTTTGCGGGCTCGATGGGGCATGAATTGTGGTCTTTTGGAGCAACTCCCACAGGTTGGTGCGGATGGACGATGCGCCAGCCCGAGGCGCAAACTCTCGCCCATGAACAGAGCCCTGCCGACCCGCCCGCCGCGCCCGCCGCATCCGGTGGACGCCGTGGCTGGCATGCCCGCCACGGCCAGCCAGTTCAAGCTGATCGAACATTCGCACCAGCGCTGCGAGGCGCTCGGGTTGTCGCGCATCGAGCGGCCCGACCACTCCCCGCTGATGCGCAGCGACATGGCCGTGGCGCGCGAGCGCAACCAGCGCCTGTTCGGCCATGCCGCGCCGGTGATGGAAATGCTGTTCGAGCAGATTGCCGGCACCGAAAGCATGATCGTGCTGACCGACGCGCAGGGCACCATCCTGCATTCGGTCGGCGACGACGACTTTCTGGACCGGGCCGGCAAGGTGGCGCTGGCGCCGGGGGTCAACTGGGCCGAGCAGTCCAAGGGCACCAACGCCATCGGCACCGCGCTGTTCGAAGAAGCGCCCACGCTCGTGCATGCGAGCCAGCACTTCATGCACGCCAACAACTTCCTCACCTGTTCGGCCGCGCCGATCTTCGACCCGCGCGGCAACATGCTCGGCGTGCTCGACGTGTCGGGCGACCAGCGCAGCTACCACCAGCACACCATGGGGCTGGTGCGCGTGTCGGCGCGCATGATCGAAAACCACTGGCTGTCCGACGATTGCAGCCACCGGTTGCGCCTGCACTTTCACAGCCGGGCCGAGTTCATCGGCACCTTGCTCGAAGGCATTCTGGTGATCAGCCCCGAGGGCAAGATCGTCGGCTCCAACCGCAGCGCGCTCGACCAGTTGGGCCAGACGGCCGCCGCGCTGCGCATGCACAGCCTGGGCAGCCTGCTGGGCACCAGTGTGGCTGCGGTGATGGACCACCTGCGCGCGCCGCAGCACGTGCCGCTGCTGCTGCACCTGCCCACCGGCCAGCCGCTGTACGTGACGGCGCGTTTCAATCCGATGCCGCGGCCGGTGTTCGGTGAAGGCCCGGTGGGCAACGCTGCGCCGGTCGCGCAGGCAGAGGCCCAGGCCCAGCCCCACGCACATGCACCGGCATCGCCGTCACCCGCACCCTCACGGCAAGAAGCCGCCGCAATGCGCCCGGCGCAGCCAACCAAAAACGCGCCGCCCGAGGCCAGCGGCCTGCGCCACCTGCAGACCGGCGATGCACAGGTCGATGCGCTGGTGGGCAAGATCCGGCGCGTGCTGAACCGCGACATCCCGCTGCTGATCCTGGGCGACACCGGCACCGGCAAGGAGGTGCTGGCGCGCGCGATCCACCACGACTCGAACCGCGCGGGGCACCCGTTCGTGGTGGTGAATTCGGCGGCCGGGGCCGACGCGCTGACCGACGCCGTCATGCAGGCCAATGGCGGCACCCTGCTGCTCGACGAAGTCGGCGACCTGCCGACTGCGCAGCAGGCACTGTTGTTGCGCGTGCTGCAGGAGCGCCAGCTCCGGCCGACCGCCGGTGGGCGCAGCGTCGCGGTGGACATTGCCGTCATCGGCAGCTCGCAGGCCGAACTGCGCAACTTGCGCGAGCGCGTGGCGGCGCGCCAGTTCCGCGAAGACCTGTACTACCGCCTCAACGGCCTGAGCGTGCGGCTGCCGGGCTTACGCGAGCGCAGCGACCTGGCGGCCCTGGCGCAGCGCATGCTGCAGGCCGAATGCCCGCAGGGCGCGCCGCAGATCGACCCGGCGGTGATGGCCCTGTTGCGCCGCAGTGCGTGGCCGGGCAACCTGCGCCAGCTCGCCAACGTGCTGCGCATTGCCGCGGCGCTGGCAGCCGGTGAAGGGCGCATCACCGAGGCGCATCTTCCGGACGACCTTCTCGACGAGGTGAAGCACGCCGAGGCCGCGGCGGCAACCCCGCCGGCCGCTGCGCCGCTCGCCGCCGCGCTGGCGCAAACGCCGACCACGCGCACGATGAAGGACGCCGAGCGCGAGACGATCCGCGCGGCCGTGGAAGCGGCCAACGGCAACATCTCGGTCGCCTCGCGGCGGCTCGGCATCTGCCGCAACACCATCTACCGCAAGCTGATCTGGAATGCCGACCGCTGAGCGCGGCGCGAGCGCCGCGGAGCCCTCACGCTCCTAGGAGCGTGGGCGGCAGAAGGTCGTCGGCTGCAACGCGCGAGAAACCGGCACCGCCGGGTATCACCTCCTGCGCCCAGGGGGAAGACCCTGGGCTTGTCGGCGCTCCCCCGCGGTACTCGGTTTTCGCACGTTTCGCTT
>JANOQS010000612.1:0-7339 GCA_031414975.1 Methylibium sp. | reverse complement strand
CCTTGCGCGGCGACGGTCTGGTGGTGGGCTCGGTCTCGGGCGGCTGCGTCGAGGACGACCTGATCGACCGCGTGCGCCAGGGTGAACGCGTGGGCAAGCCGTCGCTCATCAATTACGGCGTCAGCAAGGAAGAAGCAGCGCGCTTCGGTCTGCCGTGCGGCGGCAACCTGCGCCTGGTGCAGGAGCCGCTGGCCGACACGCAGTGGATCGACGAGGTGCTGGCCCGCACCGCACGCCACGAGCTGGTGGCGCGCCAGCTCGACCTCGCCACCGGCGAGGTGACGATCGAACCCGCGTCGCGCGGCGAGGCCTTCCAGTTCGATGGCAGCGTGCTGCGCGCGCTGTTCGGCCCGCGCTGGCGGCTGCTGATCATCGGCGCCGGGCAACTGTCGCGCGCGGTGGCGAACATGGCGCTGGCGCTCGACTTCGAAGTGATCTGCTGCGACCCGCGCGAGGAATACAACCTCACCTGGGACATCCCCGGCACCACCTTCAGCAAGGCCATGCCCGACGACCTGGTGCTCGAACTGCAGCTCGACCCGCACAGCGCCGTCATCGCCGTCACGCACGACCCCAAGCTCGACGACATGGTGCTGCTGGAGGCGCTCAAGTCACCCGCGTTCTACGTCGGCGCCTTGGGCTCGCGCAGCAACACCGCGGCGCGCAAGGAACGGCTCAAGCTGTTCGACCTGTCCGACACCGAAATCGATCGCCTGCACGGCCCGATCGGCCTCGACCTGGGCAGCAAGACGCCGGCCGAGATCGCCGTCTCCATCGTCGCCGAAATCACCGCGGTGAAGAACGGCGTGAGCCTGCTGCAGAAGAAGGAAGGCTCGGCGATGCCGGAGGCGGCGGGGGTGTGCGTGCGGGGGTGATGTCGCCTCGGGTGCGCTGAACTGCTCAGGGCGAGATCAACGCTGCGCCCGGCAGACGCGCCGCCTTCACGTCGAACGTCAGCATCGGCGAGCGTTCGGCAGCCCCGCACAAGCCCGCGTGCAGGCAGTCGGCAAATTCGGCGGCGCCCTCACGGTACGCGTGCAGCGCGCGCTCAATGGCGCTTTCGGACTGAAGTTCGAGGCCTCGCGTTTCGAGCAGCGCAATGAAGGTCTGCATGACTCCGGACTTGTCGAGCCGGTAGCGCGAGCGCAGCACCCACTCCAGTTCGAGCAACACCGTCGTCGGGACGAACAGCGGCTCGCTGCCCGCAGACGCAGCGTCGAAGAGGCGCTGCACATGCGCCGTCTGCTTGTTGTCATCGGCCACCAGCCAGCGCACCAGCACGTTGGTGTCCAGCCCGGCCATCAGTCGCGCCCGATGTTCATGTCATCGATGGAGACCTTGCGCTTGCCGACGGCGGGCTTCAGCAGGCCCTTGAGATCTTGGAGCGACCGGGTCTTGGCCCGCATGACCGTGGTGCCGTCGTCGAGCCGGGTGAAGACGACGCGCTCGCCGGCCGACAGGCCGAGGGCCTTGCGAATCTCTACCGGAATGGTGACCTGACCTTTGCTCGTGAGAGTTGCTTCGGACATGGTGAAACTCCTTACTTTGGCATAAAGTGTAAGGTATCGTCACGTCGCGGGCAAGCTGGTTCGCAGCTGGTTCGCAGTCCCTTGGCCACCGCCTCAGGGCGCGACTGCATGCGCTGCCGGCACGAGCTCAATCCCGCAGCAAGTCCATCAACTCGCTCGCCGCCAACGGCGCGCCGCCCTCCTGGCCAGCGAGCAGCCCTTCGGCCAGTTCGCGCTTGTCGTGGTGCAACGCGACGATGCGCTCTTCGATCGAGCCGGCAGTGACGAGGCGGTAGACGGTCACCGGCCGCTGCTGGCCGATGCGATGGGCGCGGCCCATGGCCTGGTCTTCGGCGGCGGGGTTCCACCACGGGTCGGCGATCACCACGTAGTCGGCCGCGGTCAGGTTCAGGCCGAAGCCGCCGGCCTTCAGGCTGATCAGGAACAGGTCCGCCTCCCCGCGCTGGAAGGCCGCCACGCGCTCGCCGCGTTGCGCTGCCGGCGTGCTGCCATCGAGCACCTGGTAGCGCAAGCCCAGCGCGTCCAGCCGCTCGGCCAGCAGCTTCAGAAAGTCGGTGAACTGGCTGAAGACCAGCGCCTGGTGGCGCCCTTCGACCAACTCGCTGGCCAGCCGCTCGAAGGCCTGCACCTTGGCGCCCACCTGGCCCAGTTCGGGTGCGGCCAGGCGCGGGTCGCAGGCGGCGCGGCGCAGGCGCATCAGCTCGGCCAGCACGTTGAAGCGGTTCTTCGGGTCGTTCGGGTCGATCTGCGCAATCCGTTCCAGCGCCTCGCGGCGCATCGCTTCCAGAAACGCGCGCTCGTCGGCAGTCGGCTCGATGCGCTGCACGATCTCGGTCCGCGGCGGCAGGTCGGTCAGCACCTGGGCCTTGGTGCGCCGGAGCAGGAACGGCGCCACCAGCCGCCGCAGCCGGGCGCGGGCGCCGTCGTTGCGCTGGCGCTCGATGGGGTTGCCGAAGCGTTCGGTAAAGCGCGCGGCGCTGCCCAGCAGACCCGGGTTGACGAGGTTCATGATCGACCACAGATCGGCCAGCCGGTTTTCCACCGGCGTGCCCGACAGCGCGAGGCGAAAGCCGGCCTTCAGTTCGGCCGCGGCCTGCGAGCGCTGCGTGGCAGCGTTCTTCAGCGCCTGCGCTTCGTCCAGCACCAGCGTGGCCCACTCCTTCTGCGCAAACGCCTCGGCATCGCGCAGCAGCAGCGCGTAGGAGACGACGAGCACATCGCCGGCCGCTGCACCGTCGATCTGCGTCGCGCGTTCTGCGACGGCCTGGCCGTAGATTCCGCAGCGCAGGCCAGGCGCAAAGCGCGCCGCTTCGTCGGCCCAGTTGCTGCACACCGAGGTCGGCGCCACGACCAGTGCCGGCCCAGCGGCGGCGCGCGCCAGCAGCAGCGCCAAGGTCTGGATGGACTTGCCCAGGCCCATGTCGTCGGCCAGGATGGCGCCGAAGCCGGCTTCGGCCAGGCGGCGCATCCACAGGTAGCCCTCAGTCTGGTACGGCCGCAGCGCCGTCTGCAGCCCGTGCGGCACCCCGGGTTCGAGCGCGGCGGCGGCTTCGAGTTGGGCCGCGCGCTTTTGCCAGCCGGCATCGCCGCGCAGGCCGAGGGCCGGCGCCGCGTCGGCCAGCCACGCGGCGGCGATGGCGCCGACCTTCATCTGCGCGCCGTCGGCCTCACCGATGGCTTCGAGTTCGGCCAGGCGCTGGCGCAACTGTTCGGTCAGGGTCAGGTAGTCGCCGTCGCCCAGCGCCACAAAGCGGCTGCCACGCGCTTCGCGCAACAGGCCGAGCAGTTGCTGCAGCGAGAGCACACGTTGTTCGTCGATTCGCAGTTCACCTTCGAGCTCGAACCAGCCGCGCCGGCTGCGCAGGGTGGCGGCGAAGGCCTTGCCTTCGGGTGCAAAGACACGCAGCGGGCGGCCTTTCGGCCATTCGAGCGCGCGCAGCACAAGGCCTTCGCCGGCCAGTCGGCCGAGGGCGTACACGGCGGCGAGCGCGTGCTCGGGGTCGTCGAGCTGCCAGGCGGCCTGAGCATCGGCCTCATCCGCGCCCAGCCCACCCAGGAACGGCAGCTCCTCCAGCACTGCGCCCAGGTGACTGCGCTCGCGGTCGAGGTCGCGTTCGGTGGCCAGGCTCACGCTCTGGTGCAGCGTCATCAGCCGCGCGCGCCCGCGGCCGGGGGCGAGCAGCGGGCCGAAGTCACCGAACGGCCGCACCCCCAGAGACAAGCCCATCGCAACGCCGCGTGGCTGCAGCTGGGCCACCAGGCGCGCATCGCTTTGCACCGGCTCGCCGGCCGCCGCGTCGCTGTGCAGGATGAAGTGGCCCGACAGCACGCGCAGCGCCGCCTCCAGCTCGGCGCCGCCGGCGTCGGCGGGCACAGTCCAGTGCTGCGCGATCAGCTCGGCCACACGGCGCTGCGCCGCGCTGATGCGCACCAGCCGCGCGCGAGCGGGCGACTCGCGCACGATGCGCAGGCTGTCGCGGCGGGCGGCCTCGGCATCCATCTGGTCATGGTCGGGGGCATGGTGTTCGATGTCGGGCTCGTCGTCGGTCAACAGCTCGTCGTGCAGCCGGAAGACGTAGTGCTCGCTGCTGCTGCCGCCGCCCGCTGCTGCGACTCGCTCGCGCCTCACGTCGAGCACCGGCAGGCTTTCCTGCAACTCGACCTCGACTCCCGGCACATCGGCCAGCTCCAGCGCAGGGTGGCCCACCAGGGCCGACGCCGCCTGCACCAGATCGAGGGAGATGTCTGCGGCCCGCAAGCGCCCCCCGCGCAGGCAGCGCGCCACGGCGGCGTCGCGCGGATCCAGGCGCGTACGCTTCTTCAGTTGTGCCGGGGAGACCGGCTTGGGCTTGCCGCGCCCACTGGCCAAGGGCTCGAACGCCTCGAGGTTGTGGACGCGCCCGGCCTCGTCGAGCGTGAGCCGCCAGCGCAACGTGGCTGCGGGCCGCACGTGGATGGCGCCGGTGCCATCGCCGAGCGCAGCAATGGCCGCCAGCGCATCGCGCCAAGCTGCCTGCGGTGGCGCGAAATAACGCACCGGCCACGGTGCCGGGGCGTCTGCGGGCTGCGCCGGCACCGGCCATTCCAGGCGTTCGCAGGCCTGGACGACCAGATCGGCCTTCCAGGGCAGCCCGGCGTGCAGGAGCCCCTGCGTCAAGCGGACGAGCAGCGCCTCGGTCCAGCCCGCGGGCGATTTGTTCAGCCATGCGGCGAGCACGAGGCGGTCGGCCAGGGGGTCGGCGTCGCGCAGGTCATGCTCGACATGGGGCCCGGCCTCGAAAGCCCGAGCGTCCAGGCGCGCGTCGCCCAGGCGCACCGCCAGCGCATGCGCCCAGCGCCCCCAGGCGTCGAAGGGCGACGGGTCGCGTGAGCCCGACATGGCGATGCAGAACTTGCGCGCCGTGGTCCACGCCCCCGCGTCGGGTTGCGCCATCAGCGCCAGCGGGTACCACTGCAGCAGGCTGTCGGGCATGAAGCCGCGCTTCTTGCCGAGGTAGGCGCACAGGCCTTTCCACGCTGGCGGGAAAGCTGCCGCGGTGTCGGCAAAGCGCCCCTCACGCGCTGGCCAGAGCGCCTGCAGCAACGGCGCGAATGGCAGCGCCTGCGGGTCCGCGCCGAGGGCGCGCGTGATGCCGGCGTGGTCGCCGGCCTGCAGCCGTTGCTCCGCCACGCGCAGCCGCAAACCGGTGGCGGCGTCGGCCGGCGCGTCGTCGAGATGGGCCTGAACCCAGGCCATCAGCGCCTGCTCGCGGCTGAGCAGGCCATGGGCGTCGAGCGACGCCAGCAGGCTCCAGCGCACCGCAAGGTCGATGCGCTCGAACACGCCGGCTCGCTGCAGTTGGGCCAGCGCCGCCAGCACAGCGCTGGCGGCACTGACTCGGCTCAGCGCGCCGTTCGCAAGCGTCGCATAGCCACGCGCATCGATGCCGGAGACGAGCAGCAAGCGTTGCAGCGCCGTGGCTTCGCCCGCGTTGCGCACCTCGCAGTAGCGCGGCATACCCTCCATCGAGCCATAGGCGCCGTTGGCGACCCACACCCAGGCACGCCACCAGTTGGCCGCCTCCGGCCGCGCCAGCAAGGCCGGCAGCCGCTGCTCGGCCATCGCCTCGGGCACCGACCAGCCTTCGCCCTCGCGCTCGATCACCGCCCGCCCGGCCGCGGCCAGGCTGCGCAATGCGGCGCCGGTTTCTTCGTGGCCGAATCCGCGGCCACCCTGGCGCTTGAAGCCGAGCGCGCGCAGCAAGGTCAACAGCGCCGTCTTGCCGCGCTTCCAGCCGGCAATCACCAGCGCATCGAAGACCTGTTCCAGGTCGGCCGGCGAGAGCGACGCGCCCACCTCGTCGGCGCGCTGGGCCACCTCCTTCACGGTCCGGCCGAGGCTTTTGGCACTGCCCAGCGGCTGGCCATGGATGTCGACGAAGTGAAGCGGGTTGTCGTGGCGCTTGGGCATGAGGGAATGGTAGCGGCGTGCCCGGGCCGCTTGCCGGTGGCCCGCGTCGTGCCTCGGCCCCGAGTGCGACAAGTCGGCCCACCCCGAGCTGATGGCTGCGGGCCAGCAGGCGCTGGCGGTGCTCGTCGACGCGGTGGTCGCCTGCCAGGCCGCCGGCCTGATCGGCGACGCCGACGTGCAGCAGGTGGCGCTGGCGGGCTGGTCGCTGTCGCACGGGCTGGCGTCGCTGCATGCAGACGGCATCCTGGCCGCATCGCTGCCGATCGACGTGAACGCCAGCGCCCGCGCGCTGATGCGCCTGCTCGTCGACGGCGTGCGCCCGCGGCCGGCACCGCGCCGAATCAAGGGCTGATCCTTCGCTCTATTGCAACGCCGCCGCGTCGCTGCACGACGGCCCGTGCCGCCCCTGGCCCAGCATGTCGGGCGTGATCAAGGTGATGCCGCGTTCGGTCACGTGGAAACGCGCCGCGTCGTGCGCCGCGTTCATGCCGGCGGCAAAACCGCTGGGCAACTGGCAGCCTTGGTCGACCACGCAGCGGCGCAAGGTCACGCCGCGGCCGATGCGCACGTTGGGCAGTACCACGCATTCTTCAACCAGGCTGTCTTCGTCGACCCGGACCTTGAACGACAGCAGCGAGCGCCGCACCGTCGCGCCGCTGACGATGCAGCCGCTGCAGACCACCGAGTCGATCGCCATGCCGCGCCGGCGGTTTTCGTCGAACACGAACTTGGCCGGCGCCAGCTGGCGCTGCAGGCTCAGCACGGGCCAGTCGTCGTCGTACAGGTTGAGCTGCGGCTGGACCTCGATCAGGTCCATGTGCGCTTCCCAGTACGCGTCGATCGTGCCCACGTCGCGCCAGTAGGGCGCGCCGCCGAGCATGTTGACGCAACTGCGCTCGTAGCGGTGCGCATGCACGTGGGCCTGGGCCAGCACGCGCGGGATCAGGTCGTGGCCGAAGTCGTGGCTGGAGGCCGGGTCGGCCGCGTCGCACGCGAGCGCGTCGTACAGGAAGCGCGCGTTGAAGATGTAGATGCCCATGCTGGCCAGCGCGCGCGGTGCTTGACCGGGCTGGCCGGGCTGGCCGGGCAGGCAAGCGGGCCGGGCGGGCTTTTCATGGAAGGCGATCACGCGATCCTGCGCGTCGGTCTGCATCACGCCGAAGGCGCTGGCCTGTTCGATCGGCACCTCGATGCATGCGATCGTGATGTCGGCCGCGTGTTCGAGGTGCTCGGCCAGCATCACGCCGTAGTCCATCTTGTACACATGGTCGCCGGCCAGCACCAGCACGTATTCGGGCTCGGCCTCGCGCAGGATGTCGAGGTTCTGGAACACTGCGTCGGCGGTGCCGCGGTACCAGTC
>JANOQS010000611.1:0-2326 GCA_031414975.1 Methylibium sp. | reverse complement strand
CAAGCGGACGCCGCGGAACCGGCTCTGCCGGGCCGCTGGCGGCGCCCCCTTGAGGGGGGGCGCCGAAGGCGCTTCGGGGGTGGGTCATCTCAACATCAGTTGGGGCAGCCAGGTCGAGGCCGCCGGAATGAAGGTGACGGCCACCAGCGACAGCAGCAGGCAGGCGATCCACGGCAGCGCGGCCACGATCACGCGCTCCACCGGCATGCCGGCCACGCTGCTCACCATGTACAGGCTCATGCCCACCGGCGGCGTGAGCAGGCCGATCATCAGGTTCAGCACCACCACCACGCCCAGGTGCACCGGGTCGACACCGGCCGCAGCGAGGGCAGGCACGATGATCGGCGTGAGGATCAGGATCGCCGCGATCGTCTCCATGATCATCCCGATCACCAGCAGCAGCAGGTTCACGATGATCAGCAGCACCCATGGGTCTTTCGACAGCCCGAGCAGCAGGTCGGCCGCCTTGGTGGGCACCTGGTCGATCGTCAGCACCCACGCGAACAGCGCTGCGGCACCGACGATGAACATCACGCCGGCGGTGGAGTGCACCGTCTCGCGCAGCGCCGCGACGAAGCCGCGCCAGTTGAGCGCGCGGTAGAAGAAGAGGCCGGCGAGCAGCGCATACACCACGGTGACGGCCGCGGCCTCGGTCTCGCCGAAGATGCCGAACAGGATGCCGCCGATCAGCACCACCGGCGCCAGCAGCGCCGGCATCGCAAACCACAGCCGGCTGACGAACTGCTGGCGCGTGACGCTGATCGTGTCGCGCGGCAACCCGACGCGGCGCGCGATCCACCACACCATCGCCATCAGGAAGGCGGCGATGATCAACGACGGGATGATGCCGGCGATCAGCACCTTCACCGGCGAGATCTCGGCCGCCATCGCGAAGATCACGAGCGGGATCGACGGCGGGAAGATCGGCCCCAAGGTGGCCGCGGCCATGCAGATGCCGGCGGCGAAATTGTCCTTGTAGCCCTGCTCGCGCATCATGTCGATCTGGATCTTGCCGAGCGCGCCGATGTCGGCCAGCGCCGCCCCCGAAACGCCCGAGAACACCAGGTGCGTCAGCACCGTGACGTAGCCCAGCCCGCCGCGGATGCGGCCGATCACCATGCGGATGAAGTCGAAGAGTTGCGTCGTCAGGCCGGTCACGCTGAACAGCGCGGCGGCGAAGATGAACATCGGCACCGCCAGCAAGGTGGTCGAGTCGAGCGAGTTGACGATGCGTTGCGAGATGACGGCCAGCGGCATGTCGAACCACCACAGCGCCGCCGCCGAGCCCAGCCCGAGTGCAATCGCCACCGGCGTGCCGGTGATCAGCAGCACGAAGAAGAGCACGATCGCGGTGAGGCTCAGCATGGGCGTGATTCCGCCGATGCTTCCACTGCTCCGGCCGTGCGGCCGGTGACGATGCCGATCACCCGGTCCAGCGCCACCAAGGTGGTCAGCACCATGCCGGCGATCGCGGGCATGTAGTACCAGAGGTTGGGGATCGCCAGCGCCGGCGTCGAGAAGTTGGCGGCGCGCTGCATGAACCACCAGCACGACACCAGGAACAGCACGCAGAAGGCGAGTGTGGCCAGTTCGTTGAACACCGCCAGCACGCGCCGCGGCACGCCGCGCGTGAGCAGGAACACCATGTCGACCTTGACATGCTGGTCTTGCGCGAGCAGCAGCGGCACGGTCAGGAAGATCAGTCCCAGGCCGGCGTACTTGGCCAGCTCGCCGGCGCCGGGCAGGCCCAGGTCGAACAGCCCGCGCGCGAACACCTCGACCATGATGGCGGTGGTGCACGCCACCAGCAGCGCCATGGCGGCCCACTCGAAGGCGCGGCACAGCGGCAGCAGCAGCGGGCGCAGCGGCCCGGCCGGCACCCGCAGGCCGGCCGGCACTGCAGGCGCGGAAGGCGCGCCCATCAACGAACCGCTTCGATGGCCTTGTACAGCTCGCCGTACTTGGCGCCGAACTTGGCGTCCACCGCCTTGCGCGCCGCGCCGCGGAAGGCCACCAGGTCGAGCCCTTCGGCCGGGCCGACGACGGTCATCTTGAGCTTCTTCAGCTCTTCGGTTTCGCTCGCTTCCTGGCCGCGCACCATCTCGGTGGCGCGGCGCCGCACTTCGGCAGCCGCGGCAGACAGCTGCTCGCGCTGCGCGGCCGTCAGGCCCTGCCAGGTGCGCTCGTTGATGACGATGACCTGCGCGTTCATGATGTGGCCGGTCTGCATCAGGTGCGACTGCGACTCGTAGAGCTTGGACGACAGCACCACGTTGACCGGGTTCTCCTGGCCGTTGACCTTGCCGGTGGCCAGCGCGGTGGGCAC
>JANOQS010000610.1:0-2306 GCA_031414975.1 Methylibium sp. | reverse complement strand
GAGCAGCGGCAGCGTGATGCCTCCACTCGGGGGTTGCATGTTTCCCAGCAGCATGCCGACACCCGCGCCGAACACGAAGGTCAGCGCCAGCCCGATCAACACCGCCTGGCGGTAAGCGGCCGGCCGGCCGGCGTCAGGGTGCCGGTACAACTGCCACGCGAGCATCGGTTGCGTGGCAGTGAGCACCAGCGCGCCGATGCCCATCAGCGTGTACATCGTGCCGTGCAACGCATCGCCCACGTTGTAATGCGAGGCCTCGCCCAAGGCCGCCTGCAAGCCGATGTAGGCCAGCTCGAAGCTGCCGGCACCGATCAGCAGCCAGACGATCCAGTCGACCGCTCGGCTGCTGCGCCGCGCCGCGGGCAGGTGGCCGATGAACCAGGCGGTGGTGAAGGCCAGCACGGCGATCGAGAAAGCGAACTTCATCGGCTTGACCCACACATTGGCGGCGCGCAGCATGCGCTCGTCCAGGCCCCAGGCCACCGCCGCCGGCAGCAGCAGCGCCAGCAGCACGGCGCCGTAGAGCGCGAGGCGGCGTTCGCGGGCGAACAGTTCGGCGAGCCAGGCACGTGGGCTTGCGAGCGTGGCCGCACGGGCAGGCTGGCCGGCAGCGAGGAGCAGCGTGGTCATGGAGCTTCCTTTTTCAGTGGGGTCGATGGGAGGAGTCAGGCGGGAACGGGCTTCGGCTGGCGCCGCAGCCAGAACAAGCGCAGCAATCCAAAGCCGAGCAGCCCGGCCGGGCCGAACATGAAGGTCAGCGCCAGCAGCGGCAGCACCAGCCAGTGCGGCACACCGAGCGCGCCGGCACGTTCGGCGATCCAGGCGCCGACGAACAGGTCGAACGCCAGGTAGTGCAGCCAGCCGGCCGTCAGCAGCCCCGGCACGGCCATCAGGCGCTGCACTGCGGCGATCGAGTCGTAGCCACCGCCGCCCATGCCGTGGGTGGCGAACAGCGCCACGTAGACCACGGCGAACAACAGCGGCACGGCGCGGCCGGCGAGCATGCGAACGCGCGGCGCCCAGCGGGTGCCGTAGGGCGACGCGGCGAGCGCCAGCCAGGCGAGCATGGCCAGGCCGCTGGCGAGCGAGAAGATGAGGTCGGCGGCGGAGTCGGGAAGGTTCGGCATGCAGGCTCCTGGCAAGGTTCGAAGACTATCTAAACACTGTTCACATAACGATACGGTATGATCTGAACATTGTCAAGTTATGTGATTCATCGAACCCTGACCATGCCAAGACCCAAGCCCGCAGCCATCCCCCGCGACGGCTACCACCACGGCGCGCTGCGCGCGGCGCTGATCGAAGCCTCCGAAGCCGTGCTGGCCGAGCGCGGCGTGGAGGGCTTTTCGCTGCGCGAGGTGGCGCGCCGCTCGGGCGTGTCGCCGGCTGCGCCGGCGCACCACTTCGGCGACGCCCAGGGCCTGCTTGCCGCCGTCGCCACCTTGGCGTTCGACGGCCTCACCGCTGCGCTCGAAGCCGGCAACGCGCGCGGTGGCGACGACCCGGTGGCGTGCCTGCGCGAGCAAGGCGTCGGCTACGTCGGCTTTGCGCTGCGCTACCCGGGCCGCTTCGGGCTGATGTTCCGCTGCGGCCTGGCCAAGGACGAAGCGCTGGAGCACAGCGCGCACGCCGCCTTCATGGCGCTGGAGCTGGGTGTGCGCAAGCTCTACGGCGTTGCGCCGCCCACGCCGCTGGCGCCCACGCAATGGAACGCGCTGCTGTCGATCTGGTCGGTAGTGCACGGCTTTGCGCACCTGGCCCTGGCCGGCCAGTTCGACGCTTTCGTGCCCGCTGGCAAGCGCGAGGCCATACTGCGCGACACCGTCGCGCCGATGCTCGAAGCGCAGCTACTTGCGTTGCGCCCGGCGCCAAAGCCGCTCGCGAAGCGCGCGTCACCGAGCCGTCGCAAGGCCTGATCGGCAAATGCGGCGTGGGGCACCCCTCAAGCGTCCCGCAACAACTCCTGCATGAGCCGGCGCAAGATCGGCAAGGCCGGTGCCTCGCTGCGGCCCGCCAAGGTGACGACGGCGAATCGCGCGGTCGAGTTCAGGGGCGGTTTCATGGTCAGCTCCACCAGGTCGGGACCCGCGGCGCGGATGGCGATCAGCACGGTGTCGGTGTGCCGTGTCAGCTCGACCAGGCTCGGAACTTCTTCGCAGCGCAGTGTGACGCAGCGCTGCGGGTGCGCCTCGGGCCCGTAGCGCTCGACCAGCACCCGCGCCACTTCGTCGCTGAGTGGCGTTGATGCGATCGGAAACGCGCGCACCTGATCGAAGCTCACGCCCGCGCGTTTGCGCGCCAATGGG
>JANOQS010000609.1:0-2352 GCA_031414975.1 Methylibium sp. | reverse complement strand
CGCCTCGGCAAGCTGCAGCGCCGTCGCGATGTCATGACCGAGCTTCTTTGCGGGTACACGGTTGTACAGCAGGATCGCCTTCAAGTATTTCTCGACTGCCTGCTGTGCACTCCAAAGAAACTGAGGCATCAGATCTGCCCGGCAAGCAAGCCTCGCCGCAATGTAGTCACGATCGGCTTGGTCGCGGAACGACTGCGTGGCGAAGCCGTTGATGTGCCGGTCGATCTTGTCCTGTTCGTTCAAGTACGGCATTCGAGGTCAGCGTTGGTGAAAGCGCCAGTCAGAAGGTTAGCAGTCGGCGAGGCTGCCCACTTGCCACCACCTAGACGATACCAATTGAGAAGAATGGCACATGCGAAGCGCCACCACCCATCCGCATCGCCGCGTTCCCCTGTCAAATGCGGGCAACAGGACAGGGTGGAGCAAATCATGCGGACCAAGACCAAGTTGACCACTTTGGCAATTGGCGCGCTGCTGGCTGGGTGCGCGCAGGTTCCACAGCTCACCCGCGAACAGCAGTTGGCAACGCATGTCCGCACGTACAACGACGTGAGCCGCGAGGAGGTGATCGCCGCTGCAGAGAGAGTGCTTCGCCTCGCCGACGAGGACGATTTCCGCTTCTCCCACCACCCCGAAGGCTTCCAAGCGGTGCGCACCTGGTCGGTCTATCTGGTGCTGGCCGCTTCGTTCGGCCGCGACTACTGGTCGGTGACCACGCGCGAAGGGCCGAACGGGGTGGACGTGACAGCGCAGGTCAACACCGGCGCACAGGCCGTGACTCCGCAGCCGACAACGGCACCTGGCGTTTGGACCGCCACCACGGGCCCGATGGCGGGCAGCCCAGTACAAGGTACTGCGCTGTATGACCTGTTCTGGGCCCGGATGGACTACATGCTCTTCAAGCGGAATGATTGGATGCCGTGCAACACCGCCCACGACCGCGTTGCTGCCGGCTCAGTGTTCGGCAACGTCGAGCCCCTTTGCAACGGATTCAATGTCGACGACTACACGCCTGGTCGGCCCAAGACAAAGCTGAACGCCCGCACCAATGTGAGCCAGCAGTGGTGGGTACCTGCAGCACCCAGCACCGCACCTCTCGCAGCGGACCGCGTGCCACTGAAGAGTCGTTGACAAGAGCGTGGCGAACGCTGCTCAGGCCCGCCGTAGGACAATCTGCGTTCAATGGCCGGCACCAGCCCTGAACCCCTCACCGAACGCCAATTCGCCCGCATCGCGCGCGCCCTCGCCGAGCCGCGCCGGGTTCGTCTGCTGCAGGAGATCGGCAGTGCCGATGGTCCGTGCCCGTGCAGCGCGCTGCAGCAGAGCCACGACGTGAGCCCGGCGACGATGTCGCACCATCTCAAGGAACTCGAAACGGCCGGCCTGATCCGAAGCGAGCGCGACGGCAAGTACATGAACCTGGTGCTGCAGCGCGACGTGCTGCAGGCCTACCTCGAACACCTCGCCCGGATCCTCTGATCCGGCGCTTCGTCCCAGCTTCTCCCCACGGCAGCCAAGGGCAATCCTTTAGTTCGACATTTGTCTAACTGTCAAACAGGCAGGGTCATCTTGAGGAGAAGGTCCATGAGTGGGTTGTTGCAAGGCAAGGTCGCCGTCGTCACCGGCGCATCCAAGGGCATCGGCGCGGGCATCGCCAAGGCGTTCGCGGCGCAAGGCGCGTCGGTGGTCGTGAACTACGCGTCGAGCAAGGCGGGTGCCGACGCTGTGGTCGCCGACATCCAGCGTGCAGGTGGCAAGGCGGTGGCCGTGCAGGGCAGCCTGGCCAAGGAAGCCGAAGTGAAGCGGCTGTTCGTCGAGGCGCACGAGGCCTTCGGCCGGCTCGACATCCTGGTCAACAACGCCGGCGTTTACCAGTTCGGCGCGCTCGAAGACGTGACCGAGGCCGAGTTCCATCGCCAGTTCGACACCAACGTGCTCGGGCCCATCCTCGCCACGCGGGAAGCGGTGAAGCGGTTCCCCGCGGAAGGGGGCAGCGTCATCAACGTGAGTTCGATCGCGAGTGAAAAGGGGCTCCCGGGCGCGACGATCTACGGCGCCACCAAGGGGGCGCTCGACCAGGTGACGCGCACCCACGCGATCGAGCTGGCACCGCGGAAGATCCGTGTCAACACCATCGCGCCCGGCGGCGTGGAGACCGAGGGCACGCACAGCGCGGGCATCATCGGCAGCGACATGGAGGCGCAGATGATCGCCGGCACGCCGCTCGGCCGCATGGGCCAGCCGGGTGACATTGCCGACGTGGCCGTCTTCCTGGCCTCCGATGCATCGCGCTGGATCACGGGCGACCGGATCAGGGTGGCGGGCGGCTTTCGCTGAACGGCGGGTGCGCCG
>JANOQS010000608.1:0-2436 GCA_031414975.1 Methylibium sp. | reverse complement strand
TCGGCTGACAGCAGCACGGCGCTGCTGCGTTTGCCGGTGATCAGGATGGGCTGGTGCGATTCGGCCGCCTCGTCGATCAAGCGGTACAGGCTGGCGCGGGCTTCGCTGGCGGTGAGGGTGGTCATACGGGTGTCATGCGGGGCTCCTGGACGGCCGCAGCGTACGTGAAAACGTACGTTCAGTCAAACCGCCTGCGCCTCGTGCCTGCGCCTCATGTGCTGCTTGCGCCTGCGCAGCCCTGCCACTACGCTTTGTGGTCCCCTCAACCCACCAAGGAGCCGACCATGGGCACCCACATCAGCTTTCAGCGCCCCGACGGCCAATCGGTTCATGGTTACCTGGCGGTGCCGGCGGACGCGGCGGCGGCCACGGGGCCGGGGGTGGTGGTGCTGCAGGAGTGGTGGGGCCTGAACGAGCAGATCCGCGGGGTTGCCGACCGTTACGCCGCGGCCGGCTACACCGCGCTGGTGCCCGATCTGTACCGCGGCAAGTCCACCGTCGAAGCGGCCGAGGCCGAGCACCTGATGACGAACCTGGACTTCGGCGACGCGGCCGGGCAGGACGCGCGCGGCGCGGTGCAGTTCTTGAAGGCGCGCTGCGGCAAGGTCGGCATCACCGGCTATTGCATGGGCGGCGCGCTCACGCTGCTGGCCATGGTGCATGTGCCCGAGGTGAATGCCGGCGTGGTGTGGTACGGCTACCCGCCGCTCGAATACATCGACGCAAGCAAGATCAAGGCGCCGCTGATGGCGCACTGGGGCACGCTGGACGTGCCGTTCCCGATCGCCGGCGTCGGCGCGCTGGAAGTGAAACTGCGCGAGGCCAACGTGGAGTTCGAGTTCCATCGCTACAACGCCGAACACGCGTTCGCGAACGAGACGCAAGTGGAAGGCCAGCGCATTCCGATCGCACGCTACGACCCCGAGGCGGCGGCGCTGGCCTGGCAGCGCACGCTGGCGTTTTTCGGCACGCACTTGCGCTGAGAGGCGCTGAACCACGCTGAACCCGCCTGCGTCGCGCCAGGCGGCGCTGGCGTGAACGGGTTCACGGAAGACGGCTGAGGTGTCACTTCAGCCGAGGCCTTGGGCGGCCGATAGCACTGCGTAGAAATCCCATTTCTCGCTCCGCCACTGCCCAAGGACTTCTGTGACCACGACCCCACACGCCGCCATCAGCATCGTCCAGGCCATTCAGGGAACTGCCACCGTCCGGCGTGCCGACGGCAGCATTCAGCCCTTGAAAGTGGGCGATCCGATCTACCCCGGCGACGAGGTCCTGACGCCGCCGGGCAGCGCGGTGGACTTGCGCCCCGACGACACGGCCGCGCTGCCGGCGGAAGCCCCGGCGTGGAACACGGCGCCGTCGGTCGGCGCCACCGGCGGCGCTGCCGCCGCGGCCGACGCGCTCGACCCGATCTTGAAGGCCATCGAGCGGCAGGACGCCGACGCTGCGCCCGCGGCCGGTGGCGCCGACGGTGCGCTCGCTGAAGGGCTGCGCGTGGGCCGCGTGACTGAAGGCGTGGGCGACGGTGGTCTGGCGGTGCCGTTGGCGGGTGGCACACCGTCGACCTTGCCCGAGTACCCGACCGATCCGGCCTTGGCAGGCCCTTCCGACCCGGCACTGCCCTCGGTGCAGGCCGGCTCGAGCAGCGTGGTGGCACGTGAACAAGGCGCTCCGGTGGGTTTGAACCTGTCGCTGCCGAGCTGGAACGGCGCTGCCGTGCCGGTGCTGGTGGTGGAGTCGGTGCCCACGGTGGGCGAGGTGCGCACCGCCAGCGGAACGCTGGTGACCGCGGGCAGCACGCTGGGCGCGGCCGAACTGCAGGGCCTGGTGTACCTGCCGCCGGCCGACTACCGCGGCGAGCCGGTGGGTGAATTCGTCTACACCGCCACCAGCGGCGAGCTCGTCTCGACCGGCCGCACGAACATTCTGGTCACGTCGGTGAACGACCTGCCGACGGCGCTGGGCCAGCCGGCCGAAGGCGTGGAAGACAGCGCCGTGTCGGTGAGCCTGGCCGGCAGCGACATCGATGGCGTGGTGGTCGGCATCACCATCACGTCGCTGACCGAAGGCGCGTGGCTGTACCTGGCCGACGGCTCCACGCCGGTGCTGCCGGGCCAGACCCTGAGCCCCGAACAGGCGGCCTCGCTGGTGTTTGTGCCGCCAGCGAATTTCAACGGCGTGGCACGGATCGGCTTCACTGCCACCGACGACGAGGGCGGCACGTCCGCCACGAGCTGGCTGCCGGTCACCGTCACGCCGGTGCAAGACGCGCCGGTGGCGCTGGCCGACACGGCCGCCACCGGCGAAGACAGCGCAGTGGCCGGCAACGTGATCACCGGCACCGCTGCCGCGGCGGGCAAAGACTTCGATCCGGACGGCGACACGTTGCAGGTGATCGATGTTTCCACAGGCGCCGCCAGCGGTGCCGTGGGT
>JANOQS010000607.1:0-13851 GCA_031414975.1 Methylibium sp. | reverse complement strand
CGTTGTTGAACAGGAAGGGCAGGTCGAACACGCCGAGTGCCGGCACGATGCCCACCAGCGGCGCGGTGGAGGTGAGCACCATCTCGAGCGAGCCGGTGCGCACGCTCTGGCTGGCCGTCAGGTCGTTGCCGAGCGCGCCGTCCCAGTAGGGCGTGATCTTCATCTTGCCGCCGCTCTTGGCCAAGGTGCACTCGCCCATCTTGGCCAGGCCGTTGCCCATCGGGTGTTCCTTGCTCACGCCGTTGGAGACGCGGAAGTTGCGGTCCTGGAACTGGGCTTGCGCGCTCGCGCAGGCCAGCGTGGCGGCCAGCGCGATGCCGGCGATGCGCAGGGTGGGGTTGCTTGCAATCATCGAAAGGTCTCCTCGTTTGAAAATTACATCAGCCACTTCAGCGGCACCATCACCAGGGACGGAAACAGCACCAGCAGGAACAGCACGAACAGTTCGGCCCACAGGAAGGGCCACAGACCCGTCATCAGGTCCTTCATGGAAATCTTGGCCACGCCGCACATCACGTTGAGCACGATGCCCACCGGCGGCGTGATCAGGCCGATGGCGTTGTTCATGATGAACAGCACGCCGAAGTACACCGGGTCGATGCCGGCTTCTTTCACCACTGGCATCAGCACCGGGGTGAGGATCATCAAGGTCGGCGCAAAGTCGAGCGCCGTGCCCACGACCACCACGATGGCCATGATCACGAACATCAGCACGATCTTGTTGAACATGAAGGGCTTGAGCAGCGCCGCCACTTGCTGCGGCACCTCCGACGTGGTGATGAGCCACGCCGACACCAGTGCCGCGGCGATCAGGAACACCACCACCGCAGTGCTCTTGGCGGCGGCCACCAGCAAGCCGTAACACTGGCGCGGCGACAGTTCGCGGTACACGAAGGCGCCGATCACGAAGGCATAGACGCAGGCCGCCACGCCGGCCTCGGTGGGCGTGAAGATGCCGAACTTCATGCCGCCGATGATCCCCAGCGGCATCAGCAGGGCCCAGATGCCGTCGATGCCGGCGCGCAGGCGCTCTGCGGCGGGCTGGCGCGGCTGCACGGCGACCTTGTCCTTGCGGGCCACCCACATCCAGGTGAACACCAGCGACAAGCCCATCATCAAGCCCGGGAACACACCGGCCAGGAACAGCTTGCCGATCGACACGTTGGCGATCACGCCGAACACGATCAAGCCGATCGACGGCGGGATGACCGGCGCAATCACGCCGCCCGCGGCGATCAGCCCGGCCGAGCGCGGCACGTTGTAGCCGGCCCTGCGCATCATCGGGATCAGCATCGCGCCGATGGCCGCGGCGTCGGCCGCGGCGCTGCCCGAGATGGCCGCCATCAGCACCGACGCGAAGATAGCGACGAAACCCAGCCCGCCGCGCAGGTGCCCGACCCAGGCGAGCGCGAAGTTGACGATGCGCTTGGAAATGCCGCCGGCATTCATCAGCTCGCCGGCCAGCATGAAGAAGGGGATGGCCAGCAGCGGGAAGCTGTCGGCCCCTTCGATGAGCTTCTGCGACAGGATGGTGGTGTCGACCTGCCCTTGCGACACCATCAGCACCGCGCCGCACACCAGCAGCGCGAACGCGATCGGCGTGCCCAGCGCCATCGCCGCGAGCAGCGAGATGGCAAACACGGCAACGGTCATGATTTGCCCTCCGGTGCGCCGTGCGGCACTTCTTCGCTCTCGCGGATTTCGATCAGTTCGGCGTCGGTGATGCTGCCGCTGGCGATGCGCCACAGCTTGTGCAGCGCGTGCGCGGCGATCGCGGTGCCGGTGAGGTAGCCCACGCCGAACACCCAGATCATCGACAGCCCGGTGACCGGCGCCATGTTGGTGGCGTTCACTTCGTGCTGGCGCCAGGTGCCCCAGACCAGCATCACGCAGCACATCAGGATCAGCGCCTGGCTCAGCGCGAGGCACACCAGCTTGCCGCGCCGCGAAAGCTTGGTGACCACGCTGTCCATGCCCAGATGCGAACCTTCGTGCATCGCGACGATGGCGCCGATGAAGGTGAGCCACACGAAGAAAAAGCGCGACAGTTCTTCCGACACCACGATGCCGGAGTTGAACGCGTAGCGCAGCACCACGTTGCCGAACACCATCAGCACCATGCCGAGCAGCAGCGCGGCGAGCAGGGCGTCGATGGCCTGGAAGGCGCGGGTCAGCATGTCAGCGGCTCCTGCCGGTTGCTCTCGACTTGCGCCGTTCGTTTCGAATCGTCGTGCACGGCACGTCTGCGCGGGCAAAGGCGCGTCCGGGCAGGCCGGAGGGCTTCGCTTCGGCGGTCTCCGCTGGCGCTCCGACTCCCTTCCGTGCCCTGGCGCTTGCAAGCGCCAGGGCGTGTGCCAGGCGAAGAACAGTCCGCAGGGACTGTTCTTCGTCCGGGCACACTGCATCGGTCTCGTGGCCCGTCGCCGAACTCGCTTCGCTCACTTCGTTCTCTACGCTCAAACAGGCGGCGACAAGTCAGTTCACGAAGCGCGCTGCGCGCGCGGGCCACGAGCCCTGTGCTCCTCAGCGCCGAAGAGGCGCCCTCCGACCTGCCCGAACGCACCTTTGCGGGCACGCTTGTTCTCTTCCACCGAAAACCAAACACGCCTCCAGCTCGCGGCGGGCGGTACCCCGCGGGGGCGATTTCTGGGGCGACGAGCAGCCCAGGGCTTGCGGCCCCGCGCGCAGCGCGTTCGTGAACTGACTTGTCGCCGCATGTTTGAACGTAGAGAGCGAAGCGAGCGAAGTGAGTTCGGCGACGGGCCGCAAGACCGAGCAGCGCAGCGGAGTCGGAGCGCCAGCGCAGACCGCCCCAGCATGAGCCCACGCCGGGTACCGCTCGCCGCGAGCTCGCACACGACGACCCGTTGAAATGTTCGGCAAACCCAAACCCGCCGCCGCGCGCCCGCCACAAAAGGCGGACACGGCGTACCTGTCCCCCCTGCGCGCCGCGCAAGTGGTGGACGCAACCCCGCGCACGAGCTGGGCGCTGTACCTGATGGCGCTGGCGATGATCACCGCCATCGCGTGGGCCAGCCTGACGCGCGTGGACGAGATCACGCGCGCCGATGCGCGCGTGGTGCCCGACGGGCGCGAGCAGGTGATCGCGAGCCTGGAAGGCGGCATCCTGCGCGAGCTGCAGGTGCGCGAGGGCCAGCAGGTCGAGGCGGGCCAGGACCTGGCGCAGATCGATCCGACGCGCTTCGAGGCCCAGCAGAACGAAGGCCAGGCCAAGCGCCTGGCGTTGAAGGCGACCATCGCACGCCTGGTCGCCGAGGCCACTGGCGGCGCGCTGAAGTTCCCTGCCGACGTGGCCGCCGCGCCCGGCATGGTGGAGGCCGAAACCGCGTCGTTCAACGCCCGCAAACGTTCGCTCCAGGAAGCAGTGGGCAGCACGCACCGCAGTGTGGCGCTGCTGCAGCGCGAACTCGACGTGGCGCAGCGCATGTCCGACCAGGGGCTGATGTCCAACGTGGAAGTGATCCGGCTGCGCCGCCAGGTGAACGACCTGGAACTGCAGGCGCAAGAGCGCAGCAACCGCTTCCGGCAAGATGCCAGCACCGACCTCGTGCGCGTGCAGACCGAGATGGCGCAGATCAACGAACAGATCAGCGGCCGGGCCGACGTGCTGCGCCGCACGGTGCTGAAGTCGCCGGTGCGGGGCCTGGTGAAGAACATCCGCATCGCAACCATCGGCGGCGTGATCGGGCCGGGCGCGCCGGTGATGGAGATCGTGCCGATCGGCAACCGCATCCTGATCGAGGCACGCATCAAGCCGTCGGCCATCGGCTTCGTGCGCGTGGGCCAGCACGTCGAGGTCAAGCTCTCGGCGTACGACTTCACCACCTACGGCGGCCTGAAGGGCACGATCGAAACGATCAGCCCCGACGCCTTGGGCGACACCGAACGCGCCGCCTCCAGCGACGCCACCTATTACCGCGCCCTGGTGCGCACCGAACCGTCGACGATGCGCGCGCACGGCAAACCGCTGCCGGTGATGCCGGGAATGACCGGCTCGGTCGAGGTGCGCACCGGTGAACGCTCGGTGATGAGCTACCTGCTGCGGCCGATGCTCAAGTCCAAGGAAGCGTTTCAGGACGGTTGAGGGCAGGAATGCTGCCACCGCCTCAAATGGTTGACGCGAATTCTCGTAAGGTTGACAATAAAATCTACCCAGATTGACAACCATCAAGACATGGCCGGTAAGGTTCGAGCCCAGGGAGAGCAGGTCCGCCGATTCATTCTGGACGCGGTGGACGCTCACGCGAGCGACCTGGCCGGCCACGTGGCGCAGAAGCTCTCGATCACGCGCCAGGCTGTGAACAAGCACCTGAGGCGCCTGATGGAGCAAGGGGCTATCACCAGACAGGGCACAGGACGTTCGCTCAAGTACGCGCTCGCGCCGCTTGGTGCAGCCAACTTCACCTATTCCCTTGCTCAGGACCTCGAAGAAGACCTCGTTTGGACGCGAGATATCCGGCCCAGCCTGGAGCATTTGCCCGGGAATGTCCTGAACATCTGGCATCACGGGTTCACGGAGATGTTCAACAATGCAATCGATCACTCCGGAGGCACGGTCATCACGGTCGAGGTGACAAAGACCGCCGCCTCGACCGAGATTCTGTTGGCTGACGACGGGGTCGGAATCTTCAAGAAGATTCAACGCGAACTCGACCTGCTCGATGAACGCCACGCCATCTTCGAACTCTCGAAAGGAAAGCTGACGACAGATCCGCGGAATCACTCCGGCGAAGGGATCTTCTTCACGTCGAGAATGTTCGACCGATTCGAGATTCTCTCGGGTGGCCTGTACTTCGACCATGACAGAGACCGCAGGGAGGATTGGTTGTCCGAACGCCAGAAGCCTGGCGATGGAACGGGAGTATTCATGGTGCTGAGCAATCACACGGCAAGAACCACGAAAAAGGTCTTCGATGAGTTTTCATCGGGAGACGACTACGCCTTCAACAAGACCATCGTCCCGGTGAGTTTGGCCAGGTACGGCACCGACGAACTCGTCTCACGATCTCAGGCAAAACGACTGCTTGCTCGGGTCGAACTGTTCAAGAAGGTCGTCTTCGATTTCAAGGGTATCGACGCGATCGGCCAAGCGTTTTCCGATCAGATCTTTCGAGTCTTCGCTGCCGAGCATCCGGACATCGAACTCGTTCCGATCCACATGACCAAGGCTGTCAAGGAGATGGTTGACCGCGCGAAAGCGCGTGATCGAAGCAGCTGACGCAAGGCGGAGCCGGGCCGCCACGGTGGAGCGCGGCAGTGCCACCCTACCCCGCCGTGCGGGCCTTCACGCCACCCGCTCGCAGCGCGCGAATCGTTCGCTGCGGCGTGTTGGCGGGCACGACGAGAAGGCTCAGCTCCGGCAACGGGGCGACCACGAAAGACGACGCCGCCATCAGCTTCTCGGCCGAGGCCAGCACGATGGTCTGGGCCGCGCGCCCATGCAGCGCACGCTTGACCGCCGCCTCTTCGGCGTCGCCGGTGGTGGCGCCGGCTTCGGGGTGCACGCCGGTCACGCCCATGAAGTAGAGGTCGGCGCGCAATTGCGAAGCGGCGGCTATCACGGCGGCGCCGACGTTGACCATCGAATGCCGGAACAGGCGCCCGCCGAGCATGATGATCTCGACATGCGGGTGCGCCGCCGCCACCACCGCCACCGTCGGGCTGTGTGTGACGATGGTGGCGCGCAGGCCCGCGGGCAGGTGGCGCGCCACTTGCAGCGCGGTGGTGCCGCCGTCGAGGATCACCACCTGGCCAGGCAGGATCAGCGCCGCGCCGGCACGCCCCAGCGCCAGCTTGTCGGCCGGCGACACCTGCTCGCGCACGCGCAGGTCACCTTCTGCCACTGCCACCTCCACCGCAGGCAGCGCGCCGCCGTGTACGCGCAGCAGCTTGCCGGCCTGCGCCAGTTCGCGCAGGTCGCGCCGGATCGTGTCTTCCGAGGTGCCGAGCTCGTGCGCCAGGTCCCTGGCGACCACCTGGCCGTCGGCGGCCAGGCGGGTCAGCAGGAGCTGCTTGCGTTGGGTGGTGAGCATGGAGGCACTCGGATCAGGCGATGCGTTTGCACGAAGTTGCACGTTATTGTACGATACCGCCATGCCTCGACACACCGCCCCCACCGTCTTCCCGCCCAATGACCGCGTCCGCATCGTCGAAGAGCGCCTGCTCTCCGACCACTGGTACACGCTGAAGACCACGAGCTTTCAGTACCTGCGCCGCGACGGCAGCTGGCAGCCGCAGAACCGCGAAACCTACGACCGCGGCAACGGCGCCGTGCTGCTGCTGTTCAACTCGAAGCGCGGCAGCGTGGTGCTAACGCGCCAGTTCCGCTTCCCTGCGTATGTGAACGGCTGCGCCGACGGCATGCTCATCGAAGCCTGCGCCGGGCTGCTCGACGGCCAGGACCCGCACACCTGCATCCAGCGCGAAGCCGAAGAAGAAACCGGCTTCGTCGTGCGCTCGCCACGCAAGGTGTTCGAGGCCTACATGAGCCCCGGCTCGGTGACCGAGAAGCTGCACTTCTTCGTCGCCGAATACGACGACGCCGACCGCGTCTCGGCCGGCGGCGGCCACGCGGCCGAAGGCGAAGACATCGAAGTCATCGAGATGAGCCTGGCTGACGCGCTGCAGCAAGTGGCCAGGGGCTCCATCCAGGACGGCAAGACCATCATGCTGCTGCAGCATGCGGCGCTGGTGGGCTTGGTGCGGCTGGGCAGCGCTTGATCGGTGGCGACCGGTTGCGAAACAATGGCGAGCCGATTTGCCGCCAGACCCGGAGCCCGATGTTTCGCACCACCACACAACTGCTCGCCGCGCTCCAGGCGCGCGAGACCTCTGCCACCGAACTGACCGAACGATCGATCGCCCGCATCGAAGCGCGTGACGGCGAGGTCAACGCCGTGGTCGTGCGCGACTTCGCGCGGGCGCGCGCGGCGGCCGCGGCGGCCGACGCCGCGCTGGCACGGGGCGAGCGTCGCCCGCTGCTGGGCATTCCGATGACGGTCAAGGAAGCTGTCAACGTGGCCGGCCTGCCCACCACCTGGGGCATTCCCGGCACGCAGGCTGTTCCCGTGCGCGAAGACGCGCTGGTGGTGCAGCGCCTGAAGGCCGCCGGTGCGGTTCTGCTGGGCAAGACCAACGTGCCGCTGCACCTGGCCGACTGGCAGAGCTACAACGAGATTCACGGCGTCACGCGCAACCCATGGGACTTTTCGCGCACGCCGGGTGGCTCGTCCGGAGGTTCGGCGGCGGCGCTCGCTGCGGGCTTCGTGCCGCTCGAACTCGGCACCGACATCGGCGGCTCGCTGCGGGTCCCGGCCCATTGCTGCGGTGTGTTCGCGCACAAGCCGAGCTTCGATCTGGTGCCGATGCGCGGCGTTGCGCCGCCGGGCGCGCTGGCGCTGCACACCGGGCCGCGGGTCGACTTCGCGGTCGTGGGGCCGATGGCGCGTTGCGCCGCCGACCTGTCGCTCGCACTCGACGTGCTGGCCGGGCCGGACGAACTGCAGGCCACCGCCTACCGGCTCGCGCTGCCGCTGACTCGCCACACGCGGCTGGCCGACTTTCGGGTGCTGGTGCTCGATACCCACCCGCTCGCGCCGACCGCGCAGGAAGTGCGCGCCGCGCTGCACACCTTTGCCGAGCGGCTCGCCCGCGCCGGCTGCAAGCTGGCGTCGAGCAGCCCGTTGTTGCCCGACCTGGCGCGGGTCGCGACCACCTTCACGAGCCTGCTGATGTCGTTCTTCGGTGCCGACCTGCCGGAGCCCGAATACCGCGGTCTGCAGCACGCTGCGGCCGGGCTGCCACCCGGTGCAAGCGGCCCCGAGGCCGACCAGCTCCGCGGCCTGGTGCTGAGCCACCGCGACTGGATCCACGCCGACCGCGTGCGCGCCACCCTGTCGAACCAGTGGCGCCAGCTGTTCCGCGAATGGGACGTGGTGCTGTGCCCGGTGCTGCCCACGCCCGCCTTCGCACACGACCACTCCGACATGCGCAGCCGGCGCCTCCGCATCGACGGCGCCGACCTGCCCTACGACGCGTTGGGGCTGTGGATCACGCTGGCCACCTTGTCGGGCCTGCCCGCCACCGCGATGCCGATCGGGCTGGGCGAGTCGGGCCTGCCGATCGGCGTGCAGGTGATAGGCCCGCACCTGGAAGACCGCACGACCCTGGCCTTTGCCGAACTGGCCGAGCGCGAGTTCGGCGGTTTCGTGGCGCCGCCGGGGTTTGCGGATTGATTGTCGAAATCGCGCCTTCTCGTTCGTCGTGACACTGTCAAGAATCGTCACCCACGCGCCACCACTCGCCGAGGAGCCCCCATGAGCCGAACAGCCACCCCCACCCGCCCCGCCGCCAAAGCCGCCACCCGCCGCGCCACGCCTGCGACGCCGGCGCGCCTGGTCATTCTGGTGGCCACGCGCAAGGGCGCCTGGCTGTTCCATGGCGACAGCCGGCGCAAGGAATGGAAGGCCGACGGCCCGCACTTCCTGGGCCACACCATCAGCCACGTGCAACTTGACCCGCGCGACGGCCGCACCTTGCTGGCTGCGGCCAAGACCGGCCACCTGGGCCCAACCATCTTTCGCTCCACCGACCTGGGCCGAAACTGGAAAGAGGCCAAACAACCGCCGGCCTTTGCCAAGCCTGCCAGCGGCACCGGCAGCCTGCCCGCGCGCTCGGTCGATCACACGTTCTGGTTGACCCCGGGCCACGCCAGCGAACCCGGCACCTGGTATGCCGGCACCTCGCCGCAGGGCCTGTTCCGCACCGAAGACGGCGGCGTCAACTGGGTGCCGCTGCCGGCGATCAACGACGATCCGCAGTTCCGCGAGTGGATGGGCTCGGCGCAGGACGGCACGCCCGACGGCCCGAAGCTGCACTCGCTCATCGTCGACCCGCGCGACCCGCAGCACCTCTACTTCGCGATGTCGAGCGGCGGTGTGCACGAGTCGCGCGACGCCGGGCGCAGCTGGTCCACGCTGGTCGACGGCCTGGAGGTGGTCGAGGGCCTGGACGCCGCCACCCTCACCTTCCACGACCCGCACTGCGTGCGCCTGTGTCCGGGCAACCCCGACCGGCTGTACCAGCAGAACCACTGCGGCATCTACCGGCTCGACCGGTCGGGCACCGCCTCCGGTGACACCTGGCAGCGCATCGGCCGCAAGATGCCCAAGCGCGTGGGTGACATCGGCTTCCCCGTGGTCGTGCACCCACGCGACCCCGACACGGTGTGGGTCTTCCCGATGGACGGCACCGACGTCTGGCCGCGCACCAGCCCGGCCGGCTGCCCGGCAGCCTATGTCACCCGCAATGCCGGCCGCACCTGGCAGCGGCTGGACCAGGGCCTGCCCGAAAGCCAGGCCTGGTGGACCGTGAAGCGCCAGGCCATGACGGCGGATGCGCAGGCCAAGCCGGCGCTGTACCTGGGCACCACCAGCGGCGAGCTGTGGATCGGGCGCGACGAAGGCGCGCGCTGGTCGGCCATCGCCCGCCACCTGCCCGAGATCTATGCGGTGGAAGTGGCGGCGCTCGCGTGATGCACGCTGGCATCTCGAGGGCTGGCCGATGAAGGTGCTGATGCCCGGCGCGCTGCGCTCGTACACGCGCGCCTCGCAGGTCGAGGCGGTGGGCGGCACGCTAGCCGCGCTGTTCGACGACCTCGACCGCCGCTACCCCGGCCTGCGCTTTCGCGTGGTCGACGAGCAGAACCTGTTGCGGCCGAACATGCGCATCTTCGTCAACGGCCTGGGCGTGCGCAACCTGGGCCATGCCTTGCAGCCGAGTGACTTCGTGGCCGTGGTGCTGGCGCTGAGCGGCGGGTGAACCGGGCTTCGGCCGGTGCTCATTTAGCATCGGCTGCCGTCCACCGGCCATCGACCAGGAGCTCTCATGCCCACCGACCCGCGACTGCAAGCCGTCGAGCACTTCTACGACTTCCACCCGATCAGCGCGCAGCAGATCTTCGACGCGGTGGCGGCGCGCGGCATCGCCCGCCGGGACATCACCGAAGAAGTGCTTCAATCGCACGATCAGGACCACTACGGCGGCACCGCCGCGGTCGACCGGCTGATGGCACAAGCCCGGGTGGTGGCCGCCGACCGGGTGCTCGACATCTGTTGCGGCCTGGGCGGCCCGGCGCGCTACATCGCCTGGAAGACCGGCTGCCGCGTCACCGGGCTGGACCTGACCACCAGCCGCGTCGAAGGCGCCACCGCGCTCACCGAAGCCGCGGGCCTGGCGGCGCAGGTGAGCTTTCGCCAGGGCAACGCCTTGGCGCTGCCCTTTGCCGACGCCTCGTTCACTCTGGCCATCAGCCAGGAAGCGTTCGCCCACATCCCCGACAAGCCGACCCTGGTGGCCGGCATAACGCGTGTGCTGCGGCCCGCTGGACGGCTGGTGTTCTCCGACATCCTGAGCCGCCAGCCGCTGGGCTCAGACGATGCGCGCCGCCTGTTCGACGGCATGCGTTTCAGCGATATCGCGACCGAAGCCGACTACCGCGCCTGGTTACAGAGCGCCGGCCTGACGGTGGTGCAGGTCACCGACCTGAGCGAAGCATGGACCGGCATCCTGGTAGAGCGGCACGCGATGTACCGCTCACTGAAGGAGCAGACCGTGGCGCGCCTCGGGCAGGCGCATTTCGACCGCTATGACCAGGCCTACGAACATTTCGTGGGCCTGTATCGCACGGGCGTGCTGGCGGGCGCGCTGTTCCACGCACAACGGGTCGGCTGACCGAGCCAGGGTCACGCCGGCGCGGGCGGGCCCTTGGCGCGAGCCCGTCGTGGCGCCTTGCCATTCTTCGGCGGGTTCACCGTCGCCGGCTTCGCGGCGCCGACCGGTGGCCGGCCCGACCGACCGCCCGGCCCGGCCAGGTCGGCCAGCGTCACCGCGTCGAGCTCGGCGAAGTAGGCCTTGAGCGCACGCTGAAGCACGCCCTTGAGCCGGCACTTCGGCGTCAAGGTGCAGGTGTCGGTGGCCGGATCGAAGCACTCGACGAGCCGGAAATCGGTCTCGCTGCTGCGCAGCACGTCGCCGATGCAAATGGCGGATGGAGCCCGCAGCAGACGCAAGCCGCCGCCGCGACCGCGCGTCGTTTCGAGCACACCCTGGCGGCCCAGGTCGTTGACGATCTTCATCAGGTGGTTCTTCGACACCCCGTGCCCCTCGGCGATCTCGGCGATGGTGACCAGCCGGTCGGGGTGGGCCGCGCAGTACATCAGCACGCGCAAGGTGTAGTCGGTGTAGTCGGACAGTCGCATCGGCAGGAGAGTCCTTGAAAGATGCATGCAGTGTATTGCTTTTGAGGGCGGGCCGCGATAAGCTGCATGTTCCATGCATCTTAAAGACCTCGGTTCACCATGACCCTGCCCCCGATCCTCGCTGCCGCCCCAGGCGCCGGCACCGCCGCGGCCACCCCGGCCCGCGGCATTCCCCTGCTGCGCCTCGGGTTCCGGCCGTTCTACCTGGGCGCGGCCGCGTTTGCCGCGCTGTCGGTCCCGCTCTGGGTGGCCATGGTTCTGGGCCGGCTCGGCGCGCCGGCGGCCCTACCCCCCCTGTTGTGGCACGCGCACGAGATGCTGTTCGGGTTCGCAGCGGCGGTGATCGTCGGCTTCCTGCTGACGGCCGGCAAGGCCTGGACCGGCCTGGCCACGCCGCGCGGCGCCACGCTCGGCGCGCTCGCGCTGCTGTGGCTGGGCGCGCGCGTGACCGCGCTGGTCGGCCCCCCCGCGCTGCATGCGGCGCTCGACACGCTGCTGCTGCCCATCGTCGCCGGCTTGCTGGCCGCCGTGCTGCTGCGTGCGGGCAACCGCCGCAACCTGCCGCTGCCGCTGATCCTGTTGTTGCTCGCCGCGGCGAACGCGGCTTTCCACCTCGCTTCACTCGGCATCGTGACCTTCGCACCGATGGCAGCGCTGCACGCGGGTCTCGGCCTGATCGTGATGATCGAGTGCGTGATGGCGGGCCGGGTCATCCCCGCATTCACCGCCAGCGCCACACCCGGTCTGAAGCTGCGCTCCGAACCGCGCTGGGAGCAGGCCACCTTGGCGCTGACCGCGATCGGGCTGGCCGCCTGGGTGTTCGCACCGCCCGGGCCGATGCCGGCCGCCGCGCTGGGCCTGGCCGCTGCCCTTCACGCGCGGCGCTTGTGGAACTGGCAACCGATGGTCACGCGCCAGCGCCCGATCCTGTGGGTGCTGCACGCGGCCTATGCGTGGATTCCGATCGGGCTGGCGCTGCTGGCGCTGGCGCAACTGGGCGTCGTGGGCACGTCGCCGGGCGTGCATGCGCTGGCGGTGGGCGCCACCGGCGGGCTGATCATCGGCATGATCACGCGCACCGCGCGTGGCCACACCGGGCGGCCGCTGCAGGCGTCGAGGCTTGAAGTCGCCGCGTATGCGCTGGTGCTGGCGGCCGCCCTGCTGCGCACGCTGGCACCCTTGCTCGCGGCCTGGCTGCCCGCCGTGCCGTACGTCATTCCGCTGGTCGCGGCGGCCGTCGCCTGGAGCGCTGCCTTCGGCCTCTACCTGTGGGTGTTTGCACCGTGGCTGGTGAGCGCAAGACTGGACGGCAAGGACGGCTGACGCGCCAACCCACTCCCAGGAAGTGAGTGCGGCGCCTGACGGCGCGCAAAGCAGCGCGCGATCACAAGCACCAGACTGCGACATGTGCCCGGCGAGGAGACCGCTCGATGTCCACCACCCGCAAACTCTGGCTGGGCCTCAGCGCCTTGCTCATCGTCGGCTTCGGCATCCTGCTGTGGATGGGCCGCGAGATCCACCGCCAGGCGCCGCCGATGCCGCAGGCCGTGGTCACCGAAAGTGGCGCCACGGTCTACACACGGGCACAAATTGAACTCGGTCGCCAGGTCTGGCAAAGCATCGGCGGCCAGCAGCTCGGCTCGATCTGGGGCCATGGCGCGCTGGTGGCGCCGGACTGGTCGGCCGACTGGCTGCACCGTGAAGCGCTCGCCTGGCTCGACCTGCGCTCGCGCGCCAGAGGCACCGTGGGCTACGCCGAACTCGACCCCGGCGAGCAGGCCCGTGTGCAGGCCGAACTGCGGCCGCTGATCCGCGCCAACACCTACGACGCTGCCAGCGACCGCATCGTCATTCCCGACGAACGCGCCCAGGCCGTCGCGCAGGTGGCAGCCCACTACACGAGTCTGTTCTCGGCAGACCCCGCCACGCGCGACCTGCGCGAGGGCTACGCGATGCGCGAAGACACGGTGCCCGATGCCGCACACCGCCGCGCGATCGGCGCGTTCTTCTTCTGGGCCAGCTGGGCCACGGTCACGCAGCGGCCGGGCGAGCCGATGAGCTACACGCAGAACTGGCCCTACGAGCCGCTGGTGGGCAACTCGCCGACCTCGACGACCTTCATCTGGAGCGTCTTCAGCGTGCTCTTCATGATTGCCGGCATTGCGCTGCTGGCCTGGCACAACGCGGTCTGGCACGACCGCGACAAGGCCGACGCGCTGCCGCCACCGCAGACCGACCCGCTGCAAGGCCTGGTGGTCACGCCGTCGATGCGCGCCACCGCCAAGTACTTCTGGCTCGTGCTGGCGATGTTCCTGCTGCAGATCCTGCTCGGCGCGACCACCGCGCACTACCAGGTGGAAGGCCAGAACGCCTACGGCGTCGCGCTGTCCGAGGTGCTGCCGTACGCGCTGACGCGCAGCTGGCACACGCAACTGGCGGTGCTGTGGATCGCCACCGCCTGGCTTGCCACGGGCCTGTACATCGGGCCGGCCATCTCGGGGCACGAACCGAAGCTCCAGCGGCTCGGCGTGAACGCGCTGTTCACCTGCCTGATCGTCATCGTGGTCGGCGC
>JANOQS010000606.1:0-22659 GCA_031414975.1 Methylibium sp. | reverse complement strand
CGCCTCTGCGCCGATGATAGTGCGGGTTCCCGTGTGAAAGTAGGACATCGTCAGGCTTCTATACCGCACCAAGCCCCCGATCGAAAGGATCGGGGGCTTTTTGCGTTTCAGGGCGCGGACCCCGCTCGCGGCAGTTTCAGTTGCCGGGCTGAGCGCCAAGCTTTCGCAGGATGGACTCCATCAGGCACCAGCGTGTGAACGCGCTCTGCAACAGGTTGGCACCCACGAATGCAGTGAAGGCCAACCACCACGAGCTGACGAAGATCGGGCTGCCAGGGATGCCCAGCGCCAGCGACAGCAGGATGAAGCTGCCTGCGGCGAGGCGCACGATTTGCCATGAAGTCATGTGGGTTCTCCTTGGGTGGTGGGGGTGGTTGAGACCGCAGAGTCGCTGTCTGCCGCGCCCGTGATGGCGCCGAGTCGGTTTCTGTAGGCGACGAAGTAGAGGATTGGGATGACCACCAAGGTCAGCGCGGTCGACACAGAGATGCCAAAAATCAGCGCGATGGCCAGGCCGTTGAAAATCGGGTCGTCGAGGATGAAAAGCGCCCCCAGCATTGCCGCCAGGCCGGTCAGCACGATGGGTTGGGCGCGCGTGATGGCCGAATGCACGATGGCGGCCTTGAAGTCCCGGCCCTCGCGCACCTGCAGGTTGATGAAGTCAACCAGCAGGATCGAGTTGCGCACGATGATCCCGGCCAGCGCGATCATGCCGATCATGCTGGTGGCCGTGTATTGCGCCCCCAGCAGGGCGTGCCCCGGCATGACGCCGATGACGGTCAGCGGGATCGGCGCCATGATGATCAGCGGCGTCAGGTACGAGCCGAACTGGGCCACCACCAGCAGGTAGATCAGCACCAGGCCCACGGCATAGGCGGCGCCCATGTCGCGAAAGGTCTCGTAGGTGATCTGCGACTCGCCGTCCCACTTCAGCGCGTAGTCGCGGTAGGCATCGTCGGGCTGGCGGATGAAGTACTCCTGCAGGGTGCCGCCGCCGCCCGGGGTGGCGATCTTCAGGATGTCGTCGCGCATCGCGAACATGCCGTAGAGCGGGCTGTCGAGTGGGCCCGCCATGTCGGCGACGACGAAATTCACCGGCAGCAGATCCTTGTGGTATTGCGGCTGCTCGCGCACCGTGTCGCTCACCGTCACCAGTTCGCGGATCGGGACCAGCCGGCCTGCGGCGCTGCGCACGGTCAACTGCAGCAAGGCGTCCAAGTCGCCGTGCCGCTCGGGCGGCAACTGCAGCACGGCGGCAGCCGGGTACTTGCTCGCATCGTGCAGATAGGCCGTTGCTTCGCCGGCCAGGCCGGCTCGCAAGGTGGTGACGATGGCCTGCTGCGGCACGCCCAACATGGCGGCCTTTTGCCGGTCTACCAGCAGCAACGTTCGCGGGGCGGCGGCGATGCTGCTGTCGTCCACGTCCACAATGCCCGGCGTCTGCTCGAACACCGTGCGCACGGTGCGCGCCACCTGCAGGCGGCCGGCCGCGTCCGGGCCGTAGATCTCGGCAACGATGGGCGACAACACCGGCGGCCCGGGCGGCACCTCGACGACCTTCACGTTGGCGCCGAAGCGGCGGCCGATTTTCTGCAGTTCGGGGCGAACGCGGGTCGCGATGGCGTGGCTTTGCGCGCTGCGCTCATGCTTGTCGACCAGGTTGACCTGCAGGTCGCCCACGTCGCCGCCGGCGCGCAGGTAGTACTGCCGCACCAGACCGTTGAAGTTGATGGGTGCCGCCATGCCGGCATAGGCCTGGTAGTCGGTCACCTCCGCAACGGTGGCCAGGTGGTTGCCCAGTTCATGCAGCACGGCCGCGGTCTGCTCCAGCGGCGTTCCGGCTGGCATGTCGACGATGACCTGGAACTCCGACTTGTTGTCGAACGGCAGCATTTTCAGCAACACCAGGCCGGTGGCCGGCAAGGCCAGCGACAGGGCGATCAGCGCCACGATGCCGGCACCGAAAATCCGCCGGTTGCGCGTGCCGCGCCGCTCGTCCAGCAGCGGGCGGAAAAGGCGCTCGAAGGTCGGAGCGACCTTTCCCGCCAGGCCGCGCGGTGCGCCCTCGGCCGTGTCCGTGGCGCCGTGGGCGGGCACGGCCTTCATCCACAGCCGCGCCAACCAGGGCGTGACGACAAAAGCTATCGCCAGCGACAGCAGCATGCCCATGCTGGCGTTGATCGGGATCGGACTCATGTACGGCCCCATCAGGCCCGACACGAAGGCCATCGGCAGCAACGCGGCAATCACGGTCAGCGTGGCCAGGATGGTGGGGCCGCCCACCTCGTCCACCGCGTCCGGAATGATCTGCGCCAAGCTGCGGCCGGGTTGCAAAGCCTGGTGGCGGTGAATGTTCTCGACCACCACGATGGCGTCGTCCACCAGAATGCCGATCGAGAAGATCAGTGCGAACAGCGAGACCCGGTTCAGCGTAAAACCCCATGCCCAAGAGGCGAACAAGGTCACCATCAGCGTCAGGATGACCGCACTGCCGACGATGGCCGCCTCGCGCCGTCCCAGCGCGATGAACACCAGCGCCACCACCGACGCGGTGGCGAACAGCAGCTTCTGGATCAACTTCTGCGCTTTGTCGTTGGCCGAGGCGCCATAGTTGCGCGTTTCGGCCACCTGAACATCGCCCGGGATCACGGTGTTGCGCAGCGAGTCCATCCGCTGCATCACCGCGTTCGCCACGTCGATCGCGTTCTCGCCCGGCTTCTTTGTCACCGTGACCGTCACCGCCGGATACGTGGCGGGCGCGGCGCCGTCCTTCGCCGCCACGCCATGCCAGACGTAGCGCGTGGCGGGCAGGGGGCCGTCGCGCACCGCGGCAACGTCGCGCAGAAAGACCGGCTTGCCGCCGTGCACCGCCACGACGAGCTCCGCGACGTCGCTGGCCAGGCGCAAGAACGGGCCAGAATCGATCGCCACCGCGCGGTTGCCGCCGATCAGCTCGCCCACCGGAAGGCCCAGGTTGGCCGACTGCAGTGCCTGGCGAAGGTCCGACACCGTGACGCCGACGCTGGCCATGCGGGCGGGGTCGATCTCGACCATCACCGCGCGCCCGGGGCCCCCAAGGGTGCTCACCTCGCGCGTGCCGGGCACCCGCTTCAGATCGGCTTCGATGCTGTGAGCCACGCGCTCGAGGTCGTAGGGGCCCGTGCCGGTGTTCCGGCTGAACAGCGTGAGGGTGACGATGGGCACGTCGTCGATGCCCTTGGGCTTGATGATGGGATCGAGCACACCCAAGCCCTTGGGCAACCAGTCGGCATTCGAGTTGACTGTGTCGTACAGACGCACCAATGCCTCGGTGCGCGCCACGCCGACCTTGAATTGCACTGTCACCACCGCCAGGCCCGGGCGCGACACCGACATCACGTGCTCGACACCCGAGATCTGTGCCAGCACCTGTTCGGCCGGGCCGGCCACGATCTGTTCGACGTCGCGCACCGAGGCGCCCGGGAACGGGATCAGCACGTTGGCCATCGTCACGTTGATCTGGGGTTCTTCTTCGCGCGGCGTCACCGCCACGGCGAACAGACCCAGCAGCAGGGCCAGCAGTGCCAGCAACGGCGTGATCCGGGCGTGCTGGAAGAAAGCCGCGACGCGGCCGGAGACGCCCAGGGCAGGGGAGCGATCGGATGCCGGCACAGAACCTCCCGGCGGTGGTTCAGCGTGCATTCGACCGGACACGTGCTGCGGCCTGCGAGTCGGTGACGACCCGTTCTCCCGCCGTCAGCCCCGTGAGCACCTCGACCCGGTCGCCGTCGACCCGACCCAGGCGAACCTGGCGCAACACCGGCGTGCCGGCCGCGTCAAGCACGTACAGGCCGGTCATCTCGGCGCGCCGGACCACGGCACTCTGAAGCACCGACAGCACCGGCGCGGCACCCGCAGCCGCGCCTGAGGGCGCCACCGGCAACCACACGCGGCCGTACATGCCCGGCGCCACATCGGCCAAGCCGGCCGGCAGATCGGCGCGCAGTTGCACGGTGTGCGTTGCGGGGTCGAGCGTCGGCAGGATCTGGATCTGCAGCGGCTGGACCCATCGCACCGGTGCTGACAGCGCCGGAAACTCCACCCGCGGCATCTCGCCCGTGGGCAGGCGGGCGCCAACGCTTTGGGGAACCGCCGCGGTGAGCCGGAGCGCCGACGGGTCGTACAGCGTGAGCAGCGGCCTGCCTGGCATGGCCATGTCGCCCAGCGACACAGGCACGTCGGACACCACGCCGGCAAAGGGCGCGCGCACCACGTAAAAGCCCGTCTGGGTGCGGGCCGCGCCGGATTGCGCCTGCTGCGCATTCACCTGCGCCTGAGTGGACTTGAACTCGGACTCGGCACGCTCGAACGCGGCCCGGCTGATGTAGTTCTGCTGGAACAACTGGCGCTGACGCTCGACATCCTTGCTTGCCACGTCCAACGCGGCTCGGGCTGCCTGCACATTCGCTGCGCTGGCTGCGGCATTCTGGTCGGCCGCGCGCGCGTCCAGCCGAAGCAGCACCTGTCCGGTGCTCACCCGGCCGCCAACCTTGACCGCCAGATGCACCACCGCGCCCGGCACCTGGGCCGCAACAACCGTCTGGCGAACCGACTCGACGACACCGTCGAAAGCGGTTGACGTGCTGCCGCTTGCCGGCCGAGCCTCGATGGCTGCCAGCTCGGCCGCCGGCGTGTGCAACAAGGTGGTCAAGCCCAGGGCGGCGGCGACCGCAATGTTCACGATGTTCAGCGAGGTGAAGCGATGGGAAAACATGGGGCCGGTTTGGATGCAGAGAAGCAGAATGCAAGTATTTGCGCAAGTAGCTAAATAGTCAAGTACCATGTCGCACAAGCGCAAGCAGACATCACATCTTCAGGGCATCATGGAAACTGATCGACTACCGGCTCGCCCCCGCATGGAAGGCCTCCCCGACGAAGCGCTCGCCCAGGTCGCGTCTTACTTCCAGGCGCTGTCCGAACCGACGCGCCTGCAGATCCTGAACCTGCTGCGGCAGAGAGAGCGCAGCGTGGGGGAACTGGCTCAGCTGTGCGGCTACAGCTCGGCGAACATCTCGCGCCACCTCGCGCTGCTGAGCCGGCGTGGGCTGGTGGCCCGCGAAAGCCGCGGCAACAGCGCGATCTACAGCATCGCCGACCCGTCGATCTACGCCCTTTGCGACCTTGTCTGTGGCAACCTAGCGCGCCAGTTTGAGCGCGCGGCAATGGAACGGGCCGTATTCGTCACGCCGGCTACGGCCAAACCCGACAAGATTCGATCGAAGGTGTGATTGAAAATATCATTCTTTGACAATCGATTAGGATGCAAAGTTAAAGTCGTTTGGCGGGTCCTGTTGGGTTTCTGCCAGCCGGCCGGTTGGTCGAGAAGGAATTCGGAGCTGTGCTTGCAATCAGGGCTGTTGTTTAGTACAGTCACGATTCTTCTGGAGGCCACTCATGCCGTCGACGTATCGCCAGCTCTATCGTCCCAAGTCCGACCACACGCCTGCCTGGCTGCGTCGGATCTGGTCGTGGCTCTGATCGCGCTTTCCCATCTTCGCCGTGAACGCGCATCTCTTTCCAGAGGTTCTTGCTTGGCGTGAAAGTCTCGTCCAGGCCGACCTGCCTCTGGCAACAGAAGGGGTCTTGCGCTATGTGTGGGAGAGCCGCTTCGGCTCGATGCTCATCGAGGTCAGAGACGGGATGGCATACGTGAACGGACAAGCCGTCGAGTATTCGGAGCAGCCGCCGGAGCCTCGATCGCAGGCCTGAGCATTCAGGCTACATGCGTTTCAGTAGACATAATATACATCGTGGTGCATTCACTCAGGCTTCGCAAGCGTCGCAACGGCGACGAGACTGCGCCGCGGTGCTGCCAGCCTGGAAGCGATCACGACATTCAGAACGGCTGAGTTTCGCCTGTGTCCGCATCGTCAGCTTCCACCGAGTCGTCGAAAGCGCCAATGTCGGCCGCTGTACGGGGAATCAGCGGTTGATCGAGCGGCCGCCAGACACGGCTCTTGAGGCTGTTCAGGTGCTCCGACTGCGCAAGCGCGGCATGCACGGCTTCAGGGTTCATGAGAAGTGCAAACGGGTTTGCGATGATGTGTTGGTGCTGCATTCGGTGCTCCAGTGGGTGGCGGGTTGATGGCCTGACTCTAGGCAATCGGCCCACAAAGCCGCAGTGGGCGGGGGACCAAACATCCCGTCAGAAGAATCCTGACACAGCCGTCATCCACCACGCGTGCAAAGTCAACGCTGCAGTGCCTCCAGCTGGTCGGCCAGCCACTCGCGGCCCTCCAAGCGTGCGAAATCTGCCGCCCTGAGGCCTTGGTCGTCGCGCCGTTTCGGGTCGGCTCCACGGGCCAGCAGCAGCCTGACGCTGTCTTCATGCCCATATCGCGCCGCCATCATCAAGGGCGAGGTTCCGTTCGGCGAGCGCGCCTCGATGTCGGCACCCCGGTCGAGGAACACCCCCACCAGCTTCGGTTCGATGCCGGTCGCCGCATAGTGAATGGGTGCCCAACCGGCCTGGTTGATTCGTGCGCCGCGCTCCAGCAGCTCAAGGCTGGAGGCCATGTCGCCCTTCAACGCTGCAAGCATCAGCGCCGATTCGCCTGCAGAATTGAGCGCGTTCACGTCCAACGCCGGGTGCTCCATCAACGCTCGCACTGCCTTCAACGACTGCAACTGCAGCGCCACCGTCAGACCGGGACGGCCCGCCGGATCGACACTGTTGGGATTGAAGCCACGTTTCAACAGCGTCGCCACACTGGCCCCATCGTCGCGCTGGACAGCGAAGAAGAAGTCTTCAGAGGGGCCGGCACGAGAAGAGGAAACTCCAAATATGACAACAAGATAAGATGCATATCTTAGAAAATACTTTAACTTCATTGCAAGGCCCCTTCAGACTTGCCGACCTGGTCGAACAGGCGTTCGAAGTTTTCACTCGTGGCACGGGCCACGTCCGCGACGGGCAGCCCCTTGACCACCGCCACCTGCTGCGCGACATGGGGTACGTAGGCGGGGCTGTTGACCTTGCCGCGGTAGGGCACCGGCGCCAGGTACGGGCTGTCGGTCTCGATCAGGCAGCGATCCAGCGGCACGAAGCGCGCCACCTCGCGCAGATCGCCCGCGGTCTTGAAGGTCAGGATGCCCGAGAAGGAAATGTAGAAGCCCAGGTCCAGCGCCGCCCGCGCCACCTCGGCCGTCTCGGTGAAACAGTGGAAGACGCCGCTGCCCGGCAGCGTCCCCGCGTCGCGCAGCATGGCCACGGTGTCGTCCGACGCACTCCGGGTGTGAACCACCAACGGCAACGTGCACTGCCGAGCAGCGTCGATGTGGACCCGGAAACGTTCGCGCTGCCACGCCATGTCGGCCACGCTGCGCCCGTTCAGGCGGTAGTAGTCCAACCCGGTTTCGCCGATGGCCACGACGCGCGGCTGCGCGCCGAGCCGCAGCAGGTCATCTACCGTCGGCTCCCGCACTCCTTCGTTGTCGGGGTGCACGCCGACGCTGCACCAGAAGTTGTCGTAGCGCAGCGCCAGCGCGTGGACCTGGTCGAACTCTTCCAGTGTCGTGCAGATGCAAAGCGCGCGGTCCACCTGCGCTGCAGCCATGTCGGCACGGATCTGCCCGATGCGCTGGTTCAGCTCGGGCAGACTCAGGTGGCAATGGGAGTCGACGTACATGCAACGTGCAGCCGGGCGGCGGCGGCCTGGCGGCTCAGATGGTCTGCGTCGGTTTGGACGAGGAGATCGCGGTCCCCAGAATCTCTTCGATCTTCACCTTCAGCACCCGCGTCTTTTCGTCGGTCGGAAAGCGCACACCGACGCCTTGCGTTCGCCCGCCCGAGGCGTTGGCCGGCGTGACCCACCCGACCTTGCCGGCGACCGGGTAACGCTGCGGATCTTCGGGCAGCGACAACAACAGGTAGATGTCTTCGCCGAGCTTGTATTCGCGCGTGGTCGGGACGAACAGACCGCCATCGGAGAACAAAGGCATGTAGGCGGCATAGAGCGCGGCCTTTTCGCGGAATACCAGCTGGATCACGCTCGGCCGGGCCGCAGCCACGGGCGTGGGAGAAAGCCCCGCTTGGGAGGTGGCGCGACTGACGTTTTCGCTCATGCGCATTAGTGTAACGAATCGACCGGGCTCGGAGCCTTTTCAGCCCTCGCAGGCGCTTCGATCTTTGCCATACCCAAGGCCGTCTGGCCCTGTTGAAGCAGCGACTCGGCCATCAAACCGGCGTGCCAGGGGTGTTCAGCATGACGCGCAGCGAGCGCCAGCGCGCGTGCCCATTCGGACACGGCGGGCAGTCTCGATGCAGGCACGACCGGGAGCTCGGCAAAGAAGCGTGGCTGGGCGCCGACCACACGGCACAGCAGGTCATGGCAAAGTTTCTGCAGCGCGTTGACCAGGCGCGGCAGCGGCCAGTTCGCCACAGGCGCACTTTCGCCTCGGGCGACGAGGCGCGGCAGGCTTGCCCACAGATCGGCGTCCACGCCCTGCCCGGCCCAGTCGAGCACCTCGAGCGGTTGGCCTCCGGTGGCAGCCAGCAGCACCTCGGGCCGCGCCACGCCCTGCTCCTTGAGCCACGCCAGGGCCACACCCGCAGGCGGAAGGGCCAGCGCAAGCGCCTGGCAGCGGCTGCGGATCGTTGGGAGCAACGCATCCGGCGCAGCGCTGCTGAGCACGAAGCGCGAGTCGCCGGCCGGCTCTTCCAGGGTCTTGAGCAAGGTGTTGGCAGCCACCGCGTTCATGCGCTCGGCCGGGTGCAGCACCACCACCTTGCCGCGGCCGCGCGCCGAACTCGTCTGTGCGAAGGCCACCACGGCACGCACCGCGTCGACCTTGATCTCTTTGCTCGGCTTGGCTTTTGAGGCGGCCGCCCCATCGTCGCCCGCAGCGTCGTTCGACCAACCCAGCGCATCGCGCAGCGCCTCCGGCAGCACCACCAGCAAATCGGGGTGCGAGCGCGCGTGCACGAGCCGGCAACCGGCACATACACCGCACGCGCGTGTCTTGGCCACCGCCGGATCCGGTGAATCCGGCGCGTCGCACAACCAGGCTTGCGCGAGTGCCAGGGCCAGCTCGAACTGGCCCACACCTTGCGGGCCATGGACCAGCAAGGCGTGCGCCCGGCGCGTGAGCAGCGCTTCGCTCAGTGGCTGCCCGAGCCACGGCAGCAGCGGGGAGACGTTGGCACCTACCATCGGTGCTGCTCCAGCGCAGTGGCGATCTGGCTCGCCACGTTCGCAGGTTCAAGCGAAGAATCGATGCGCACGAAGCGCGTCGGCGCGGCACGCAGCCGGGCTGCGTAGCCGGCACGCACCCGAGCGAAGAACTCGAGGTCCTGCTGCTCGAAACGATCGGCCTCGCGCACGGCCGCGCGGCGCTGTGCCGCCAGCGCCGGCGGCACGTCGAACCACAAGGTCAGATCGGGTTGCAGGGCGCCTTGCACCTGGCTTTCGAGCCAGGTCAGCACGGCAGCGTCCAGACCGCGCCCCGCGCCCTGGTAGGCAAAGCTGGCGTCGGTGAAGCGATCGCACAGCACCGTGTCGCCGCGTCCCAGCGCCGGCAGGATGACCTGCTGCAGGTGGTCGCGCCGGGCCGCGAACACCAGCAGCGCTTCAGTCAGCGGGTCCATCGCCGTGTGCAGCATCAATTCGCGCAAGGTCTCGGCCAACGGCGTACCGCCCGGCTCGCGTGTGCACACCAGGGCGTGGCCCGAAGCGCGCAGGCGTGCCGCCACGGCGTCGATGTGGGTCGACTTGCCGGCACCGTCGATGCCCTCGAAGCTGATGAACCTGCCCGTCACGCCGCCCTACTTTCCGCGCTGGTACTTGTTGACGGCGCGATTGTGATCGCCGAGCGTTTCGCTGAACTCGCTGCTGCCGTCACCGCGCGCCACGAAGTACAGCGCCTTGGTCGCATCTGGCCGCACAGCGGCCAGCAGCGACGCCTTGCCGGGCATCGAGATCGGCGTCGGCGGCAGGCCGCCGCGGGTGTAGGTGTTGTACGGGGTGTCGGCCAGCAGGTCGCGTTTGCGCAGGTTGCCGTCGAACTTTTCGCCCAGGCCGTAGATCACTGTCGGGTCGGTCTGCAAAGGCATGCCGATGCGCAGTCGGTTCACGAACACGCCGGCCACGCGCCCGCGCTCGGCCGCAGCGCCGGTCTCCTTCTCGACGATCGAGGCCAGCTTGAGGGCCTCTTCAGCGTCGCGCAACGGCGAGTCGGCGGCGCGCTCGGCCCAGGCCGCTGCCAGGCGCAGCTCCATCGCATGGTGGGCGCGCTTGAGCACGGCCACATCGGCACTGCCCTTGCTGTAGGCATAGGTGTCGGGGTAGAAGCGCCCTTCCGGAAAGTCGCCCGGCGCGCCGATGGCCACCATCAGCTCGGCATCGCTCATGCCCGCGGTGGTGGGCTTGAGCGCCTCGGCCTTGGCCAGTTCGGCGCGGAACTGGCGGAAGGTCCAGCCCTCCTGCAGACGCACGGTGGCCAGGGTCGAATCGCCGCGCACCATCTTGCGCAGCAAGGTGACGGGCGTGGTGCCGCGCGAGATCTCGTAACTGCCGGCGCGGATCTTGCGCGCCTCGCCCGACCAGCGGAACCACTCGTAGAGCAGCAGCGGAGATTCCTGCACCCCCGCGTTGACCCAGGCCTGCGCAACGTCGCGTGGCGTCGCGCCGTTGTCGACCGACAATTCGATCGTGTCGGCCGCCAGGCTCAGCGGCTGGTTGATCCACCAGTAAGCTGCCCCTGCCGTCGCAGCGGCGGCCAGCACGAGCAGCATGAGCAGCCCGAGCAGAGCGCGCAGGATCTTCATTTCCGGAGCCGGGCCAAGGGCCGCTTTTCGCAGGGAAACCCCGCCGGGCAAGACTTCATGGGCGATGATGATAATCGGCCCATGAGCACCCCTCTCTCTTTCGACGCCACGTTCAACGGCGGCGCGGCCCTGCCCCACCTGGGCGTCATTCGAGCCCGCGGCGCCGAGGCCGGCAAGTTCCTGCACGGCCAGTTGAGCAACGACTTCTCGATGCTCGGCCTGTCGCAGGCCCGCCTCGCCGGTTTCTGCTCAGCCAAGGGCCGCCTGCAAGCGAGCTTCATCACCTGGAAGCTGGCCCATGACGACCTGCTGCTGGTGTGCGCGGCCAGTTTGCTGCCGGCCACGCTCAAGCGCTTGTCGATGTTCGTGCTGCGCCTGCAATGCAAGCTGAGCGACGCGACCGGCGAGGTCGGCCTGCACGGCCTGGTCGGGCCGACGGCCGAGGCGCTGCTGGCTGGGCTGGCGGTCTGGGAAAAGCGCGAGGTGGATGGCGCGAGCCTGGTCCGCCTGCCCGACGTGAGCGGCCTGCAGCGTGGGCTGCGGACTGGCACCCTGCCCTTGCAAGCCGGCCCTGCGCTGCCGCTCGACGCCTGGCGCTGGCTCGAAGTGCAAAGCGGCCTGCCGACCATCGAAGTCGCCACGGTCGACCAGTTCGTGCCGCAGATGCTGAACTACGAACTGGTCGGCGGCGTCGACTTCAAGAAGGGTTGTTACCCGGGCCAGGAGGTGGTGGCGCGCAGCCAGTACCGCGGCACGATCAAGCGGCGCATGTTCCTGTTCGATTGCGACGCCGCGGCCGCGCCGGGCCAGGAGGTCTTCCACAGCGGCGAGCCGGGCCAGCCGGCCGGCAGGGTGGCCAACGCGGCGCCGCAACCGGGCGGCGCTGGCAGCAGCCTGCTGGTCGAAGTGAAACTTGCTGCTCTGAACGACGGCAGCCTGCACCTGGGCTCACCGCAAGGACCGTTGTTGCATCGCGTGGCGATGCCCTACGAGGTGACGCTCGAAGCCGCGTGATGCGGGCACCCGTGCGATGCGCGAACTGTTTGTTTACTACCGGGTTCGCGTGGGCAGCGAAACGATCGCCTCGAATCTGGTCGATGCATTTCAAACCGGCTTGAAGCAACGGTTCCCGCAACTCAGCGCACGCTTGCTGCGCCGGCCGCCGTCGCCCGACGAAGCGCAGACGTGGATGGAAATCTACGCGGTCGCGTCAGGCGGTGTCGGCGTCACGCCGGAAGTTCAACACGCCATCGATGCCGCCGCGCTGGCACTCGCACCGCACCTCGACGGCCCGCGCCACACCGAGGTCTTCCTACCGGTCGAGCGCGACTGAACTGAGCCTCGCTCAGAGCGCCTTCACCATCTCCACGTGTGCAATGCCGGCTTCTTCGAACACCGGGCCGTTCGCCACGAAGCCGGCGCGGCTGTAGAACGCCGCCGCACTCGTCTGCGCATGCAGCAGCGCCTGGCGGTTGCCGGCGGCGCGGGCCGATTGCATCAGCGCCTCCAGCACCTTGCCCCCTACCCCGGCGCTGCGCATCGGTGCGATCACCGCCATGCGGCCGATCTTGGCCACACCGGGTGCGTGCAGCACCCAGCGGCCGGTGGCCAGCGGCAGGCCGAAGCGGTTGTGCGCCACGGCATGCACGCAAGTCGCATCAGCCGCGTCCCACTCCAGGTCAGCGGGAATCTTCTGCTCCCGCACGAACACCTCGCTCCGGATCGCGCCGGCTTCGCGCCCCAGCTCGGCCCACGAACCGACGCGCACCTCGACCATCTGCTGGCCCGCCTCGAAGCCGAGGAACACGTCGCGCAGCAACTGCGGCACTGGCTTGGACGTCTGCGTGTGCGGGTCGGCGAACACGTAGACCAGTTCGCCCGACACCAGCAACTGCTCCTGCCGGAACACCGCGGCCGAAAACAGCACCGACGAGTTGCCGATGCGCGCGCAGCGCACGCCCACGTGCAGCACGTCGTCGTAGACGGCCGAGGCCGCGTACTCGAGCGTGGCCTTGCGCACGTACATGTCGCCGCCGAGTTGCTCCATCGTTTGCGCGTACGGCGCGGCCAGCGCACGCCAGTAGCCGGCGACCGCGGTGTCGAAGTACATCAGGTAGTGGCCGTTGAAGACGATCTTCTGCGCGTCGATCTCGGCCCAGCGCACGCGCAGCCGGTCGAGAAAGCGGAAGTCATTTCGCGTCGGGTCGGGTGTCATGTCTCGAATGCCTTTTTCAGTGCCTCGGCCGCCAGCGCCTGGGCATGGCCGGCTTCATCCAGCACCTTGCCCATCTTGATGAAATCGTGCGTCACGCCGCGGTAGATTTCCAGCGCCACCGGCACAGCGGCGGCGCGCAGTTTGTCGGCGTACGCCACGCCTTCGTCGACCAGCGGGTCACATTCGGCCAGCAGCACGCAGGCCGGCGCCACTGCATCGACCGAATCGGCCAACAGCGGTGCGAAGCGCCAGTCGGTGCGTTGTGCGGGCTCGATGTAGTGGTTGAAAAACCATTCGATGCCAGCCGCTTCGAGCAGGTAGCCGCTGGCGAAGCGGCGGTGCGATTCGGCTTCTGCGTGCGCTGCGGTGCCGGGGGTGATGAGCAGTTGCAAGTGCAGCTTCAGGCCCGTGTCGCGCGCGTGGATGGCACAGACAGCGGCGAGCGTGCCACCGGCGCTGTCGCCTCCCACCGCCAGTCGCGTGCCGTCCAGGCCGAGCGTGTGGCCGTCGCGCGCCAGCCAGTGCATCGCAGCCCACGCATCGTCCACCGCATGCGGGAAGCGGTGTTCCGGCGCGAGCCGGTATTCGAGCGCCACCACCGCCGCGCCGCTGCGCACAGCAAGCTGCCGGCACAGGCTGTCGTGGGTGGCGAAGTTGCCGATCGTGAAGCCGCCGCCATGCAGGTACAGCAGCACCGGCAGCGGGCGGGCCGATGACGTGCCCGGCGCATACAGCCGGGCCCGCAGCGGCTTGCCGTCGGCGGCCGGAATGTCGAAGTCGTGCAGGCGAGCAACGGGCACCCGGTCGAGCTCCAGCACCTCGGTGGCGGCCACGTAAGCCTGGCGCGCCTCGGCCACCGTCATGGCGTAGAACGGCGGCCGGTTGACGCGCTTCACGCCTTCGAGGATGCCCGCCATCGCCGGCGTGAGACTGGGAGCACGCTTCGCCGAACTCAAGACCGGGCCCTCAAAACAGCGAGTCGCGATCCACGCCTTGGCGAATCATGCGGCGTTTGAGTTTGAGCAGCGCTTCTTGTTGGATCTGGCGAATACGCTCGCGCGTGAGGCCGAGCCGATCGGCCAGCACTTCCAGCGTTTCGGGTTCGCGGTCGCGCAGCCCGTAGCGGCCCGCCAGCACCTCGCGTTCACGGTCGTTCAGTTCGTCCAGGCCGTGGTTGAGCAACTGCTCGACCTCGTTGCTCAAGGTCAGGCTCATCGGGTCGGACGATCCGTCGTCGGCCACGCCGTCGAGCACCGACTCGGATCCGGCATCGGCCTGGTGGCGGTCGATCGGCGCATCCAGCGAGGTCGGCAGTTCGGCGAACCTGAGCAGGTCGGTCACCTCCTGCACTGGCCGGCCGACCGCGGCGGCCAGGTCTTCGGAGCGCACCGGCTTGTCGTTGTTGCCGGTGCTGGCGGCGGCCGCTTCGAGCGCGCGGCGCGCCTTCAGCACCTGGTTCAGCTCGCGCACGATGTGCACCGGCAGCCGCACCAGCCGGGCCTGGTGCATGATCGAGCGCTCGATGTTCTGGCGGATCCACCACGACGCGTAAGTCGAAAAGCGGAACCTGCGCTCGGGTTCGAACTTGCCGATCGCGTGCATCAGACCCAGGTTGCCTTCTTCGATCAGGTCGGTCATCGGCAAGCCGCGGCCGAGGTAGTTCTTGGCGATGCTCACCACCAGACGCAGGTTGTGTTCGATCATGGTCTGGCGGGCATTGAAGTCGCCCTGACGCGCGCGGGTCGCGGTCTCGAACTCTTCCTGCGGCGTGAGCAGCGGGGCGCGGCGGATCTCGCGCAGGTAGACCTGCAGCGTGTTGCCCACCTCCGAGTCGCCGGCCGCGAATTCGCTGCCAGCGCGCGGGTCGGCGCCGTTGCCGGGGGTCTCGTCGATCAGCGCGTTGTCGACGCCGCCCGGTTCCGCAGCGGCGCCGTCATCGCGCGGCTCGCGCGCTTCGAACCCGTCTGGCGCGTCCAGGCCCGCCTTGCCGTTCGGCCCGGCTTGGGGGTCGAGCCGCCCCGGGTCAAGCTGCGCGCGCCTTTTGGCCATGACCGTGCCTTCGGCGCGCCGACCCGTCAGCGCGGCGGCAAGAGCTTGGCCGGATCGATCGGCTTGCCCTGTCGGCGGATTTCGAAATGAAGCTGGACGCGGTTCGCATCGGTCGACCCCATCTCGGCGATCTTCTGACCCCGTTTGACCGACTGGTCTTCCTTCACCAGCAGCGCCTGGTTGTGGGCGTAGGCCGTAAGGTAGGTGTTGTTGTGCTTGAGGATGACCAGGTTGCCGTAACCGCGCAGCCCCGAGCCGGCGTACACCACTTTGCCTTCGGCGGCGGCCAGCACCGGGTCGCCGGCCTTGCCGGAGAAAACCAGGCCCTTGGTCTTGCCTTCTTCGAAGGGTGCTGCCACGCTGCCCGCCGCGGGCCACAACCAGCTGATTTCGTCGTCGGCTTCACGCATCACCGGAGCAGCCGGCGCCGCCACCACCGGCGCCGCCAAGGTGGGCGTGGGCGTGGGCGTGGGCGAAGCCGGCGCGGGGGAGGTGCTGGCCGCACCGGTCGCGGGTTTGGCATCGAGCGGGCGGGTCTCGACCTTGGCGGGCGTGACGGGGCGCGTTGCGGCGCCTGCGTCGGTGCCGGGCGGAATGACCCGCAGCACCTGGCCAACCTCGACGATGTTCGGGTTGTCCATGTTGTTCCACTTGACCAGGTCTTTCCAGTTCTGCCCGGTCTCCAGGCCGATGCGGATCATCGTGTCGCCTGGCTTGATGGTGTAGTAGCCGGGTTTGCCGGCGTTTTCAGCGCCCGGCAAGGGCTTGCCGGCATCGGTGGGCAGCGTGCCGGCCGCCGGTTTGGCCTCGACCGGTGCACTCACCGGAGCCGCCGCGGCAGCGGTCGCCGCCGACGCGGCCGCACTGGCCGCTGCAGCACGCGCCGCCACGCGGTCTTCCACCGGCGCCGGCGTCTTCGACGTCGCACACGCGCCCAGCAACATCGCCACCGCGATACCGACGGCCCAAGCCTTCCTGCACGACCCCAAAGTTTGCGTCAAAACGACCCCTGCCTTGTCCATCATCCGATCAGCCCCGATTTTAGAGGGACGAAGTTGACTGCTTCATGAACCTGCTGCTCGCAGCCTTGTTCGGTTCGGTCGACCACCACAAGCAACTGCCGCCCGGTCCCCGCCTGCCGCACCGGGGACACCAGCCGCCCGCCCACGGCCAGTTGATCGAGCCATGCAGCGGGCAGTGCGTCGCCGCCTGCGGCCGCAATGATGCTGTCATACGGCGCGTTGGGCGGGTGCCCGAGCATGCCGTCACCATACACCAGCCTCAGGCGGGCCGAACGCAACGGCGCCAGCAACTCTCGGGCCTTGTCGTGCAGGGGCTTCAGGCGCTCGACCGAAATGACGCTTTGGGCCAGCTCGCACAGCACCGCCGCCTGGTAACCGCAGCCGGTGCCGACCTCGAGCACCTTGCCGAGCCCGCCGCCGGCGCGGGCGTTCGCGCCGCTCATCAGCAGTTCGAGCATGCGCGCCACGACCGAGGGTTTGGAGATGGTCTGGCCATGACCGATCGGCAGGCTGGTGTCTTCATAGGCCTGCGTGACCAGCGCTGCGTCGACGAAGCGGTGGCGCGGCACACGCTCCAATGCGTCGAGCACCGGAACCGAACTCAGGCCCGATGCGCGCAGGCGCTGCACCATCTGGCGCCGCACATCGGATGAATCCAGGCCCAGGCCCGACGGCGGCTGCGCCTTGCCTGGCCGCTGCGGGCTGCCGGCCGGCGCGGCCGCCTTGAGCTGGTCCAGGCGCAGCGGGAATTTGACTCCGCGCGGGTTGACTCGCTGCGGCGGCGAACTCATGACGCCGCTGCACCGACCCAGCTGCGCCACTGCGGCAGCGACGCGTGGTCGGTCAGGTCGACCTGCAGCGGCGTGATCGAGACCTGCCCGTGCGTCGTGGCGTGGAAGTCGGTGCCCTCGCCGGCCTCGCGCGCGTCGCCGGCCGGGCCGATCCAGTACATCGCATCGCCGCGCGGGCTGGTCTGGCGGATCACCGGCTCGCTCGCATGGCGCCGCCCAAGGCGCGTGATCTGCACCGGCAGGCGATCGGCATCGGCCCGGTTCGGGATGTTCACGTTGAGCAACCAGGGCCGCGCCGACGGCGGCTGGCGCAGCACCTGCTCGATCACCTGGCGCGCCACGCGTGCGGCGGCGTCGAGTTCACCCCAGCCTTTTTCGACCTGCGAAAACGCGATCGCCGGAATGCCGAACAGAAAGCCTTCCATCGCCGCCGCGACGGTGCCCGAATACAAGGTGTCGTCGCCCATGTTGGCGCCGTTGTTGATGCCCGAGACCACCAGGTCGGGGCGGGTGGGCAACAGGCCGGTCAGCGCCAGGTGCACACAGTCGGACGGCGTGCCGTTGATGTACCGAAAGCCGTTGCTTGCAGTGAAGACCGACAGCGGCCGGCTGAGCGTCAGCGAGTTCGACGTGCCACTGGCGTTCTGCTCGGGCGCTACCACGTCGAGATCGCCCAAACCTTCGCAGGCTTTCACCAACGCTGCCAGCCCGGGAGCCAGGTAACCGTCGTCATTTGCAATCAGGATTTTCATTGAACGATTGTAGGGAATGGCCGGCCCGCCTCGGCATGCTTTCGCGGCGCGAATTCACTTCGGGTCAGCAGCGCTGCGTATCATCGACAGCCAACCAGGAGACGACAACATGCATGCATGGGTGTGTGACAACCCGATCGGTGTCGAGGCGCTGAAATGGAAGGAGCTGCCGACTCCGCAGCCCGCGGCCGGCGAGGTGCGCGTGGCCATTCGCGCCGCGAGCCTGAACTTTCCCGACCTGCTGATCGTGCAGAACAAGTACCAGATGAAACCGGCGTTGCCGTTTGTGCCCGGCTCCGAATACGCCGGCGTGATCGACGCCGTCGGCGACGGCGTGACCCACCTCAAGGCAGGCGACGCGGTGGCGGCGTTCGGCGGCACCGGCGGCTTCGGCACGCACGCCTGCGTCAACGCCGCGCTGGTGCTGCCGCTGCCGGCGGGCTTTGCGTTCGACGATGCGGCCGCCTTCATCCTGACCTACGGCACCACCCACCACGCGCTGCTCGACCGGGCCCAGCTCAAGGCCGGCGAAACGCTGCTGGTGCTCGGCGCTGCCGGCGGCGTGGGCACGGCGGCGATCCAGATCGCCAAGGCAGCCGGCGCGCGTGTGATCGCCGCCGCCTCCAGCGCTGAAAAATGCGCGCTGTGCCTGCGCCTGGGCGCCGACGCGAGCATCGACTACAGCAGCGCCAACCTGCGCGAAGAGTTGAAGCGCCTGACCGATGGCAAAGGCCCTGACGTGGTGTACGACCCGGTCGGCGGCGAGTTGGCCGAGCCGGTGTTCCGCTCGATCGGCTGGCGCGGGCGCTACCTGGTGGTCGGCTTCGCAGCCGGCGGCATTCCGGCGCTGCCCTGGAACCTGGCGCTGCTCAAGGGCGCGTCCATCGTCGGCGTGTTCTGGGGTGACTTTGCGCGCCGCGAACCGAAGGCGAATGCGCGCGCGCTGGCTGAACTGGCGCAGTGGTACGCGCAGGGCAAGATCAAGCCGGTGATCGACCAACGCCTGCCGATGCAAGAGCTGCCCGCCGCGTTCGAGCGCATGGGCACCCGCAAGGTGCAGGGCAAACTCGTGCTCATCAATGATTGACCACGCCGCGGCGCGGGTGACTGCGCTACGATGCCGAGTGCGCATCGGAGCGCGCGACACACGAGCTTGGGCCCCAGCATGGCGATCAAAGTCCTCATCCTTGAAGACAACCCGGTGGCCCGGGGGTTTTTGAGCCGGGTGGTGCGCGAGAGCTTCAGCGACGCGATCGAGATCACCGAAGCCGGCGACTTGGAAACCGCGCGCCGCCACGTCGGCCCGCCCAGCGCCACACCCGACACGGCCGATGCCTTCAGGCTGATCCTGGTCGACCTGGAACTGCCCGACGGCAACGGCATGGAGTTGCTGACCGAGCTGGCGCGCTACCCCGCCACCAAGATCGTCACCACGCTGTATTCCGACGACGACCACCTGTTCCCGGCCCTGCAGTGCGGGGCCGACGGCTACCTGCTGAAGGAAGACCGATTCGAGGTGCTTGTGGAGGAACTGCAGAAGATCGTGCGCGGGCAGCCGCCGCTGTCGCCCGCGATTGCGCGCCGGCTGCTGACGCACTTCCGCCCCGCCGTGGCGGGTGCGACCGGGTCGGACTCGACGCCCGCCCCGCTCAGCTCGGGCTTCAGCAGCCGCCCCACAGCGCCGCCGCGCAACGTGGCGCCACCCGACCACGAGCGGCTCACGCCGCGCGAGAGCGAGGTGCTGACCTACCTCAGCAAGGGCTTCACCATCAAGGAGATCGCGAGCCTCATGGGCATCAAGTGGTTCACCGTCAACGACCACATCAAGTCGATCTACAAGAAGCTCAACGTCTCCAGCCGCGCCGAAGCGGCGGTGCTGGCCAGCAAACAAGGGCTGGTCTGAGGTGAGGCGCGGGCCGGGCCGCTGCGGCATGCGCGTGCTCGGGGCTTGACATGCCGCTGCAACGCGCCACCACCGGAGGCGCCCCGTTGGGGCCGATGTTTCCCAGCGATCTGATGCCGCTCGATTCTGGCCTGGGCGAGTTGCGGGTCGGGCAGCCCGCCAACCTGTCTCGCTGGATGGGCTGGCGCTTGCGGCTGCTGGTGGCTGCGGCGCTGGTGGGTTGCCTGGCAGTGTTCCTGCTCGCTCAAGGCATGGCCGAGCAGCCGCACATCGGCGTGGTCTGGCGCGGTGCGGGTGTCGGCCAGGTCGAACTGGCAGGCACCTCCAACCCGGCCCTCCAGCCCCATGTTGGCAAGCTGTTGACGGGCCTGGCGACAGGCAGCGTGTCGGTGCCGATCTCCGACGTGCTGGCGCTGCAGCGCTCGCCGCGCTGGCTGACGGACGACGCACAGCGTGCCCGCCTGACCAGCCTCCAGGAGCGGGTCTTCGGCGCCCAGCTCGAGCCGGGCATCAGCCTGAGCTTTGCCGACGGCGGGGAAGTCCAGGTGCAAGCCAAACGGCGTGGCTTCGCCAACCTGCCGATGACCTTCTGGCTGCTCGCGGCCGCGGCGCTGACCCTGTACATGGTGGCGATGGTCGTGGTGCTGGCCCGCCCCACGCGCCGCAACCTGCTGTACGCGGTGATGTCCTTGTGCCTCACCGGGACTCTGGCGCTGATGGCGATCGAGTCGACCATGGAGTTGGGCCAGGTCGAGCCGCTTGCGCGCCTGGATCTGTCGTTGCGCCTGATCTTCGACCTGGTCTCTTGCGCCGCGATGGTGCATGCCGCCAGCCTGCACCCCCGCCGGCTGCCCGGCGAACGCTGGATCGCGCTGGGCGCCTGGAGTGTGGCGATGGGCCTGCTGGCGCTCGCAGAGACTGGCTGGTTGCCGCAACTGTGGTGGTGGCTGCAGGTCAGCATCACGCTGTTCGGGTTGACGATCGTGGGGCTGCACAGCTGGTCGTACCGCATCGAGCCACGCCCGTTCGCGCTGGTGCTGCGCCGCTTCGGCGCGGGGCTGGTGGCGGGCTGGGTGCTGCTCACTTTGGTGATCGCCCGAACCGCCGATCAGCCCGCCCTGCAGCACCTGGTGGCCACGGGCGGGCCGACGATCTGGTACTTGTTCCTGGCGGCAGTGATGGTGCTGCTGCCGTTCCTGTCCAAGTCCGAGCAGGTGATGCGCGAGTTCGGGCTGCTGGCCGCCGTCAGCAGCGTGGCGACGGCGCTCGACCTGGTTTTCGTGGCGGTGTTTTCGCTCGGCCAGTTCGCGTCGTTGACCCTGTCGCTGTTCGTCGCGCTGGCGGTGTATTCGGGCGCCCGGCAGTGGATCCTGGGTCAGCTGCTGGGCAAGAGCATGCTCACCACCGAGCGCATGTTCGAGCAGGTCTACCGCATCGCCCGCGAGGTTGAAGTGCACCCGGAGCGCACCACCGCCTTGCTGACCGGCCTGCTACGCGATCTGTTCGAACCGATGGAGCTGAGCGTCATCGAAATGCCGTCGGCCACGTCGCGAGTGACCGGTGACGGATCGACCATGCTGGTGCCCGTGCCGGTGCTGAGCGACGAGGTGATCGACCACGGTGAATCGATCGTGATCCGTTTCGCACAGCGCGGGCGGCGGCTGTTCTCATCGGAAGACGCACGGCTCACCAACCGGATCGTTGATCAGTTGCGGCGCGCCGTCGCCTACGACAAGGCGGTCGAACGCGGCCGTGGCGAAGAGCGGCTGCGACTGGCGCAAGACCTGCACGACGACATCGGCGCGCGCCTGCTGACCCTGATGTACAAGGCCCAGTCGCCCGAGATGGAAGACTACGTGCGCCACACGCTGCAGGACCTGAAAACCCTGACACGCGGCCTGGCGGCGGCGAACCACCGCCTGTCGCACGCCGCTGCCGAATGGAAGGCCGACCTGACGCAGCGCCTGACGGCGGCGCACGTCGAGCTAAGCTGGTCGTGCGAGATCGACGACGACGTGCTGCTGAGCGTGACGCAATGGTCGGCGCTGACGCGGGTGCTGCGCGAGCTGGTGAGCAACGCGATTGCGCATTCGCAGGCGCAGCGCGTGGACATCGACTTCCGGCTCGACAACGACCGGCTGCACCTGATCGTCAGCGACAACGGCATCGGCCGCGACCCCAAGTCGTGGTCGCACGGGCTCGGGCTCGGTGGCGTGCGCAAGCGCATCAAACAACTCGGCGGTGAAGTCGAGTGGCGCGACTTCTACCCCCACGGCATCAGCTGCAGCGTGACGGTGCGGCAGTTTTCGGCGCGGCGCTGAAGGCCCCGAATCGCACCACAAAACGAAAAGGGCCGAGTGAATCACTCGGCCCTTGCTCAAATTCTGGGGTGGCTGATGGGGCTCGAACCCACGACAACAGGAATCACAATCCTGGACTCTACCAACTGAGCTACAGCCACCGCTGAAGCACAAATTATAGCTCCGGTGCCTGCTTACTTCGGCGCAGCACTGGCAGCAGCATCGGCGGGTGATGCAGCAGCAACTTTCAGTTCCACCTTGAACCGGCTCTTCAACGCCGTGTAGTAGGCCTGCGACTCGGCATCGCTCCAAGCCTGGGCGTACTGCGCCTGCGAGCGCAACGGGTCGGCCGCCACCGGGTCGCGACCCAGCACCTTGTTCACCTTCACCAAGGCATAACCCTGCTCGCCCAGTTCGACGCCGACAAACGCCGGCAGCGGCGTGGCCGGCGCCTTCAGCACGGCATCGACCACGGGGCGCGGCAGCTCGCGCAACTGCGCGCGCGAGACCGTCACCGGCGCGCCGCTGAGTGCCGCATCGGGTGTCTTCTGCAAAGCGGCCAGGCGCGCCTCGCCTTCCTTGCGGGCCAGTGCGGCGGCCTGGCTGGTCACCAGCTTTTCACGCACCTTGGCGCTCACCTCGCCCAGCGGGAGCTGTTGCGCGGGCGAGTACTGGACGATGCGGCCGGCCACCAGCTGGTTGGAGCCGATGTCCACCGCCAGCGTGTTGCGCTTGTTGCGGATCACGTCGCTGCCGAACAGCGCCTCCAGGAACTTCGGGTTCGCCAGCGGCCCGGTGAGCTCGGGCGACGGCGTGCGCTTGA
>JANOQS010000605.1:0-3492 GCA_031414975.1 Methylibium sp. | reverse complement strand
TTCATCAACATCAACCAGAACAAGATCATCAAGATCTTCTCGGTGGCGAGTGTGGCGCTGCTGCCACCGACCTTGATCGCCAGCATCTACGGCATGAACTTCCAGGCCATGCCGGAGCTGAACTGGCGCTACGGCTACCCGTTCGCGATTGCGCTGATGGTGGCGTCGGTGACGGCGCCGTTCCTGTACTTCCGGCGCAAGGGCTGGTTGCGCTGACGGCGGTCGCTCAAGACCGCGCGCGGCGCTTGAGCCAGCGCATCAGCATGGCCACGCCGGGCAGCTTTTCATACAACTCTTCAGCGGCGTCCCAATAGTCGCGGTGCAGGGTGATCAGCCCGGCCGGATTGAACTTCAGGTGCGAGCTGCCATGCACCGTCTGCAGCTCGCGGCTGAAACGCTTGAAGCGGAACAGGAAGTCCCAGCTCAGGAAACACTGGTTGCGCTGGACCACGATGTCGCGCACCACGAAGCGCGGTTCGTCGAGGGCCACGAACATGTGCTCGAAGACCTGCCGGATCGGCGCCAGGCCCTGCACCTCGTTGAACGGGTCCTTGAAGCGGGCCTGCGGGTGGTAGACCTCGTCCAGGCGCGCCAGGTCGGCCGGCGTCAGCGCCTCGAACATTTCCACGATGCGCGCCACGCGGGCGTCGTCACAGCGTGGCGCCGCGGCCGTCATAGCCCCGTGGCGCGCCGGATCGCCTTGAAGTAGAGCCAATCGCCCACGTGGCTCAAGGCCTTGAGCCACAAGGTGAAGCGTTTCGGGAAGTGAATCTCGAAGTCGCCCGCTTGCCAGCCCTTCACGATCTCTGCCGCGGCCTGCTCGGGCGTGATCAGCGCGGGCATGGTGAACTCGTTCTTCGACGTGAGCGGTGTCTCGACGAAACCCGGGTTGATGACCGACACGCCCAGGCCGACCGGGTGCAGGTCGAGGTAGAGCGTTTGCGCCAGGTTGATCAGCGCCGCCTTGGTGGGCCCGTAGGCCAGCGAGTTGGGCAGGCCGCGGTAACCAGCCACGCTGGACACCAGGCTCACATGGCCGGCCTTCTGGCGCAGCAGCACCGGCAGCACCACGTCGAGCATGTGCAGCGCGCCGACGTAGTTCACGTGGTCGTGCTTGAGCATTTCGTCCAGGTCGAACTGGGTCGCGCGCATTGCCTTGTAATAACCGGCGCAATACACCGCCAGGTCGATGCGGCCGAAGCGCTCGGTGATCTGCTGCGCAGCCGCGGTCATCGCCGTGCGGTCGGTGGCGTCCAGCGCCAGCCCCAGGCTGCCGGCATGCCGGGCCTCGAAGGCCTGCAGTGCTGCGGCGTTGCGGGCCGACACCACCACCTGCGCGCCAGCCGCATGCAGCCGTTCGGCGGTGGCTCGGCCGATGCCGGTGGAAGCGCCGACCAGCCAGACCACCTTGCCGGTCCAGTCGTGAATGCGCGGGTTCAGAGGCATGCTGCGCTTCACTTCTTGTAGAACGACAGGGTCACTTCCCCGAGCCGGATGCCGAACTTGCTCATCTGCGCCTTGTTGAGCATCACGCGATCGTCCATCAGGTACATCCAGTCGTCGAACTGCACGTCGTAGACCTTGTCGTCCACCGGCAGCCGCAGGGTGTACTTCCATTGCAGCGCGTTGCCGGCGACCTGGCCCTGCGCGGTGCCGACCACGTCGTCGGCCTGGCCGGTGTAGCGGCCGTCGGGCAGCTTCTTGAGGCGCCAGATGCGGCGCTCCTTCTTGCCGTCGGAGTACGTGAAGTCTTCGTCGAGCACGCCGTCATTGCCGGTCCAGGTGCCCTTCATCGCCACCGTGAAGCGGCGTGCCACCTTGCCGCTGCGGTCGGTGAACAGGCCGTGCGCCACCAGGTCGCCATTGAAATAGGTTGCCAGGTCGAGCGTGGGCTTCTCGGTAGCGTAGTCGGCCGGCACCGGCGCCGAGGCACAGGCGGTGAGCAGCGCGGTGGCCAGCGCCGCCACGGCCAGAGTCAAACGTCGTTTCATGAAGTGCTTTCTGCAGGTCGAATCCATTGGGTGTAGATCAGCGCCGCGGCGGCCAGTTTGAGCACGCAGGGCAGTACGCAGTAGGCGATCGTCAGCGCCGTCAAGGCCTGCGGCTCGCGGCTGCCGGGTTCGTAGCCAAAGGCCTGCAGCACCGGCAAGGCCACGCCGGCCGCCAGCGCCAGGTTGAGTTTGGTGGCGAAGTTCCACCAGCCGAAATAGGCGCCCTCGGCATGCCCGCCGTGGCCGGCGCGCTGGATCACGCCGGCCAGCAGCGCGCCGGGCAGGGTCAGGTCGGCACCCAGCGCCACGCCGCTGAGCACGCACACGGCGGTGTAGGCCGCAATGTCGCCGGCCCCCAGGGTGGCAGCCCAGATGAACACCACCACCGCCAGCGCCATGCCGACCAGCCAGGTGCGCGCCAGCCCGAAGTGGCCGACGAGGCGCACCCAGACCGGAATGGACAGCGCGCCGGCCGCGAAGTAGCTGGCCAGAAACAGCGGTTCGTAGGCCGCAGCCTGGAGACGGTCGCGAATGAAGAACAGCACCAAGGTCGCCGGAATGGCGCTGGCGATGCCGTTGACCAGGTACACCCCCAGCAGCTTGCGGAATGCCACTGTCGAAAGCGGCAGCCGCATCGGCACCACCTCGGCGCCGGGTGGCGACGGCTGCGGCCGCGGCGCACCCAGCAGCAGCGCCACGCCGCCGATCAGCAGCGCAGCGAACACGATCGTGGTGACGTTCAAGCCCGCGACCGACGGCAACACACTGGCCACCAGCACGCCGGCCAGCGCCAGCCCCTCGCGCCACGCGACGATGCGCGCGCGCTGTGGCTCGTCGCCCCCCAACCGTGCGCCCCAGGCCTGGTGCAGCACGGTGACCACGCTGTAGCTCAGGTAGGTCACGGCCAGCAGCGCGGCGCACCACCCCAGCAGCGCTGCCGTCCCTTGCACCGGCGGAAAGAACAGGGCGCGGAAGCCGGCGATCAGCACCAGCGCCGCCAGCGCGGCAACCGCCCACGCGCGCTGCGCCGAGCGCGCCAGCAAGCCGTCGGCCCAGCGGCCGATCAGCGGGTCGGCCACGGCGTCGAGCAAGCGGGCGCCCAGCAGCACCGCACCGAGCAAGGCCAGCGGCACGCCGAACTCGCTGGCGTAATGGTTCGGCAGCACCACGTACAGCGGCAGCGCGACGAAGGCCAGCGGCAGGCCCAGCGTGCCGTAGCTGAAGCCGTCGCGCCAGCCGCCGCGCCAGGGGCGTGCCGGTTCAACGGGTGAGGGCCGGCCCGCGACGGGCACGGCAGCACCACTCATTGGGGCACCCTACGCCCTTCGGCCGGTCCCGCCAAGCGGGAGCATGAGCCCAAGGTCCACGAACGTGGGCCCCTTCGTGGCCCGTGGCGGCCCGGCGGGCTCATGACCCGGCTCGATTCGGCCCCAGCAAGGCAGCGCGCAACTTCGGCTCCGAGGTCTGGGGCGACAGCCAGATGCCGAAGAAGCGCCGCGCG
>JANOQS010000604.1:0-10309 GCA_031414975.1 Methylibium sp. | reverse complement strand
CGAACCTTTTTTGCGCGCCATGGCTGGCACACTTTACAAACTGGGCGACAGCGCCGGTGCGGGCAGCAAGGTCAAGATCATCAACCAGTTGCTGGCCGGCGTGCACATCGCCGCCGCGGCCGAGGCGATGGCGCTGGGCCTGCGCGAAGGCGTCGACCCGGCCGCCTTGTACGACGTGATCACGCACAGCGCCGGCAACAGCTGGATGTTCGAGAACCGCATGGCGCATGTGCTGGCGGCCGACTACACGCCGCTGTCGGCGGTCGACATCTTCGTCAAGGACCTGGGCCTGGTGCTCGACATGGCGCGCGCGAGCAAGTTCCCGCTGCCGCTGTCGAGCACGGCGCATCAGATGTTCATGCAGGCCTCGACCGCCGGGTTCGCGAAGGAAGACGACAGCGCCGTGATCAAGATCTTCCCCGGCATCGAGTTGCCGAAAGCGCCGAAGTAGAAGCCTCGAATCAAGAGAGACACGACCATGCCCCAGTTCGCCGCCAACCTCAGCATGCTGTACCCCGAGCTGCCGTTCCTCGACCGCTTTGACGCGGCCGCGAAAGACGGCTTCAAGGCGGTCGAGTTCCTGTTCCCCTATGCCTTCGACAAGACTGAAGTGAAGGCCCGGCTGCGCGGCAACGGCCTGCAGCAGGTGCTGTTCAACATGCCGCCCGGCGGCACCGACGGCCCGAGCAGCGTGCAGGCCTGGGACGGCGGCACGCGCGGAACGGCCTGCCTGCCCGGCCGCGAGGCCGAGTTCCGTGCCGGCGTGGCGATGGCGATCGACTGGGCGCAGGCGCTCGACTGCCCGCGCATCCACGCGATGGCCGGGCTGATCCCCGAAGGCCTGGAGCGCGACGCGGTGCAGCCCACCTACATCGCCAACCTGCGCTGGGCGGCGGCCGAGGCAGGCAAGGCAGGGCTGAAGGTGCTGATCGAGCCGATCAACACACGCGACATTCCGCGCTTCTTCCTGAACCGGCAAGACCACGCGCACGAGATCATCGAGCGGGTCGGCGCGCCCAACCTGCAGGTGCAGATGGACCTGTACCACTGCCAGATCGTCGAAGGCGACGTGGCGATGAAGATCCGCAAGTACCTGCCCACCGGCCGCGTCGGCCACTTCCAGTTGGCCGGCGTGCCGATGCGCCATGAGCCCGACATCGGCGAGCTGAACTACCCCTACCTGTTCTCGGTCATCGACGAGCTGAAGTTCGACGGCTGGATCGGCTGCGAATACCGGCCCGCCCGTGGCGCGGTGCCGGGTGGCACCTCGGCCGGGCTGGGGTGGCGAGGGAACACGTGAAGAACATCACTTTCAGCGCCGACGAGCAGATCATCGACGCCGCGCGCGAGCAGGCGGCGGCCGACAACAGCACGCTGAACGAGCAGTTCCGCCTGTGGTTGGAACAGTACGCGCGCAAGCGCCAGGCAGCCAGGGCCATGGAGGCGGTGGATCGCCTGCGCATCCACTTCCGCACCGGGGGGCGCAAGTTCTCGCGGGACGAGAGGAATGCGCGGTGATGCGATTTCGCTTATCTCGTCGATGAGACCGATGCTGCAAGACACGGAGTTGCGCGAAGCGACGTTGCCGAGGCCACCCGAGCCGGCTCGGGCGTCATCGGTCTGATACACGAGAGACGACAGTGCCGCAGGTCCGGAATGCACGGCCCGGGGCAACTTGCCCCAGGCTGCCACGTGCCCGCGTCGATCTACTGCCAACGGGCTCTATTGCCAACTGCCGATCGACGTGATCGCCGTCGGGTTCGTGCCCGCTGCGACCGTCCCGGACGGCACCGTCGCAACCAAGGGTGAGAGTGCGCCGTTGCTGTTGATCGAATACATCGAGACGTTGTTGCTGTTGTAGTTCGACACATAGGCGTACTTTCCACTCGGGTCGACCGACACGTTGGTGGGCGTGGTCCCGGCGCCGGCGGGGCTGGTAATGGCAGCAAGGCCTCCAGTCGGGCCGAGTTGCCACTGCGTCACGATGTTGGCGTCACCCACGATATAGGCGTACCTGCCGCTCGGTTCGATGGCGATGGAAGCCGGTGGCGTACCGACAGGCAGGGTGGCTTGCGACATCGACGCGAGGGCCCCGTTCGCGCCGATCGTGAACTGGGAAACCGTGCTGTCGTAACGGTTGGCGACATACGCATAGCGGCCGGTCGGGTCCACCGTGACGGTGCGCGCCGTGTTGCCCGTTGGGACCGTCGCTGGACTCATCGGTGCCAGCGAACCGTCGGAGCCGATGGTGTACTGGGAAACGGTGCCCGGCACCGGCGGCTGGTCGCCACCATAGTTCGCGACGTACGCAAACCGGCCGCTCGGATCGATCGTGACCGAGATCGGCAGTGACCCGGCCAGCACCGTGGGGTTGGTCATCGCCACCAAGCCGCCGGTCGGGCCGAGCGTGAACTGCGAGACCGTGCCGCTCGAGTAGTTCGCCACGTACGCGTACCGTCCGTTCGGGTGAATCGTCACTGCGTACGGACTGGTCTGGGCCGTCGCGGTGGCAGGTGACATGGGCGCGAGCGCGCCGCCAGAGCCGATCGTGAACTGCGAAACGCCACCGCCGAAGTTCGCCACGTAGGCATACCGGCCGGCGGGGTCGACCGCGACATGCTGAGGGAAGAAGCCCACGGAAACGGGTGACCCGTTGGCGACAAGGGTGCCGTTGGCGCTCACCGTGTACTGGGACACGCTGCCGGCCGCACTGCTGACGTTCCCATTGACCGCGTACGCGTATCGGGCGATCGCTGCGCTCGCATTCACGCCGCTGCTGAACGCCATCGAGCTGGGTCCGTTGCCCGAGGCCGTGACGCTGACCAGCGCGTTCGGCAGCAGGCCACCGTCCGAACCGATCGCGTACTGCGAGATGTCGTTGCCTCCGCCATTCACGACGTACGCGAACCTGCCGCTCGGGTCGGTCTTGACGAATGCTGGCGCGAATCCGGCCGCGACCGTGGGCGCACCGGTGATGGGCGTCAGGGCGCCGCTGGCCCCAATGCTGAACTGCGCGACGACCCCGTTGCCATAGATCGAAGCGTAGGCAAAACGGCCGCTCGGGTCGATGCTCACAGCGTTCGGTGTCGGGCCGGGAGCGAGGACGGTGGGGGCACCGGTCACAGGCGTCAGGCCGCCGTCTGTGCCAATGGTGTATTGCGAGATGTTGGTACCGTTCGAGTTGGTCACGTAGACAAAGCGGCCGGTCGGATCGACCGTGACATGCCCCGGGTTGGCACCTGCGGCGACGGTCGGCACGGCGAGCGGCGTGAGCGCTCCGTTGACGCCTATCGCGTACTGCGAGACGCTGTTGCTGTTGTTGTTGGCAGCGTAGGCGAACCTGCCGTTCGGGTGCACGACCACCGCGACCGGGCAGCCCGGGTTGCTGACACTTGGTGCACCGGTGATGGGGGTCAGCCCGCCGGTCGCGCCAACGGTGTACTGCGAGAGCGTCGCGTTGCCACAATTGGTCACGTAGGCAAACCCGCCGCTCGGATCCACGGCCACTGAATCCGAGTTGCTCCCGGCCGGCACGGTGGCCGGTGTCATTGGCGTGAGGCTGCCGTTGGCCGCGATGGTGTATTGCGAGACGGTGGCGTTGCCGTTGTTGACCACGTAGGCAAATCGTTGGGTCGGATCGACCGTGACCACCTTGGGTGAGGCCCCGGTGGCAGCCTTGTCGATGAACTTCAGGCGGCCGCTCGCCGCATCGACCGCGTAGCTCGAAATGGTGTTGTCACCCGAGTTGGTCACGTAGGCATAGCGAGCGCTCCGGTTGCTACAGCTCACGCTGACGTTCACGACGTTGGCCGCGCCCACCGTGCCCGAGCCGTTCGTGACCGAGCAGGCCTGGAACGGGTTGGTCGGCTGCGTCAGGACCGTCACGTTGTAAGCCGCGCCGCTGGCCACCGGCGTGGTGAAGCTGACGTTGCCGTTGCCGCTCACGGCCAGGTTGTTGCTGCCGTTGTTCACCAGCACCAGGCCGCTGCCGGCCAGGCCCGACACGGTGCCGCTGACGCCGAAGGTGCTGGTCGTGCAGGTCACGCTCACATTGTTGACGTTGGAGCTCGGCTGGCCGGTGGCGTTGCTCACCACGCAGGTCTGCGTCGGGTTGCTCGGCTGGGTACGCACCGAGACATTGAAGCTGGTGCCGATCTGGATCGGGGCCGAGAACGTGAAGCCACCGTTGGAGGTCACAACGTAGGGGTCGGCGGAGTTGTTCTGCAGCACCAGCCCGGTTCCGGCCAGCCCGGACACCGTGCCGCCAATGGTCACCGTGGTCACCGGAATCGGGCCACAGGTGACGGTCACGCTGGTCACATTGGCCAGCCCGACCGTGCCGGTGCCGTTGCCCACGTTGCAGATCTGGCCCGGGGGTTGGCTGATGATGGTGACACCGTAAGCCGAGCCGTTCGCCACCGGCGTGGCGAACGTGAAGGCGCCGTTGGCGGTGATGGTGAGGGTGTCCCCCCCGTTGTTCTGCAGGACCAGGCCGCTGGCGGACGCACCCGACACCGTGCCGCCCACCGTGAAGGCGGTGGTCGTGCAGGTGACCGCGACGCTGAAATTGCCCGTGGCCGTGCCGCTCCCGTTGTTCACCACGCAGGTCTGCGCAGGGTTGCTGGGCTGGGTGGCCACGGTCACGGCATAAGCCGAGCCGTTGGCGATCAGCCCGAACGTGAAGCTGCCGTTGGCACTCACGCTCAGGTTGTTGCTGCCGTTGTTCTGCAACACGAGCCCGCCGCCGACCAGGCCCGACACCGTGCCGCTGAGCACGGGGTCGACGACGAGGGTGGTGCAGGTGATGGTCACGTTCGTCACGTCGGCGGCGACGATCAAGCCCGCGCCGCTGCTAACCGCGCAGATCTGGCCGCTCGGCTGGGCCAGGATCGTCACGCCGTAGGCTGCGCCGCTGGCCACGGGCGTGGCGAAGGGGAAGCTTCCATTTCCGCTGATGCTCAGGTTGCTGGTGCCGTTGTTCTGGAGCACCAGGCCGCCGCCGACCAAGCCAGACACCGTGACGCGGACCGCATAGGTGTTGGTGGTGCAGTTCACGCTGACATTGACCACATTGGCCGCGGCGGTGCCGCTGCCGGTGCTCACCACGCAGGTCTGCGTCGGGTTGCTGGGTTGCGTGGCGACGGTCACCGCGTAGGCTGTGCCTGCAACGATCGGTGTCGCGAAAGTGAATCCGCCGCTGCTGCCGACCGCCTGGTTGTTGGCGCCGTTGTACTGCAGCACCAGGTTGCTGCCTGCAGCCAGCCCCGCCACCGTGCCGCCGATGGTGAAGGTATCAGGCGGGATGACGGCACAAGTGATGGAGACATTGCTCACAGCCGCCGCAATCACAGTGCCGGCGCCGTTGTTCACCGAGCAGTTCTGCCCCGGCGGCTGGCTCGCCACCGTGACGCCGTAAGCGCTGCCGCTGGCCACTGGCGTGGCGAACGTGAATGTGCCGGCAACGGAGACGGCCAAACTGTCGCCCCCATTGTTTTGCAACACCAGGCCCGTGCCCGACAGGCCCGACACCGTGCCGCCGACGCTGAAGCTGCTGGTCGTGCAGGTGATGTTCACGCTGCCGACGTTGCCAGTCGCGGTGCCGCTGCCGGCGGCGACCGCGCAGGTCTGCGAGGGGTTGCTCGGCTGTGCCGCCACCGTCACCGAATAGGCAGCTCCGGCGGCAATCGGCGCCGCGAAAGTAAAGCCGCCCGCGGCAACCACGCTCAGATCGCTGCCACCGTTATTCCGCAAGACCAACCCGCTGCCGGCCAGGCCCGTCACCGTGCCGCCGAGCGTGAACGTGGACGGCGGGATGGCCGCACAGGTGACGGACACATTCGTCACGTTGGCCGTGAGCGTGCCCGAGCCGTTGGCCACACTGCAAAGCTGGCCGCCCGGTTGCGTGAGCACCGTCACGCTGAAGTTGCCTCCCGCGGGCAGCGCAGCGGCAAAGGTCGCCGGGCCATTGGCACTCACGGGCAGGTTGTTGCCGCCATTCGTCTGCAGCACCAAGCCGCTTCCGGCCAGGCCCGAGACGCTGCCGGCCACGCTGAAGGAGGGCGGCGGTGGCGTGACGCAGGTGACCGCGACGTTGCCCACGTCGGCCGTGCCGGTGATGCCGCTGCCGTTGCTCACGGAGCACACCTGGCCGGCGGGCTGGGTCTTCACCGTGACCTCGTAAGCGCTGCCCGCCACGAGCACCGCGCCGAGCGTGAAGCCGGAAGCGTTGGCTGGCGCGGCCTGCACGGCGGCGCCCTGGGTCAGCTCCAGCCCGGCTGCGAACAGGCCTGTGACCGTGCCGCTCAATCTGTAGGCGGTGACCGGCTGCGTCTTGGCGTTTACCTCGGCCACCTTCGTCATGCCCACCAGCACGTCAGCGCTGAGGCTTGAGGGGTTGTAGGCCTTCGGGTCCAGCGCCACGCTGCCCGGGCCGATGCCGTCGATCTTGGCGTCGGTGAGGTCGAGCGAAAGCTGGCGCGACAACGCGATGCCGGGCGCGCTGCCCGGCGTGTGCAGCTTGGCAGCGCGCACCAGCGCGGCCGATACCAGGCCGTAGGTGATGTTCTTCGACGAACCGACCAGCACCTGCGCGGTTTCGTCGCGCACCAGCGCCGGCAGCCGGGTGATGTCTTCGATCGCCAAGGTGGAGGGCAGGAAGCGGTTGATCTCGGTGGCCACCGCCTGGTTGGCGAGCGCGATGTTGGCCGCCGTCCTCCAGGCGTTCACGCCGCCGAGTTTGGCCACCGCGTATTGGTAAGCCGCTTCCGTCAGCGGCGTGATGCCGACGTTCTTGCTCAGCGTCTGCGCGGTGCCTGTGGCGGCCAGCATCACGTGCAGCGACTCCGAGGCCGGGAAGGGCAGCTTCTGCTGCAGCGCTTCGTCCCAATAGGTGGCATTGGCAGCGCCTTGCACGGTGATCAGCAACGGCTGCTTGTTGCCGCCGTTGCGGATGCTGACCATGCCGAAGGCGTCGGTCACGGCCGTGCCGACCACCGTGCCGTCGGCCCGCTCGACGGTCACCACGGCATTCACGAACGTGCCCAGGCCGGCGCCGGCGCCAGCGCCACCGCTTTCGCCGCCACCACCGCCACCACCACCACCGTCGCCGCCCGAACCGTCACCGCTGCCATCGTTGTAGATCAGCCCGGCGCTGTCGGTCACGCCCTTGTAGCCACTGCTCACGCCCAGCGCAAAAGCGCGCACTTCCGGCGCGGCGCCTCCACCCCCGCCGCCGCCGCCGCACGCTGCGAGCAGAGCACACATCAGCGCGCACAGCGTGGCCCGCCGGGTACGAATCGGAGCGACAGAAGGATGGTTCATGGCTGTCTCGGTTCTTGTGGTTTGGAGGGCAGGGGTTGCAGCAAGATTTCAACTCGGCGCCGCGACGACGAAGTCGGGCACGCCGACCGGGATGATCGTGACCGGCGTCTGGCGGTCTTGCGTGAGCTGGCGAACTTCTTCCGACACGTAGAAGTCGAGCCCCTTGAAGGTGATGCGCCCGCTGCGGTTCAGGTCGGCCCGGCCGCGCAGGCCTTCGACCAGCACCTTGGTGAAGGCGCCGTTGCCCCAGGCGGCTTTCTCTTCCGACTCCTGCCGGCCCGAGCTCGCGGCGAACACGACCACGCCGTTTTCGGCCGACGCCAAGGTGTTGGCCATGCGCGAGAGTTCGCGGCCGGAGGTGCGCACGTCGCCGATCACGTTGCCCGAGAAGCAGGTGTCGACGAAGAACAGCGTGCGCCCGCGGATGCTGCGCAGCGCATCGCGGATGTCGCGCTCGGACAAGGCGGTCTCGCTGAGCCGCTCGTGCTGTGCCTCGTAGTTGAGGAAGTAGTACTGGCCGTCGTCCTTGTTGATGCCATGCCCGGCCAGGAACAGCATCGCCACGTCGTTCGGGCCGACCGACTCGACCAGCCACTTCAGGCCCTCGGCGATGGCCTGCCGGTTGGCGCGCGCGTTGGTGAGCAGGCGCGTGGTCACGCCGCGGTACACGCTCTTCTGGTTGGCCATCACTTGCACGAAGTCGGCCGCGTCCTTGGCCGGCAGGCCGAGCCGGTAGGCCTTGCGTTCGTAGTCGCTGATGCCGACGGCCAGCACGAACAGCCTGCGGCCGGCGAAGGGGGTGGCCTTGGAGTCTTCGATGACCTTGGTGGCTGGTGCCACCTTGGCGTCGGGCGCGGGCGGCGCGGCCGCGACCACCGGCGCCGGTGTCGGCGTCGGTGTCGTCGTCGGCGCGTCGGTCTTCACCGGCTCCTTCTCGACCTCGAAGCTCAGCGGCTCCGACACCCCCGCCGCATCACGCGCCAGCAGCACCACCGACGACGCACCCGGCACCAGCTCGAAGGTGATGCGCCCCTGGGCCTTGCCGTCCATGCGCGCCGGCAGTTGAACGGCGCTGAGCGACAGCGGCCTGCCGTCCACGCGCAGTTCGAGCTGCGGTGGTTTGCCGGCTTCAGCGGCGCGCAGCGCGAACGGGATTTGCAGGCTGCTGCCGCTGGCGGCCAGCTTGCGGGTGCCCAGCGCCACCAGCGAGGGCGGGAACTCGCTGGCCACCGGTGCTGCAATGGCCAGCGGTGGTGCGGCTGGCGGCGCTGGGGCGGGGGGCGGTGGGGCGGGTGGCGGAGCAGGGGTCGGAGCGGGGGAAGGTGCAGGCGGCAGTGCGGCCACGACCACGGGCGGCTTGGCCTCGACCGGCGCGGGCTGCGTTACGGCCGGCACGTCACTCACCACCGGCTTGGCCTGGGCCGCCGCCACAGGCGGCGCCTGCGCCGCGATCGGAGCCGACTCGACCGACCCGGGCGCCACCCCGAACGACAGCGCGGCCGGCGCCGCCGCCAGCAGCGAGGCCCGCATCGAGGGCTTGGCCTGCGCGATCGCGGCGCGCGTGTCGAGTGTGTCGAGCACTGCGTCGATGATGTCCGGGCGCTGATAACGGTCTCGAAAACGCCCCAGCGAGAACAGTTCGGCGGCGTTGTCGGCGCCACGGTTGATCACCCAGCCGGCCAAGGTGTCGGCACCGGCGCTGGCGTCGAAATAACCCTCCGGCGTCCAGACGATCCAGCGCCCGTCGGGCCGGGCGAGGAATGACAGCAGTTCGGCGCCGTCGGAGGCGCGGCGCCACTGGATCAGGCCGTCGGACATGGCGGTGACGAGCAGTTGATCGTCGTCGCTGGCGACCACCGCGTTGACCTCGGCCGTGGTGGGCAGCCGCCACACGGTGCGCCCGGCGCCGTCGACCCGGTAGAGCGCCTTCGACGTGCCCAGGATCGCATCGCGCGTGCGCCGCAGGTAAGTGCCGCAACTGGCCAGCTCGACGCCAGCGAACGTGATCGTCACGCCGTTCACCTCGGCGGTCTGGCGCTTGCGGGCCGCGCCTTGCGCGTCGAAGCCGGCTTGCAGCGGCGGGTCGACCGCAGAGCGGCGCGTGAGGGCCGGTTTCATTCCGTCGGAGCGCGGCCCGGCCACCACGCGGGCCGCCAGGTCGAAGCTGGCGCGCTTGGCGCCAAAACCGTAGGCCCAGCCGATGCGGCGCAGGTCGCCGCTGGCTTCCAGGCTGGCGGCGCCGCGCAGGTCGTTCACCTCGCCAGCCACTTGCAGCTCGACCTGACCGCCAACCACGCCCCATGAGCCGTCGGCACTCGAATAGGCAAAGCGACCGCCTGGCAGGGGCGCGAGATCGAGCACCGAATTGTTCGCGACCTCGACGCTGCGGCCCCGTGGGTCGGCGTCGGCGCTGCCGTTGAAGGTCCAGACCGGGAAGCGCCGGCCGTCGGCCGTGGCCGAGCCGCCCACCGCAATGGTCTTCCCGTCGGCTGCCCAGGCCACCACGCCGAACTGGCCGACGGTGGCGCCCTGCGGTTTGAGTTGGCGCAGCACGCGCCCGCTGGCCGCGTCGATCACGTCGGGCTCGGTCAGCGCGCGGTTGTAGCCCACCACCAGCGTCTGCTCGTCGGGCGCGAAGGCGGCGCCGATCGGCTCGCGTTGCTGCACCGCCAGCGTGTTGACCCGCTGCGCCGCTCCGCCGGTGGCACGCAGAACGATCACCCGGCCGGCAAAGTCGGTTGCGGCCACGCCGCCGCGCGCGCCGATCGCCAGGCCGTAGACGGCGCCGGCGCTCGGCTCGTCGTGCAGCAGCCGGCCATCGATGGCGAATGCGCGTACCGCACCGGGATCGGCGTAGCCGGCCAGCAGCACGGTGCCGTCGGCCGACCACGCCAGGCGCTTGACGTCGCCGACCCCGGCGTCGATGGCGCGCACGAGGCGGCCCGAGTCCAGGTCGAACAGGCGGATCGCGCCGCGCTGACCCGGCGCC
>JANOQS010000603.1:0-5115 GCA_031414975.1 Methylibium sp. | reverse complement strand
CGAGGTCGACATCGCCCACACCTGGCGCGGAGCCGACTGTAGCGTGGACCCTGCTCAGCCGGCGATGAAGCCGAGGTCGATCTTCTCTTGCCCGCCTTGAATGCAACGCTGAAAGTAAGCCACCAGCGCGCGCGTGTTGGCATCGACGTTCGGGTTTCGCGCCAGGACCGGCACCTCGGTGGCCGCGAACACCTTGGTGGTGGTCGAAACCGGCGACCCGACCGAGAAGGACACCGCACCCACCGCGTTGGCGGCAAAGATGCCGGACAGTGTGCGCCAGACGATGAAGCCGTTGTCCTTCCAGGGCTGCTGCGCATCGAGCGCTTGCGCCCAGGCCAGCAGGCTGGCGTGCGGTGCGTCGGGCAGCTTGATGCGGGCCAGCACTTCAGGCAGCGTCTGCTTGCCGGCGAGCTGCGGGTCGCGCTGCTTCTGCAGCTGAATCTCCTGCCAGATCGGACGAAAGAAATTCCCTGCGTACAACAGCGTCCGACCGGGTGCGGCGCGGATCTGCGTGCGAATGCCCGGGTTGCGCTGCAGGTATCGCAAGAGGTCTTTGGTGGGTTGCAGCAGCGCCATAGGGATGTTCTTTCGGCCTGATGTTCGCGGCCCGCAGGCCATGCCCGCAAGCTACGAAAGTCACTGCGTGGCGGGCATGCCGCGACCACGCGGCGACTTACGCAGCTTTGATGACGCGCAGCGGCGCGGTGCCGGCAAGAATCGACACGAGGCACGATCACCAACCTGCACGGGGGAGCGAAACTGTCGCAAACTGCTCGCTCTGCCATGGCCCAAGACCTGCCGCCCGACGAACAAGACCCGCCCAGCGCATTGCCGCGGGGCACCCTGCTGAACGACAAGTTCCGCGTCCAGCGGGTCATCGGTGTCGGCGGTTTCGGCATCGTGTACCTGGCGCACGACGAGATGAGCGACGTCGATGTCGCCATCAAGGAGTACATGCCGGCCAGCCTGGCCGGGCGCACCAAGACCATGCACGTGTCGCTCAGCTCGCAGTCGAACGCCGAGACGTTCGCGCTCGGGCTCAAGTCGTTCTGGAACGAAGCGCGCCTGCTGGCCAAGTTTCGCGACGAGCACCTGCCGCTGCTGAAGGTCTACGACGCCTTCCAGGCCAACGGCACCGCCTACATGGTGATGCCGGTGCTGCGCGGCCGCACCGCCCACCAGCTGCGCCGCGAAATGACCAAGCCGCCGACCGAACGCTGGCTGCGCACCTTGCTCACCGACCTGCTGCCGGCCCTCGACCGGCTGCACGCCGAGAACGTGTACCACCGCGACATCGCGCCCGACAACATCCAGATCGACATCAACGGCAAGCCAGTGCTGATGGACCTGGGCGCGGCGCGCCACGTCATCAGCAACCGCACGCAGTCGATCACCGCCATCCTGAAGCCCGGTTACGCGCCGATCGAGCAGTACGGCGAAAGCGAGAAGCTGCGCCAGGGCCCGTGGACCGACATCTATGCGCTCGGCGCCACCTTGCATTTCCTGCTGCTGAACAAGTCGCCGGCCTCGGCCACGGCGCGCATCTTCGACACCGGCACGCCACTGGTCGCGCACGACCTGCCGGGATGTTCGCCCGCCTTCCTGCGCGTGATCGACTGGATGCTCGAGCCCCGGCCCGAAGCGCGCCCGCAAAGCGTGGAGCAGTTGCGCACTGCGCTGTTCGACAGCGACGACGCGACCGTGATGATGGCGCCGAAGCGGACGGTGCCGCCGCCGGTGGCCCGCGCTGCCTCACCCCAACCGCCACCGCCACCGCCGCCTCCTCAGGCGATGGCCCCGACGATGCCGTTCACGACGGCACCCACACAAGCCGCGCCGCGCACAGCCCCGCCCGCAGCGCCGGGGGCTTCGGCAGCGCTTTCTCCTGCCGCTGCGGCTGCGACGCCGTCGCGCTCACCCCCCTCCCCGCCCACTCCAGTCACCCCGCCGCGGGTTTCGCCCCCGGCCGCGCCGGCCCCATCGGCCCACGCGGTGGCGCCAGCTGAGGCCAAGTCGCCGCTGCCGAGGGTGCTGGCCGGCGTGGCCGCGCTGGTGCTGGTGGCCGGTGCCGCCGTGTGGCTGTGGCCCAGTTCAACGCCGCCCGCTGGCGCGTCGGCACGCACCGCCCCGGCCAGCGCGCCCGAGGTGTCGAAGGCCGAACCCGCCACCGCGCCGCGCCCCGAGACAACCAGCGTGTCGGCCAGCGTGCCGACCCCCGCGGTCGCGCCTGTCAGCCCGTCACCCGCCGTGGCCGTGCCGACACCGGCAGCGCCACCCCCGGCGCCAGCGCCCTCGCCTCCGGTCGCGGCCACGCCCGCCCCGCCGCTTGCAGCGAACCCGACCGCGCCAGACTTTGAAGCCGCCCGCACCGCCGCCACCGCCCCGACCTCGAGCCGGCGCACACCGCCGACGCCCGTCGCCGCGGCCTCTGCCCCGGTGACCACCAAGAAAGCCGCGCCAATCAACGACAAGGACGGCGCCCTGCTGCCCAAGCCCGCCGACCCGTCGGCCCATGCCGCCGCCGCGCCGGCCCCCGCACCGCCACCGCCGCCCGCCCCTGCGCCAGTGGCTCCGGCGCCGGTGGTTGCCGCACCTGCCCCCGCCAACACCGTGTCCAGCCCGACCGAGCGCTGCGCCGACAAGGGCGGCAGCATCGCCCGACGTGTGTGCGTGGCGGTGGTCTGCGGCTTGCCCGAACTGCACAACCACGCGGAGTGCACGGCGCTGCGGCGCAACTGAAATTGCGATGGCAGGCGGCAGGCGCCCGCGGTCTCAACGCAGCTTGTTGTACGCCCCCGCCGCCGATGAACTGCGCTGTATGGCGTAGGAAGACTGCTTCAGAAACAAGTCGTAGTAAGCGTTCTGGGCGAACTCGCAACTGTTGCCGACCTCGATCAGGTCCAGCGTCGCAAGCCCCCACGCGAGCACCGGCGCCGGCAGGAAGAGGGCTCCAGCGGAAGAACTGACCTGCACCGCCGTCGAGCCCGACTTGATCAGCTCGACGATGGCAATGCCGCAGTTGATGGAGTTCGAGCCCAGAAACTTCGCGGTCTTCATGCCCTTGGTCGCCAGGAACTTGGCGAGCACCTTGCCGCTCGACGGATTCTCACCCTGCTCGATCGCGTAGGGGATGTACTCGTACATCATCTCGAACGAATTGATCATCGCCTCGCGCACTTCGGGCGCGACTTTCTGCGCCTTCAGCAAATCGTCGAGCTTCTGCGACACGAGTTTTTGTGTCGCACTCAGTCCGAGGTCTCTTGCATTGCCCATGACTCTTCTCCCTTGACTTTTGCGCATCATCTGCCGGCGCGTGCGCTGCCCGAAAGGGACCAAAGTCAATCGCAGGGCCCAATGCATACATCGAATTGGGGAAGCGCCCCGTCGTCGCCTTCGCAAGAATCCGGCGAAGTGCACGCGACGCTCGAACAGCACGCCATGGCCAACGCCCTCCCCTTCGACGAAACCCACCCTCCGCACGCATTACCGTGCGGCACGCTGCTGAACGAGAAGTTCCGGCTCCAGCGCGTCATCGGCGTGGGCGGGTTCGGCATCGTCTACCTGGCGCACGACGAGATGAGCGACGTGAACGTGGCCATCAAGGAGTACATGCCCATCAGCCTGGCCGGGCGCACGAAGACGATGCAGGTGTCGCTGACCTCGCAGTCCAACGCCGAGACCTTTGCGCTGGGGCTGAAGTCGTTCTGGAACGAAGCCCGCCTGCTGGCGCGCTTTCGCGACGAGGAGTTGCCGCTGCTGAAGGTGTACGACGCCTTCCAGGCCAATGGCACCGCCTACATGGTGATGCCGGTGCTGCGCGGCCGCACCACTTACCAGGTGCGGCGAGAGATGCCCAAGCCGCCCAACGAGCGCTGGCTGCGGACCCTGCTGACCGACCTGCTGCCGGCGCTCGACCGCCTTCACGCCGAGAACGTGTACCACCGCGACATTGCGCCCGACAACATCCAGATCGACATCCATGCCAAGCCGGTGCTGATGGACCTGGGCGCGGCGCGCCACGTGATCAGCAACCGCACCCAATCGATCACCGCGATACTGAAGCCCGGCTACGCGCCGATCGAACAGTACGGCGAGAACGACAAACTGCGCCAGGGCCCGTGGACCGACCTCTATGCGCTGGGTGCCACCTTGCACTTTCTGCTGCTGAACAAAGCACCCGCGAGCGCCACCGTGCGCTTCTACGACCCCGGCCCACCGCTCGCCACGCAGAACCTGCCCGGTTGTTCGACCGCGTTCCTGCGTGTGGTCGACTGGATGCTCGCCGTGGCGCCCAAAGACCGCCCGCAAAGCGTGGCGCAACTGCGCGCGGCGCTGGGCCAGAGCGACGAAACCACGCGCATCATGGCGCCGAAGGCTGCCCAGGCCGCTCCGCGAGGGCTCGCGCCGGCAGGCTGGGCCGGTCGATGGGCGAACCGATCGGCCGTGACGATGGTGCTGGCGAGCATCGGCGCAGTGGCGCTTGCGGGCGGCTCGGCGGCATGGCTGTGGCCGCGCCAAGCGGCGCCAGGTATCGGTATTGGCACCAGCACCAGCACCAGCCCGGCGCGCTCTGCCATGTCCGACACAACGCTGCCGATGAAGGCGCCACAACCGGCCGAAGCGCGCCTCGAAACGCCCCCCATGCCAGCCACCCTGACGGCCGCTGCGGCAACACAAGCCACTCCCCAACACCCTGCCGCCGAGCCGGCCAGGCCACTGGCTACCCAGCGCGCCTCGCTTCCGGGCGCGAAGCCGCCGGCCGGCAAGAAGCCATTGCCAAGCACCGACAAGGCCGACGCGTCACTCAAAGCAGCCGAACCCACCACCATCGCCGCAGCGCCTGAGCCACCACCGCCCGAGCCGCCCGCACCCGTGCGGCCGGCGATCGAACCCGCGGCCTCACCCGCGCGCCCAGCCATCGCCAGCCCGTCGGAGCGCTGCAGCGGCAAGGACGGTTTCGCGCGCACGCTGTGCGTGAGCCTTGTCTGTGGCGTGCCCGAGTTGCACAACCACGCGCAGTGCATGGCGCTGCGTCGGAATTAGTCAGTCAGTGAAGCGCGGCGGGTGACAGCACCACGCTCAGCGGCAATCCACCACCCGAAACTCCACCCGCCG
>JANOQS010000602.1:0-8192 GCA_031414975.1 Methylibium sp. | reverse complement strand
AAGCAGCGGGCAACCGGGGTAACCTCGGTGCCCCGTTCACCCCCCAGGGCAGACCATGGCCGCACGCTCCATTGCAACGCTTTCGCTCAGCTTCGGCCTGGTGTCGATTCCGGTGAAGGTCTATTCGGCCACCGAGAGCTCCAGTTCGGTCAGCTTCAACCTGCTGCACAACTGCGGCTCACGCCTGAAGCAGCAATACGTCTGCATCAAGGAAGGCGTGGTGGTCGAGCGGGCCGACATGATCAAGGGCTACGAGTTCGACAAGGACCGTTACGTCACCTTCACGCCGGTTGAACTGAAAGCGCTCGAAGAATCGGCGCGTCACACGATCGACATCATCTCGTTCATTCCGATGAGCGCCGTCGACCCGATCTACTACGACAAGGCTTATTACCTGGCGCCCGACAAACGCGGCGGCAAGCCGTACGGCCTGCTGATCGAGGCGATGCGCGAAAGCGGCCGCTGCGCGCTGGCGCGCTGGGTCTGGAAGGGCAAACAGCTGGTCGTGCAGGTGCGCCCGGGTGCCGAAGGGCTGATCCTGCAGCAGCTGCTGTATGCCGACGAAGTGCGCTCGATGAAGGAACTCGAGATCGAGAAGGCCGAGATCACCAAGCCCGAACTGCAACTGGCGCTGCAACTGATAGCCCAGATCTCGGCCGAGAGCTACGACGCTGCCGACTACAAGGACGACGAGAAGCAGCGTGTGCTCGCCGCCATCGACGAAAAGATCGCCGGCAAGGACATCGTGGTCACCGACCCGCAGGCCGAGCCGTCCGGCGGGCAGATCATCGACCTGACTGAAGCGCTGCGCGCGAGCTTGCGCAAGCCGGGCGCCAAGCCGGCTGTGGTGTCCGTGCCGGCTGCCGCGGAGGCGCCCGCAGCCGAACCGGCCAAGGAACGCAAGGCCGCCAAGCGCGCCGGTGCGGCCGTGGAGCCAGAGGCGGCGCCCGTGCCGGCGCGCGCCCGCGCGAGGAAGTGACACCCTGAGCAAAGCGGCCGCGCGGGCCCCGGGCTGACGCATGGAGACCTACAGCCTGCGCGAAATCCAGTCGATCCTCGCTCTGTCCAAGTCCGTCATCGACGGGCTGGTCGCGGCGGGCTTCGTCACCCCCAGCCGGGGCGCGCGGCGCGAATATCGCTTCACCTTTCAGGACCTGGTGCTCCTGCGCACTGCCCATGGCCTGCAGGCGGCGAACATTCCGGCGCGCAAGATCGTGCAATCGCTGCGCCGCCTGCGCGAGACCTTGCCCGAAGAATTGCCGCTCAGCGGCCTGCGGATTACCGCGGTCGGCAGCGAAATTGCCGTGCGCGACGGCGCGCTGCAGCGCCAGGTCGATTCGGGCCAGTTGCTGATGGACTTCGACGTGGCGCCCGCGGCCGGCACGGTGGCCATCCATGCGGCCAAGGCGCGGCCGGCCGGCGCCGATGAAACGATGGCACCTGTTGCACTTGTCGATCCTGTCAACTGGTTCCAGCGCGGCGTCGAGCTCGAAGGCACCGACCCGGTGCAGGCCGAAGCCGCCTACCGCCGCGCCATCGAGCAGGCGCCCGGAAACCCCGACCCGGCGCTGAACCTGGGCGTGATGCTGTGCGATGCCGAACGCTACGACGAGGCGATCACGCTGTACCAGCAAGCGCTGCAAACCAGCCCGCAGGAGCCGCTGCTGCACTTCAACCTGGCCGTGGCGCTGGAAGACGCCGGCCGCGCCGATGACGCGCTGGCCAGCTACGAGCGTTGCACCCGGCTGGCACCGAAATTCGCCGATGCGCATTTCAACGCGGCCCGGCTGCACGAACAACTCGGCCACGCCACCCAGGCGATCCGTCACTACAGCGAGTACCGGCGCCTCCAGTCGTGATTTTGTTTGGCGCCGCGCCTTCCGCGTGGCACCATGTGATGGCAACTGACATGAGGCCTTGTTGGCGATTCAGCCACCCGCCAATTTCTCCCTCGTGTCGCAGAACAACCCGAACCCAGGAGAGAGACCATGAGAGCAAGGCAGTTTCGGACCTTCGGCATTTGCGTGGCCACGGTGCCGCTGTGGCTGCTGGCCGCGTGCGGCGGCGGCTCCGCCGACAGCCCGGCCACCTTGGCCCAGGCGAGCCCGGCCGACGCCTCGCGCGTGGAGGCGCTGGGCAACGGCGGGCATGGGGATCAGGGCGGCCGGGATGATGGTGACCATGACCGCGGTGACCATGACAAAGGTGACCACGACGGCTGGTATCACGACAAGCACGACCACGACAAGTACGACCACGACAAGGACCACCACCACGGCAAGCACCACAAGCACCGCAAGCCGCCGCAACTGCCTCCTGCGGTACCGGCCCCGTTGCCGGTCACCTGCGAGCAACTGGCGGCCACGCTGGTTGGGCCGGCACCGGCGCCCGCGCCGCTGCCGTTCGCCACGGCGGTGAGGTTCGTTGCCTTGGCCGCCGGCCAAGTCGGCCCGCTGGCGGGCAGCGAGCCCGGCCCCCCGCCGCCGCCGCCACCAGGCCCGATCCCCGACACCGCCATCACCAGCGTCACCCCCTCGACCACCTTGCCCGAACATTGCGTGGTCAGCGGCAAGATGCTCGAGCGCGTCAGCGTCGTGGACGGCAAGACCTACGCCATCGGCTTCGAGATGCGCCTGCCGAAAGACTGGAACGGTCGCTTCTGGCACCAGGGCAATGGCGGCATCGACGGCGCCGTCGTGCCGGCCTCGGGCACCTTCGGGGGCGGCCCGTTGACGAGTGCGCTGAAGCAGGGTTTTGCGGTGCTCAGCTCCGACGCCGGGCACTCGAATGCGCAGGGCGGCCCGGCCTTCGGTGTGGACCCGCAGGCGCGGCTGGACTACGGTTACCAGGCAGTCGGCAAACTCACGCCGATGGCCAAGAAGCTCATCGAACTGGCTTACGGCAAAGCCCCGGACCGCTCGTACTTCGGCGGCTGCTCCAACGGCGGGCGCCACACGCTGATCGCGGCGGCGCGTTACGCCGCTGATTACGACGGCTTCCTGGCCGGCGCACCCGGCTTCAACCTGCCGATCGCGGCGCTGGCCAACATCTTCGGCGCGCAGCGCTACGCAACCATTGCCACCGGCGACCCGAGCACCCCGGCCGGGCTGGAAACCGCCTTCACCGCCGCCGAACGCAAGACCGTGGCCAACGCCGTGCTGGCGCGCTGCGACGCACTCGACGGCGCGACCGACGGCCTGGTGCAAGACACCGACGCCTGCCAGCGCCGCTTCCGCTTCTTCCGTGACGTGCCCACCTGCAGCGGTGCGCGCGACGGCAGTTGCCTGACGTTGGCGCAGAAGATCGCGATCGCGCCGATCTTCCGTGGCGCGACGTTGGCCAACGGCGAGCGCTTCTACGCCAGGTTTCCGTACGACGCCGGCATCAGCGGCGGCGGCATTCCGTTCTGGGAGTTCACGGCCCCGTTGGTGCTCGATTCGGGCGCCGTGGGCCTGATCTTCGGTGTGCCGCCGCAAAATCCGGCGACCTTCAACGGCCCGGCGTTTTCGCTCGGCGCGAACATTGACGCGCTGTACGCGTCGCTGTTCGCCACCGACGCCACCTACACCGAATCGGCAATGAGTTTCATGACGCCACCCGACGCCACCGACCTGGCCGATGTGCGGCGCCGCGGCGCGAAGATCATGGTCTACCACGGCGTCAGCGACCCGATCTTTTCGGTTGACGACACGGCCGCCTGGTACAACGGCGTGAGCCGCCGCAGCGGCGGTGACGCGTCGAGCTTTGCGCGCTTCTTCCGCGTGCCCGGCATGGGGCACTGCGCCGGCGGGCCGTCCACCGATCAGTTCGACATGATCTCGCCACTGGTGGCCTGGGTCGAACAGGGCGACGCGCCCGAGCGCATCAGCGCCAGCGCACGCGGCCCCGGCAACGTTGGCGGCGTCAACCTCGAGGTGCCCGCCACCTGGGCCGCTGACCGCACCCGGCCGCTGTGCCCGTACCCCGAGGTGGCGCGCTACCGCGGCTTTGGCGACGTGGAACTGGCGAGCAGCTTCCGCTGCCGCTGAGGAAGGCTGCCTGCGTGAACTCGGTCGCGGGCATCGAGCCCGCTCTCTCGCCGATCCCGCCGCTGGTCGATCCCCGCGCAGCGGGGCCCCTCGCCCTTCGCTCTGGGCTCTAGCGAGGCCGGCTGTTTGCGCGCACCCAGGCGGCGAACCCCGGCTCGCCGAGGTCGCCGGCGGCGAGGGCCAGCACGGCGACTGTGGCGTCCGATTGCGTGGCCGTCAGGCGGTATCCGTTCAACCCGAGGAACAAGCCGACCGCGAGGAAAGCGGCGCGCTTGTTGCCATCGACGAAGGCGTGGTTCTTGGCCAAGCCGACGGCGTAGGCCGCCGCCAGGTCGGCGTGGTCGGGCTCGCCGTACGCCACGAGGTTCAACGGTCTTGCGAGCGCAGATTCGAGCAGCCCTTCGTCACGCAAGCCGCTGGCGCCGCCGTGCTGCGCCAAGCTCTCGTCGTGCAGTAGCGTCAGCAGCCGCTTGTCCAACCATCTCCAGCGCTCGTTCACTTTGCCAACGCACGGAAGGTGTCGCGGTACTCACGCATGAACTCTCGCCCCAGTTCGAGTTGCTCATCGAACGTCGGGTCGTAAGGCGTCAGCGCGATGCCATCCGGCGTGTCGGTTACATGCAGCAGGTCGCCCTTCTCGAGCTTCAACCGCGCCAGCAGTTCCTTGGGCAGGATCACGCCGATGGAGTTGCCGATTTGCATGAGTTTGAGCGCGGCCATGATGGAACCCGGGTGCGAAGTTATAACGTTCGTTATCATACCGCCGCCGCCGCCGAATCAGCGACCGCGAGCCCATCCACCACGGCTCACTCGCCGGCACGAATGCGCGAGAGCACCGAGGTCGCGGTGCGGCTGGTCCAGGCCGACGACGCATCCACCGATGCCAGCGCGCTCATGTTGACGATGCGCCGCACGCTGGCCGTCGCATTGAGCACATGCACCGGCGCGGCCAGGCCCAACAACATCGGCCCCACAGTGATGCCGTTGCCCGACGTGGCCTTGAGCACGTTGAACGTGATGTTGGCGGCGTCCAGGGTGGGCATCACCAGCAGGTTGGCCTCGCGGCTCAGTGCCGAGCCGGGGAATACGCGGTCGAGCGTGGGCTTGTGCAAGGCGGCGTCGCCGTGCATCTCGCCTTCCACCTCGAAAGCGGGGTTCAGCGAGCGAATGAGCGCCAGCGCCTGGCGCATCTTGCGCGCGCTCGGCGAGTCGTCGCTGCCGAAGCTGGAATGCGACAGCAGCGCCACATGCGGGGTGATGCCGAAGCGGCGAATCTCGTCGGCCGCCAGGATCGTCATCTCGGCCAATTGGGCCGGGCTGGGGTCGGCGTTGACGTAGGTGTCGCAGACGAACAGGGTGCGCTCGGGCAGCATCAGCATGTTCATCGCCGCTACCGTCTCCACGCCGTCGCGCCGGCCGATCAGGTCGGTCAACACGCCCAGGTGGGTGCGAAAGCCGCCGTTCACGCCGCAGATCAGCGAATCGGCCTGGCCGCGCTTGAGCAGCATCGCACCCAGCGCGGTGCCGTTGCGGCGCACGGCCTGCTCGGCGGCCTCGGGCGTGACGCCCCTGCGCCGCATCAGCGTGTAGTAGGCGCTCGAAATCTCGGGCAGGCGGCCCTCGGCATCCGGGTCCAGCACCGTCACATCGCGCCCGGGCTGCAGGCGCAGGCCGAAGTCGCGCACACGCTGGGCGATCACCTCGGCCCGCCCGAGCAGAATCGGCCGCGCCAAGCCTTCGTCCACGACCACTTGCACCGCCCTCAGCACCCGTTCGTCCTCACCCTCGACGTACACCACGCGGCGCGGCGACAACTGCGCCGAGCGGAACACCGGCTGCATCGCCGAGCCCGAGTGGTAGACAAAGCGGCTCAGGCTGGCGCGGTAGGCGTCCAGGTCGGCCAGCGGCCGGGAGGCGACGCCGGACTCCATCGCCGCCTGTGCCACGGCCGGCGCCACGGCCACGATCAGGCGCGGGTCGAACGGCTTGGGGATCAGGTAGTCGCGCCCGAAACGCAGCCCCTCGGCGCCGTAGGCCTTGGCCACGGACTCGGGAATCTCGGCATGCGCCAGCGCGGCCAGCGCGCGCACCGTGGCCACCTTCATGGCCTCGTTGATGGTCGTGGCGCCCACATCGAGCGCACCGCGAAAGATGAACGGGAAACACAGCACGTTGTTGATCTGGTTCGGGTAGTCCGAACGCCCGGTGCCGATGATGGCGTCGGGCCGCACCGCGAGCGCCTCTTCGGGCATCACCTCCGGCGTCGGGTTGGCCATCGCGAAGATCAGCGGGTCGCGCGCCATGTCCTTCACCCACTCGGGTTTCAGCGCGCCGGCAGCCGACAGGCCGAGGAAGATGTCGGCCCCCGGCATCAGGTCGGCCAGCGTGCGTGCGTTCGTCTCCCGGGCATAACGCGCCTTGTTGTCGTCCATGCCCTCGGTGCGGCCGATGTACACCACGCCCTTGGCGTCGGTGACCCAGATGTTTTCGCGCTTCAGGCCCAGGCTCACCGCCAGGTCCAGGCAGGCCAGCGCCGCGGCGCCAGCGCCCGAGGCGACCAGTTTCACGTCGCCGATGTGCTTGCCCACATGCGCCAGGCCGTTGAGGATGGCCGCCGCAGCGACGATGGCCGTGCCATGCTGGTCGTCATGGAAGACCGGGATCTTCATGCGCTCGCGCAGCTTCTTCTCGATGTAGAAACACTCCGGCGCCTTGATGTCTTCGAGGTTGATGCCGCCGAAGGTGGGCTCCATGCGCGCGATGGTGTCGATCAGCGCGTCGGGGTCGTTTTCGGCCAGCTCGATGTCGAACACGTCGATGCCGGCGAACTTCTTGAACAGGCAACCTTTGCCTTCCATCACAGGCTTGGCGGCGAGCGGGCCGATGTTGCCCAGCCCGAGCACCGCGGTGCCGTTGGTCACCACGGCCACCAGGTTGGCGCGTGCGGTCAGGGTGCCCGCCTCGGCCGGTGCGCGCACGATCTCCAGGCAGGCCTCGGCCACGCCGGGCGAGTAGGCCAGGGCCAGATCGCGCTGCGTGGCCATGGCCTTGGTGGGCGTCACCGAGATCTTGCCTGGCGTCGGGTGGCGGTGGTACTCCAGGGCGTCGTGCTTGAGGCTGTCGCTCATCGAGGTCTCGCGTGGGTGGGTCGGGTAGGTGGCTGGGGGGGTGGAAGAGAAACGTCAGGCCACGAAGCGGCAGGCCGACGCCGCAGCCCGTGTGTCCATGTTGCGGCCGCGGTTCAGGTGATCGTCCACTTCAGCGGCGCAGCCCAGCATGCGGGCGTACAGGAAGATCGTGAAGGCCGCCGTCTCCAGCGCCTCGGCGCGGATCGTGCCGGCGCGGTAGGCCGGCCACACCATCTTCAGCAGCAGCGCGGCGATCACCGCGTCGATGTTGACGCAGTAGACGTTGCGCGACACACCTTCGTCGAACAGCGTTTGCACCACGGCGCGGTAGAACTCGTGGAACACGTTGTACTCGCCGCGCTTCTTCATGAGCTCGCCGATGAAGACTTCGCGCGGGTCGTGGTTGACGGGCCGGTCCTTGAACACCGGGTGGTTCACGCCGGGGATCTTCTGGATGTCGAGGTTGCCGCTGACCTTCTTGTCGGCCTTGTAGAGCGCGTAGGTCTGCACGTAACGCGCCGCGAGCGCCTTGACGTCCACGCCATGCGCCGCGCTGCCGGGATCTTTCAGGCCGCTGTCCTTGAACTGCTCGAGCAGGAAGGCCACGCCTTCGTAGCCGTTGCCGCCATGCGCATAACCGCAGTGCGTCAGGAAGCCGATCAGCCCCTTGTTGAGCTGCACCCGTTCGGGCTGCTCGGGCCCGTCGGACGAGACTGCTCCCTTGGCGCCCTGCGACGAGATCGTGCCCGGGCCGTTGGACAGCAGCAGCCCCACCAGGGTCTGGAAGGTGAACAGATCGCTGGCACTCGGCTGCACGCCCAGCAGGGCCACGCAGGCCACTTCGGTGAGCGAACGCTGGCCGAGCAGGTCGGCCTCGGTGATGCCGCAAAAGCGCGTGGGTTCGTGGCGCGAGGCGTCGACCGACGCGCCGATCAGCGTGCCGAACATCTGCATCCAGGCCGGCAGGCATTCCACCGTCAGGCGCGAGACGCGTTTGCGCATCAGCGGGCCCCAGGCCAGGGTGGTGGTGATGGCG
>JANOQS010000601.1:0-4529 GCA_031414975.1 Methylibium sp. | reverse complement strand
CGTCAACCAACCTGTCAACGTTGTGCTGGCAAAGTTTGAGACGTGGGAGACACTGACAGTCCTGGACCTGACGGACAAAGTACCCCTACCGCCGTCTGAGTTCGACGACGAAGCGCAAACCTTGGAAGACTCGATGTACTTCCTTGCCATGTTTGCGCGAGACATTTCACTTCGAGTAGCGAAGGACGGGACCGAGCACATAGAGTACGCGCCGACCCAGGTGGTCTCGGAATTCCTCTCCCAGGTGTTCACTCCGAACGGACCCGATTCACAGCTGGATGGCCTGGTGTTTCGCAGTGCTGCATGCCCCCACGGCAAGAACCTCGTTCTCTTCCCAGGAGTACCCCATCCGTTCCGGACGAAGCCCCGATTTGATTCACTTCTTCGCCAGGTCGACTGGTGGGTCCGCCGGATAGAGGGCCGGTGGGATTTCGATTCACTGACTCGGGACCCGACGCACCAAGAGTAGCGGGTCGCATCGAGTCCGTTGTGCCAGCACGTTCGCCCGACGGTATTGCTGGTGTCCGTCGCGGCGAAATGCAATCGCCGCCCGAGCGCCAGGCGGTACCCGGCAGGGGCGATTTCTGTGGCGGCGAGGAGCGGAGTGCATGGGTCGGCGCGCGCAGCGCGCATCAATATCTGACTCGCCGCGTCTGTTTGAACGCAACGAGCGCAGCGAGTGGAGTGAGTTATGCGGCGCGACCCAGGTGCGAGCACCGCAGCGGAGTCGGCGTACCCGCCGACCGCCACAGCATGAGCCCCTGCCGGGTGCCGCTTGGCGCGGTCGCGCTGATCGTTGAAGGAAACAGACGCAAGCAGCGCGACGATCGTTCCATCGTCAACGGGCCGCCGTCGTGCCCCTCACCATTTCGGCTCGTGCCGCCGGATCGCCGCCTTCACGTCCTCACCCAGCGCAAAGCCCACGCCATGCCGCTGCGCCAGCTCATCTGCGCGGCGCAAGAAAGCATCGATGCCCATGCCGTAGATGAACTGCATCGCCCCGCCCGTCCACGCCGGAAAGCCGATCGCGAAGATCGAGCCGACGTTGGCTTCGGCCACCGTGGTCAGCACGTTCTCGCTCAGGCAGCGCGCGGTCTCGATGGCCTGGCGGTAGAGCAGCCGGTCCTTCATCTCGTTGATGTCCCAGGCCACGCCGGGCTTCTCGAACAGCGGCTGGAGCTGCGACCAGAGCTGCTTCTTCTGGCCCGCCGGGTAGTCGTAGAAACCACCGCCGCCAGCGCGCCCCGGGCGTTTGTGCTCTTTCACCATGCGTTCGATCAGCGCCTCACCGGGTGACGTGACATAGGCCTTGCCCTCGGCCGCAAAGTCGGCGCGCGTCTGTTCCATCACGTGCACGCTCAGGCTCAGCGAAGTCTCATCGACCACCGCGAGCGGCCCCACCGGCATGCCGGCCTGGATGCCGGCGTTCTCGATCGCTGCGGCCGGGATGCCCTCCCCCAGCATCGCCACGCCCTCGCGCACGAAGGTGCTGAATACGCGGCTGGTGAAGAAGCCGCGCGAGTCGTTCACGACGATCGGGATCTTGCCCAGCGCCTGCACATAGTCGAACGCGCGCGCTACCGTCTCGTCGTCGGTCTGCTGGCCGCGCACGATCTCCACCACCTTCATCTTGTCGACCGGGCTGAAGAAGTGGATGCCGATGAACTTCTCCGGCCGTGTACTCGCCGCCGCCAGCCCGCTGATCGGCAGGGTGGAGGTGTTGGACGCGAAGAAGCCGCCATCGGCCAGCATCGGCTCGGCCTCCTTCGTGGCTCGGGCCTTGATGTCGCGGTTCTCGAACACCGCCTCGATGATCAGCTCGCAGCCCTGCAGGTCGCGCGGGTTGTCGGTGGTGCGGATGTGGTCGAGCACGATGGTCTGGTCGCTCGATTTCATTGCGCCCTTCTCAACTCGCGGCTGCATCACCTTGATGCTGTAGGCCTTGCCCAGCTCGGCCTTGTCTCGGCTCACGTCTTTCAGCACCGTCACGATGCCGCGGCTGGCCTGCGCGTAGGCGATGCCGCCGCCCATCATGCCGGCACCCAGCACGCCGACCATCGCGGGCCGGAACTTCGGCGCCTTGCCGGGGCGCGATTGGCCACTCTTGATCGCGTTCAGGTTGAAGAAGAAGGTGTTGATCATGGCCTTGGCGTTGACGCCGGTCATGAGCTTGGCCAGGTACCGGCTCTCGATGCGCAAGGCGGTGGGCATGTCCACCATCGCGCCTTCGACCATGCAGGCCAGGATCGCTTCGGGGGCAGGCAGCAGGCCGCGCGTCTGCTTCTTCAGCATCGCCGGGGCGACGGTGAGCATGCCAGCGATCTTCGGGTTGCTCGGCGTGCCGCCGGGTATTCTGTAGTCGGCGGCTTCCCAGGGGTGCTGGGCCGCGGTGCGCCCGCTCAGCCACGCGAGCGCGCGCGGCCGCAGCAGCGCGGCGTCGTCCACCAACTCGTGCACCAGGCCCAGCTCCAGCGCCTCGCGCGGGCCGAAGAGTTTGCCTTCGACGAGGTAGGGCTGCGCGCCGAGCAGGCCCAGGTGACGCGTCATCTTGGTCACGCCAGACGCGCCGGGCAAGAGGCCCAAGGTGACCTCGGGCATGCCGAACTGGATGCGCGAGTCGTCCACCGCGATGCGGTGGTGGCCCACCAGCGCCAGCTCCCAGCCACCGCCCAGCGCCGTGCCGTTCAGGCAACTGACGACTGGCTTGCCAAGCGTTTCGATGGTGCGGAAGTTCTTCTTCACCAACTCGACCATCGCGTAGGTCTGCGGCGCGTCGGCCGGCGTCAGGCGCATCACGCCCTTCAGGTCGGCACCGGCGAAGAAGGTGCTCTTGGCCGAGGCGAGCACGATGCCCGCAATCGCAACCTTGTCGGCCAGCACGCGGGCTGCGGCCTCGCTCATGTCGTGCTGCCAGGCCTCGCACATGGTGTTGACCGGCGAGCCGGGCTCGTCGAAGGTCAGGGTCGCGATGCCGTTTTTCAGCTCATAGCGGATCGTCTTCATTCAGATCCGCTCCACGATCGTGGCGATGCCCATGCCGCCGCCGACGCACAGGGTGGCCAGCCCGTAGCGCAACTTGCGCCGGTGCAGCTCGTCGATCAAGGTGTTGAGGATCATCGCGCCGGTCGCGCCCAGCGGGTGCCCCATCGCGATCGCGCCGCCGTTGACGTTGACCTTCTCGTGCGGCACGCCCAGCTCCTTCATGAAGCGCATCGGCACCGCGGCAAAAGCTTCGTTGACCTCGAACAGGTCGATGTCGTCGATGCTCAGGCCGGCCTTGGCCAGTGCCTTGCGCGCGGCCGGCATGGGGCCGGTCAGCATGATGGTCGGGTCGGCGCCGCTCAATGCAGCGCTGACGATGCGCGCCCGCGGTGTGAACCCGTGTGCCTTGCCCGCAGCTTCCGACCCGATGAGGATCGCCGCCGCACCATCGACGATGCCCGACGAGTTGCCCGCGTGGTGCACATGCAGAATGCGTTCGACCTGCGGGTAACGCGTCAGCGCCAACTGGTCGAAGCCCATCGCGCCCATCTGCTCGAACGCGGGTTTCAGCGAGGCCAGGCCTTCCAGCGTGGTGTGGGCCTTGATGAACTCGTCGTGGTCCAGCACCGTCTGGTCGAGGAAGTCTTTCACCGGCACCACCGAACCGGCGAAATAGCCGCCTTCACGCGCCTTCGCGGCGCGCTGCTGCGATTCGAGCGCGAAGGCATCGACGTCGTGCCGGCTGAAACCTTCCATCGTCGCGATCAGGTCGGCCCCCACGCCTTGCGGCACGAACGCGGTGGCCGAGTTCGTCTCCGGATCGTGCGCCCAGGCGCCGCCGTCCGAGCCGATCGGCACCCGGCTCATGCTCTCGACGCCACCGGCCACCACCAGGTCTTCCCAGCCCGAGCGCACCTTCTGCGCCGCCATGTTCACCGCCTCCAGGCCCGAAGCGCAGAAGCGGTTGATCTGCACGCCCGAAGCGCGGAAGTCCCAGCCCGCCTTCAATGCAGCGACCTTGGCGATCACCGAGCCCTGCTCGCCGATCGGCGAGACCACGCCCATCACCACGTCGTCGATCTGCGCGGTGTCGAAATCGTTGCGGCGCTGCAGTTCGCGCAGCACGCCGGCGAGCAGGTTGACGGGCTTCACCTCATGCAGGCTGCCGTCCTTCTTGCCTTTGCCGCGCGGTGTGCGGATGGCGTCGTAGACGAAGGCTTCGGTCATGGCGGTGCTCCTGAAGATCGTGCAAAACGGACTGGCAGGCAGTATAGACTTTGAACCAAGCAAGCGCTTTTCATAAATCACCTCCAGTGGGGCCCCCGATGATCGAACGCACCCTTTTCGACGCCGACCACGAAGCCTTCCGCGACAGCTTCCGCCGCTTCTGCGACAAGGAGATCGCACCCTTCCATGCTGCTTGGGAAGAGCAGGGTTACGTCGACCGCGAGGTCTGGCGCAAGGCCGGCGCGAACGGCTTTCTGTGCATGACGATGCCGGAGGAGTACGGCGGTGCCGGCGCCGACCGGCTCTACTCGGTCGTGCAG
>JANOQS010000600.1:0-2167 GCA_031414975.1 Methylibium sp. | reverse complement strand
ATCAGGCCGACCACGCCGACGATCATCACCAGCGCATACCAATAAAGGTAGCCGCTCTGCAGCAGCCGGGTGAGTTGCGCGATGCCGCCGATGCCACGCGCCGAGGCGTTGATGATGGCGCCGTCGATCAGCGCGACGTCGCCACCTTTCCACAGCCCCTGGCCGACAGCGCGTGCAGCCGGCGCCAGCAGCCGTTCGTTGATCCAGTCCATGTAGTACTTGTTCTCGAGCAGGCGCTGGATGAAGCCGAAGCGCTGCTGGATGGCGGCCGGGATCTCGGGCTTGAGCATGTAGAACACGTAGGCCGTGACGACGCCGGCCAGCGCAAGCCAGAACGGCAAGGTCGTCAGGCCGTGCAGCGCCATCGCACCGGCGCCGTGGAAGGCCTTGGCGGTCTCCGCCATCGCCGGGTGCTTCAACGCGTCGACGACGATCGAGTCCTTGAAGAACTCGCCGTAGAGCATCGGCTGGATCGTCAGGTAGCCGATGACGACGGACGGAATCGCCAGCAGCACCAGCGGCAGGGTCACGACCCAGCGCGACTCGTGCGGCGTGGCGTCGTGGTGGTGATGGTCGTCATGGCCATGGTCGTCGGCATGCGCATGGTCGTCCTCGGGCGCGAGCTGTGGAGGAAATGGCTTGTGGTGAAAGCGCTCCTTGCCGTGGAACACCAGGAAGTACATGCGGAACGAATAGAACGCGGTGACGAACACGCCCGCCACCACGGCGAAGTACGCGAAGCCCGAACCCGCAATGTGCGTGGCGTGCACCGCCTCGATGATGCTGTCCTTGCTGTAGAAGCCGGCGAACAGTGGCGTTCCGATCAGCGCCAGCGAGCCCAGCAGCGACGTGATCCAGGTGATCGGCATGTACTTGCGCAGGCCGCCCATGTTGCGAATGTCCTGGTCATGGTGCATGCCGATGATCACCGAACCCGCCGCCAGGAACAGCAGCGCCTTGAAGAACGCATGCGTCATCAGGTGGAACACCGCCACCGAGTACGCCGAGGCGCCGAGCGCCACCGTCATGTAGCCGAGCTGCGACAAGGTGGAATACGCAACGACGCGCTTGATGTCGTTCTGGATGATGCCCAGGAAGCCCATGAACAGCGCCGTGATGGCACCGATGACGAGCACGAAGCTGAGAGCAGTGTCCGACAGCTCGAACAGCGGCGACATGCGCGCCACCATGAAGATGCCGGCGGTGACCATCGTGGCGGCATGGATCAGCGCCGAGATCGGGGTCGGGCCCTCCATCGAGTCGGGCAGCCATACGTGCAGCGGGAACTGCGCGCTCTTGCCCATCGCGCCGATGAACAGGCAGATGCAGATCACCGTGATGAGCAGCCAGCTCGTGCCGGGCAATGTCATCTGGGTCAACGCAGACGCCTGGCCGAACGCCTCGGCGTAGTTCAAGGTGCCGGCATAGGCGACGATCAGGCCGATGCCGAGGATGAAGCCGAAGTCGCCGACCCGGTTGACCAGGAAGGCCTTCATGTTGGCGAACACCGCCGTCGGCTTGGTGAACCAGAAGCCGATCAGCAGGTAGCTCACCAGACCCACCGCTTCCCAGCCGAAGAACAGCTGCAGGAAGTTGTTGCTCATCACCAGCATCAGCATCGAGAACGTGAACAGGCTGATGTAGCTGAAGAAGCGCTGGTAGCCGGGGTCTTCTTCCATGTAGCCGATGGTGTAGATGTGCACCATCAGCGACACGAAGGTCACCACGCACATCATCATCGCCGACAGGCCGTCGATCAGAAAGCCGACTTCCATCTTCAGGCCGCCGAGCACCATCCATTCGTAGATGGTGGCGTTGAAGCGGGCGCCGGCGATCACGTCTTTCAGGGTCATCGCCGAGATGACGAAGGCAACGAGCACGCCCAGGATGGTGATGACGTGCGCGCCGCGCCGGCCGATGGCCTTGCCGAACAGGCCGGCGGCGATGGCGCCGACCAGTGGCGCCAGGGGCACGACGAGCAGCAGCGAGGGGGAGAGTTGTGCAGACATGTTGATGGGCGACGCTTGAAAAGGCCGGCTCAGCCCTTGAGGCTGTCCAACTCGTCGACGTTGATGGTCGCCCGGTTTCTGAACAGCACCACCAGGATCGCCAGCCCGATGGCCGACTCGGCCGCCGCGACGGTGAGAATGAAGAACACGAACACCTG
>JANOQS010000599.1:0-19647 GCA_031414975.1 Methylibium sp. | reverse complement strand
GTACGGAATGACGGCCGTGACGCGCCGCGCCGAGGCCCGCTTGAGTGCATCGACCATGATGCACAGCTCCATCAGGTTCTCGTTCGTGGGCGCGCAGGTGGGCTGCACCACGAAGATGTCGCGCGCTCGCACGTTCTGGTGGATTTCGATGTCCACCTCGCCGTCGGAGAAGCGGCCCACCTTGGCCTTGCCCAGTTCAACGCCGAGCTGCGACACGATCTCCTGCGACAGCAGGGGGTTCGCATTGCCGGTGAACAGCACGGTGTTGAAAAGCACTTTCCCTCCGTCGAGGCTCATTCGCTCAGCCAGGCTGTGACCGGGATGCAAGAAATCTGGCAGGGGAGGAAGGACTCGAACCCTCGCATGTCGGAATCAAAATCCGATGCCTTGACCAACTTGGCGACTCCCCTACACGGGTCAGCAGCGTTTCCGCTGCGAACCGAAACTCGGTCAGTCTGTTGCCCACCCGGCCAGCGGGTGGCACTCCAGACTGCGGCACATCCGACCCACCCAACCGGCCTCAAGGTCTGCCGGCATTGTCGCCACGGGTAACTCGTTTGTCCCTGCTCTTGCAAACACTGCGCTGCCTGAACCGGTCATGCGGCTGTTGCCGAATGACGCTTCAAGCAGGCGGGCGGCTCGGGCGATCTCCGGGCAGATGTCCTGGGCCGGGGGCTGCAGGTCGTTGCGCCCGAATCCGGCCAGGATCTGCCCGAAACTTCCTTCCTTGCCGCCCCCGTCGCCACGACCGACAGCGCTTGCAATCAAGCCCTCAAGTATAACCGCTCCGGTGTTTCTGGCCAGCAGCTGGCTCTGGAAAATGCTTCGCGTCTCGACGGGGGCCACCGGCTTGATCACCGCCAGCCAGTGGCGCGGCAAGGCCAGCGGCGTGAGCCGCTCGCCGATGCCCTTGACAAAAGCGTTGTGCCCGCCGAGGAAAAACGGGATGTCGGCGCCCAGGCTCAGCCCCAGCGCCATCAGCTTGTGCAGCGGCCAGTGCAGGCCCCACAGCACGTTCAGCGCCAGCAGCGTGGAGGCGGCGTCCGAGCTTCCGCCGCCCATGCCGGCCCCCCAGGGCACCTGCTTGTCAATGCTGATGTCGGCGCCCGCCGACGTGGCGCTGGCGGCCTGCAGCGCGCGGGCGGCGCGCAGGCACAAGTCGTCGGCGGGCAGCGGCGCGCTCAGGTCGTGGCGCGCCAGCAGACCGTCGGAACGCGCCTCGAAATGCAAGGTGTCGCACCAGTCGATCAATACAAAAACCGACTGCAGCAGGTGGTAACCGTCGTCCCGGCGGCCGATCACGTGCAAAAAATGGTTCAGCTTGGCCGGTGCCGGCACATCGAAGAGGGCGCGTGTGGCCATGGTGGGATCAGCGAACGGTGTTCAGCGATCGGGGTCAGCGGTCGAGCTGGGCACGCACCGTCACCGCTGGCGCCTGTTCGCGCTGCGCTGACACCGCCGCCCGGTCGAACCGCGCCAGGTTGACGGCCCACCCGAGCTGCCGAAAACCGGGCTCGGTGGCCGGTACCAGCGCGGTGCTGGCAGCGCCCGGCCAGGGGCGGCCACGCAGCCAGTCGAACAGTGCCGCCACCGGCACTGTCTCGCCCAGCACCTCGCGGGTCAGCGCGTCCAGGTCGCTGAAACTGGTTTCGCCTTGCGGTGTGGCCAGCACCACCTGGCGTGGCGCCCAGCGTGCCTGCGCCAGCACCGTACCCAGCGGCGTGGCCAGGTTCAGGCTGCCGTTCTGGGCGTCGCCCTGCAGTTCGAAGGTGGCACTCAGCGAGCGCGGCGCGGCCCCGTCGACTCCCTCGACCCGCACCGACAAGCGGCCCGACAACGGCTCGCCGGCCGGTACCGGGGCCGATGGGACCGAGGCGCATCCCGCCAGGAGTGTCACCACCGCGGCCAGCACCGTGGCCCCCAGCAGCGGCCACGCAGCCGCGTGCCGCAGAGTCACAGGTCGACCCGCAGCCGCGCCAGGGTTTCGCGCAATACGTCGTTGGCAGAGTCGCGCTTGCGCCCTTCGGCCCAGACCTTGCGCGCTTCTTCGCGTTGGCCGCTGGCCCACAGCACCTCGCCCAGGTGAGCGGCAATTTCCGGGTCGGGCCGCGACTTGTAGGCACCGCGCAGCAGCCGCAAGGCTTCTTCGCGGTTGCCCAGGCGGAACTCCACCCAGCCCAGGCTGTCGGTGATGAACGGTTCGCCCGGACTCAGCTCGAGGGCGCGCTGGATCAGCTTCTTCGCTTCGGGCAGGCGCAGGTTGCGTTCGGCGAGCGAATAACCGAGCGCGTTGTAGGCGTGGTGGTGGTCGGGCTTGATCTCGATGACCTTGCGCAGCAGCCGCTCCATGTCGTCCATGCGGTTCAGTTTCTCGGCCGTCATCGACTGCTCGTACAGCAGATCGGCGTCGTTCGGGAACTTCTGGTTGGCCTGCGCCAGCACCGCGTTCGCTTCGCTCCACTGTTTCACTTCGCGAAGTACCTGCGCTTCGGCCACCAGCTTGGCGCGCACGTCTTCCGGGCTCTTCTCGGGCACGCGGCGGATCAGATCGCGCGCTTCGCCCACCTTGCCTTGGCGCGCCAGCAAGGTGGCGCGGCGCGACTGCACTTCGAGTGCACGCTGCGGGTTGTCCACCTTGCCCAGCCAGGTTTCAGCCGCCGCAAAGTTGCCCTGCTGCTCGGCCGCTTGCGACAACAACAGCCAGGCTTGGGTCAGGCCCTCGCCGCGCGGATTGGGGGCGTTGTCATCGTCTTCAGCGGCGCCTTCGGCCGGCTCGGCTGGTTCAGATTTCGCAGCGGGTTCGGCCTCGACCAGCCGCACATACTGGTTGAGCGCCGCGGTCGCTTCGGCCGGATGGCGCAACTCGAGGTGCAGGGCGCCCAGGGTCAGCCACGGCGGCGCCAGTTTGGGCTCGGTGCGGGTGGCGGTGTCGAGCTGGGTGATGGCGTCGGCGTAACGCTGTGAGGTCGTCAGCGAGCGAACGTAGACCAGCCGCACGCCGTTGCTGGACGGTTTGGCCTTCAGGTGGCTGAGCACGATGTCTTCGGCCGCGGCCGAGCCCGGCAACATCTCGATGGCCAGCATGGCCGGGGCTTCGGCGGCAGGGTCGAGCGCATGGGCGCGCTTGGCGAGATCCAGGGCCTTGGCGGTGTCCGGCACGGCCAGCCAGGCGCGGCCCATCGCCACCCGCGCCGTTGCACGCGTGTCGGCCGCTTCGGCGTAAGGCTGCAGGGCCTGTTCGAGCAGCGCCGCGGCCTGGGGTTTGTCGGGCGCGCGGCTGAAGAAGCGCGGCAGAGAGTTGATCAACCCGGGCCGCTGCGTTGCAGGGGCCAGCCTGAGCAGCGCCCGCATCGGCTCGAGCGATTCGGGCACGCGGTTCAGGCTGATGAGCAACTGCACGATGTAGCGCAGCGCCTCTTGCGATTCGGGCAAGCTGGCGCGCCAGGCCTTGGCCGCCGTGAGCGCCTGGTCGCCGGCACGGGCTTGCAGAGCGATGTCGGTGGCGCGCCGGAAAAGTTGTTCGTCCTTGGACCGCCTGGCAGCGTCGAGCAGCACCTCGAATGCGTTGCCGGGCTCGCCGCTGCGCAACTCGATTTCGCCGACCAGCAGCTGATAGAACAGTTGGGCGTCGAGGTTGGAGTTTTCGACCTTGCCGGGCAACACCGCGGCGCCCGAGACCGGCATGCACAGGGCCCATGCGGCGATCAGGGGGACCAGTGCACGCGGCGAGAATTTTCGCGGGAAATTCCGCCGGGAAATGCGCGGCGAAATGCGCGGCGAAATGCGCGGCGAATTACGCGGGAGGGGGGCTGGCATCCGGGACTCCTGAAACCGAGATTCATTCTAGTGCCGGGGTCTGAGCAGGACACGTCGCGATAATTCCGTTCATGCCAGAACTTCCCGAGGTCGAAGTCACACGCCAGAGCTTTGCGGGCCGCATTGCCGGCGCGCAGATCCTGGCCACCCGGGTCGGCAAACCCTTGCGCTGGGCCTTGGGCTGTGAACCCCGATCGCTGGTCGGCCTGACGGTGGGCGACGTGACCCGCCGCGGCAAGTACCTGTGGATGCCCTTGCAGCGCGGCGGATTGCTGATGCACCTGGGCATGTCGGGGTCGCTCGCCTTTACCGAGCAGCCTGGCGATGCGGGGCCGCACGACCACTTCGACCTGGTCACCAGCCGCGGCACCCTGCGGCTCACCGACCCGCGCCGCTTTGGCGCGGTGGTGTGGTCCGAAGGTCTGCACCGCGACCCGGCCGCCAAGCTGCTGGCCGGGCTGGGCCTGGAGCCCTTCGATCCGGCCTTCACCGGCGCCCACCTCTACGCGGCTTTGCGAGGGCGCCGTGTGGCCATCAAGCAAGTGCTGCTGGCCGGCGACGTGGTGGTGGGCGCCGGCAACATCTACGCCTGCGAGGCCTTGTTCGCGGCCGGCATCGACCCGCGCACCCGCAGCGGCAAGCTCAGCAAGGCGCGCTGTGAACAACTCGCCGGCGCGGTGCGCGAAATTCTGTCGCGCGCGCTCGCGCTGGGCGGTTCGACCTTGCGCGACTTTCGCGACAGCCACGGCATGGCCGGTGCGTTCCAGCTACAGGCTGGCGTGTACGGGCGTGCAGGCGCGCCGTGCCCCCGTTGCGGCACAGCGGTTCGGCGCGTGGTCCAGGGCCAGCGCTCCACTTTCTTCTGCCCCGTTTGCCAACGGCGATGAGGCCCCGCCTCAGCAATGCGGATTGCGTCACGAGTCGCTGGCCAGGAAGCCCGGCTTTCGCGCCTCTTTCGTGAGCAGTTGTTTCCATGCTGTTTTCACTGCCGCCGCGCGGCAGGCCTTGCGCTACCATGCCCGCTTGGTCTTTTGCCGCCCTGCTTTTTGCCGCCCAGCCGCGCCGTTTTCATGACCCCATCCTTTGCCGGCAGTCTTGATGCATTGAGCGCTTGGCGCGGCTCGCTGGTCGAGCGCCTGGACGGCTTGTCTCAGTTCCTCAAGACGCACGAACTGATCGACGAACCGGTGGCTGCCCAACTCGGCACCTTGCGCGGCCGCCTGAACAGCGACAAGCTCGTCGTGGCCTTCGTGGCCGAGTTCTCGCGCGGCAAGTCCGAACTCATCAACGCGATCTTCTTTTCCGACGCCGGCCGGCGTGTGCTGCCGGCCTCGCCGGGCCGCACCACCATGTGCCCGGTGGAGCTGGCGTGGGACATGTCGCAAGGGCCGGTGCTGTCCTTGTTGCCGATCGAGTCGCGCCTTGAAGGCGTGCCGCTGAGCGACCTGCGTTCGCAGCCGCGCGCCTGGCGCCACGTGCCGCTGCAGGTGGGCGATGCCGACCAGTTGGCTCAGGCGCTGCTCGAGGTCACCCACACCGAGTGGATGCCCAAGGATCGCGCCCGCGAACTCGGCTTCTGGGACGACCAGCAACTGTCCGACAACCCGCCGACGGACGACATCGGCCGCGTGCAGGTGCCGGCCTGGCGCCACGCGCTGATCAACTACCCGCACCCCTTGCTCAAGCAGGGCCTTGTGGTGCTGGACACGCCGGGGCTCAATGCCATCGGCGCCGAACCCGAGCTGACCTTGAGCCTGCTGCCCAGTGCGCATGCCACCGTGTTCCTGCTCGGTGCCGACACCGGCGTCACCAAGTCCGACATGGCGATCTGGCGCGACCACCTGAACACCCAGGCAATGTCGCGCTTCGTCGTGCTGAACAAGATCGATACCTTGCGCGACGCGCTGCTCACGCCCGAACAGGTCGATGCGCAGATCGCCAGCCAGCGGCGCGACGCGGCGCGCGCGCTCGAAGTTCCTGTGGAGCGCGTGTTCCCGATTTCGGCGCGCCAGGCGCTGGCTGCGCGCGTGGGCAACAACGACGTGGAGCTGCACGACAGCCGCCTGCCTGAGCTCGAAAAGGCCCTCGGCGCGCAACTGCTGCCGCAACGGCGCGAGGTGCTGGAGCAGATGGTGCTGGGCGCGGCGCAACAGATTGAAACGCACATGGCCCGGCGCCTGGGCGACGGTCGGCGCCAACTCGCCGAGCAGTTGCTCGAACTGCGCGGCCTGCGCGGCAAGAGCAGCGTCAAGCTCGAGTTGATGCTGCAGCGCATCGACGCCGAAACCGAGGAGTTCGAGCAGTGCACCGCGCGCCTGCAGGCGATGCGTTCGGTGCACAGCCGCATCCTGAAGGAACAACTCGTCGGGCTGTCGACCGACCGGCTGCACGAAGAAGTGGCCGAGATGGAAACGAGCATGAGCGCGTCGTTCCTGAACCTTGGCGCGAAGAAGGCCTTCATTGCCTTGTGCAAGCGCCTGCAGGAACTGCTGGCCGTGGCGCAACGGCGCAGCAGCGAGACACGCGAGATGCTGGGCGTCTCGTTCGGCCGCATGAACGCCGAGTTCGGATTCAGCCTGGCGCTGACCCCAGGCCCCGAGCTCGAACGCTTCGAGCGCGAACTGGCGCTGATCGAGCGCAACTACGTTCAGTACCTTGGGCCGACGCAGGCCTTGCGCCTGTCCAGCCCGAAGTTCATGGACCAGTTCAGGCGCATGCTGGTGTCGCGCCTGCGCGTGGTGTTCGAGAACGCCAGCGGCGAGGTCGAACTCTGGAACAAGACCGCGTCGGCCCAGGTCGATTCGCAACTGCGCGACCGCCGGCGCAACTTCAGGCATCGGCGTGAAGCGCTGGAGCGTGTGCAGGCGGCCGCCGGCGATCTGGAAGACCGCATCAGCGAACTCGAAGGCCTGGACCAGCGCTCGCAGGGGATGCTCACGCGCGCCACCGAACTGATCGAGTTGCTGCGCGAGCAGGCCTGCGCCGCGCCGATGAACCTGATCGAGACCTTGATTTCACTCGATCTCGAAATTGACATCGAAAGCGACGTCGAAAGCGACATTGAAATAGAGGTCGAGCCGCCGCGCCTGCGGCTGGCTCAGGCTTGAAGTCGCTGGCCGCGCGCCCGTTCGCGGCCCAGGTCATCGAGTGGCAACGCCAGCACGGCCGCCATGGCCTGCCGTGGCAAAACACGCGCGACCCGTACCGGGTGTGGCTCTCCGAGGTGATGCTGCAGCAGACCCAGGTGGCGACCGTGCTTGGCTATTACCAGCGCTTCCTGCAGGCGTTTCCGGACGTGGCCGCGCTCGCCGCGGCGCCGCAAGACGACGTGCTCGCGCTGTGGAGCGGGCTGGGCTACTACAGCCGGGCGCGCAACCTGCACCGCTGCGCGCAGGCGGTGGTGGCCGAACATGGCGGCTGCTTCCCGCCCAACAGCGCCGCGCTGGCCACCTTGCCCGGCATCGGCCGCTCGACGGCGGCCGCGATCGCGGCCTTCTGTTTCGGCGAGCGGGTGGCGATTCTCGACGGCAACGTCAAGCGCGTGCTGACCCGGGTGATGGGTTTTGAGGGTGACCTGGCCGAGGCGGCGCGGGAGCGCGAACTGTGGGCCCGGGCCACCACGCTGTTGCCCGCTGAAGGCATCGAGCCTTACACGCAAGGCCTGATGGACCTGGGCGCCACCGTGTGCGCTGCCCGTGCGCCGCAGTGCGATGTGTGCCCGGTGCGCGGCCATTGCTTGGCGGCGCGCACCGGTGAGCAGGAGCGCTACCCGGTCAAGACGCGCAAACTCAAGCGTGGCCGGCGCGAGCATGTGTGGTTGTGGCTGCAGTGGCAGCACAAGCTGTGGCTGCAGCAGCGGCCTCAGACGGGCGTGTGGGCGGGGCTGTGGAGCCTGCCGGAGTTCGATTCGCCGGCCGCATTCGAAGCAGCCAGCGCGGCTTGGCCCGGCACGTTCGAGCCGCTGCCCAGCTTCACCCACACCCTGACCCACCTGGACTGGACCTTGCACCCGCTGCGCTGGACCGTGCCACCGCGAACCGGCGCGGCGCGGGTCGCACAGATCGTGCAGGCCTGGCCGAGCGGGCGCTGGTTCAGCCTGGACGAAGCGCTGGCCAGCGGCGTGCCGGCCCCACTGCGCAAGCTGTTGTCGGCCTGACTTTCAAACCACGCGCCTTCAAACCACGCCCTTGCTGCGCAGGTATTCGTCCACCAGTTGAAGGCGCACCGTGGGGTCGCCCAACTCCATCAGCCTTTGTTTGGCGGTGGTCGAGATCGGCAGGATCTCGCACCAGCGGTTGGCCACCCAGCCGGCACTGTCGAAACGGTAGGGCTGCAGGAACGGCTGCGAGCCCTGGCCCTTGAGCGTGGCGATGGCGTTGGCCAGGCCTTTCACGGTGTCCAGCACCGCCAGCCCCGGCGCCACCGCGGCATCGTCGGGCAGCGGGGTGGTGCCGGCCAGCCACAGGCCGTCGTCCTGCCGGCGCCGGGCCGCGAGCGAAAAGCGCTGCAGCCCGCGGCAGCGCACTTGCAGGATGCCGGCGCGCGTGCTGTCCACGTCGATCAGTTCGGCTACGACGCCGGTGGATTCGAAGTCGGACGACGGGTCGCCGTTTTGTCCGTTCGCAGCCACCGGCGTGCGCAAGGCCACCACGCCGAACGCTTGCTGCTCGCGCAGGCAGGCGGCGATCAGGTCGAGGTAGCGTGCCTCGAACACCTTCAGGCTCAGCAGCCCGCCGGGGAAGAGCACCGTCTGCAGCGGGAACAGCGGCAGTTCGGTCGTGGCCAAACCAACCACCTCGCTCAATCCCGTGCGTCCAGTTCCCGGTGTCGCTTGAGGGTGGCCACGCGCCCGCCGAAACGGTAGGCCAAGGTCTCGACGAAAAACACCGAGCGGTGCTGCCCGCCGGTGCAGCCGATGGCCACCGTGAGGTAGCTGCGCTGGTCGTCTTCGAAGGCCGGCAGCCAGCGCGACAGGAAGGCGTCGATCATCGCCATCATCTCGCTCACGTCGGGTTGCGATTGCAGGTATTGCGCCACGGCCTCGTCGCGCCCGGTCAGCGGGCGCAGCTCGCGGATGTAGTGTGGGTTGGGCAGCACGCGCACGTCGAACACATAGTCGGCGTCCAGCGGCACGCCGTGCTTGAACGCAAAACTTTCGAACACCAGGGTCAGGCGGTTGTAGTCGGCCCGCACCAGGTCGCGCATCCAGATGCGCAACTGCGCCGGGCGCAACTGGCTGGTGTCGATCACGGTGGAGATCTCGCGCAACTCGGCGAGCAGTTCGCGCTCCAGCTCGATCGCATCGATCAAGCCGCGGCGCCCGTCGGTCACGCGGTCTTCGCGGCGGCGCGCGGGTTGTTCGACGGTGTGCGCTTCGGCGTTGGACAGCGGGTGCGGCCGGCGCGTTTCGGAAAAGCGCCGCACCAGCGCGTCGGTGCTGGCGTCCAGGAACAGCGCGCGCACCGTCAGCCCTTCGCCGCGCAGTTGTTTGACCAGCGGCAACAGGTAGGGCAGCGAGCCGGCGCTGCGCACGTCCACCGCAATCGCCACGCGCCGGTGCGAGCGCTGGTGCTCCAGGCGCAGGAAGTCGCGCAGCAATTCGGGCGGCAGGTTGTCGACGCAAAAGAAACCGGCGTCTTCGAGCGCGTGCAGCGCCACCGACTTGCCCGAGCCGGAAATGCCGGTGACCAGCACGACCTCGCGCATCTCCGAGCTGTCGTTGTCACTCAGCGGGGCGGAATGGGTGTCGGAGAACGCAGTCATGGGCGCTTCTTTCCTCGTGCGGGGGGCGATGCGTCGGAGCCGACGGCGAGCATTTCCTGGGCGTGCGCCAGGCTGGTGCCCGACAGCCGCTCGCCGCCCAGCATGCGCGCGACTTCGGCCACGCGGGCTTCGCCGCTGACCTGGCCGACGTCACTGCGCGTCGCACCGTCGCGCGTGAGCTTGGACACCACGTAGTGGTGGTCAGCGCAGGCCGCCACCTGCGGCAGGTGCGTGACAGCCAGCACCTGGCGGTCACGGCCGAGTTGTTTCATCAGCCGGCCCACCGTCTCGGCCACTGCACCGCCGACGCCGGCGTCGATCTCGTCGAAGATCAAGGTGGCCGCTTCACCGAGCTGGCTGGTCGTCACCGCAATCGCCAGCGCGATGCGCGACAGCTCGCCGCCCGAGGCCACCTTGGCCAGCGCCCGCGGCGTGCTGCCTTCGTGGCCCGCGACCAGGAACTCGGCTGATTCGAGGCCGAAGGATTGCGGCGTGTCGTGCGCGCTGAGTTCCACCTCGAAGCGCCCACCGCCCATGCCGAGCTGCTGCATCGCCTGCGTCACCACGCCGGCGAGCTTGGGCGCGGCGGCGCGGCGCAGTTTGGCCACGCGTTTGGCTTCGGCGTCGAATGCGGCCTTGGCGGTGGCGAGTTCGGCTTGCAGCGCATCGAGGTCGGTGGCCGCGTCAAGCGCGCGCAGCTCGGCTTTCCAGTCGTTCAGCAGCGAGGGCAACTCCTGCGGCGGCCGGCGGTAGCGGCGCGCCAGGCTCAGCCAGGCCGACAAGCGCTCGTCGAGCGCCTGCAGCCGCTCGGGCTCGAGTTCGGTGCGGTTCAGGTAGCCGCTCAAGGTGTGTGCGGCGTCCTGCATCTGTGCTTGCGCACCTTGCAGCACCTCGATCACGCCGGCAAGCTGCTGGTCGAACGCTGCCACGTCTTGCAGTGCATCGATCGCGCGGCCGGTCAGGCCTTCGGCGCTCTCGCTGGTCTCAGCCTCGGCGTCGGCAATCGCGTCGAGTGCCCCGCGCGCCGCGGCAATCAACGACTGCGCATTGGCGAGCTTCTTGTGCTCGGCCTCCAGTTCGCCCCACTCATCATCGCCGGGGGAGAGCTTGCCGACTTCGCCGATCTGCCAGGCCATGCGCTCGCGCTCGCGTTCCAGGTCGGCCTGCTTGCTGCGCGCGCCGTCGAGCGCTTCGGTGGCGGCCTTCCAGCGCGACCACGCCGCTGCCAGCGGTGCTGCGTCCACGCCCGCATACGCGTCGAGCAGTGCGCGCACCGCGGGCGCGCGCGTGAGGCTCTGCCAGGCATGCTGGCCGTGGATGTCCACCAGGTGGTCGGCCGCCTCGCGCAGTTGCGCCAGGGTGGCTGGGCTGCCGTTGACCCAGGCGCGGCTCTTGCCTTGTGCGTCGATCGTGCGGCGCAGCAGCAGCGCTTCGCCCGCTTCGAAGCCAGCTTCGCCGAGCCAGGCGTTCAGGCTGGCCGGCGAGTCGAACTCGGCGCCGATGTCGGCCCGCACCGCCCCTTCGCGCACCACGCCCGCATCACCACGGCTGCCCAGCGCCAACTGCAGCGCATCGACCAGGATCGACTTGCCCGCGCCGGTCTCGCCGGTCAGCACCGAGAAGCCCGCATCGAACTCCACCTCCAGGGTGGCGACGATGACAAAGTCGCGCAGAGAAAGGCGGCGCAACACTTCAGCGCCCGCCCGGCCGCCCGAAGGGCGATGAGCGCCCCCCTGGGGGGCAGTGAACGAAGTGAGCGTGGGGGTCAACCATCAGTTCAATCCCGAGTTCCAGTGCAGCTTGCGCCGCAGCGTGGCGTAGTAACTCCAGCCCCGCGGGTGCAAGAACCGCACCTGGTGCGCCGAGCGCCGCACGCTGATGCGGTCGCCGTGCATCAGGCTGGCAAGCGACTGCATGTCGAAGCTGACGCTGGCTTCGCGCCCGGCCACGATCTCGATGCTGATCTCGCCGGTGTCGGGCAGCACGATCGGCCGGTTCGACAGATCGTGCGGTGCGATCGGCACCAGCACCCAGCCGGCAATGCCCGGGTGCAGGATCGGCCCGCCGGCCGACAGCGCATACGCGGTCGAGCCGGTCGGCGACGCGATGATCAACCCGTCGGAGCGCAGGTTGGCGACGAACTCGGCGCCGATGTCGATCTTCAACTCGACCATGCTCGCCGCCGCGCCGCGGCTCACGACCACGTCGTTCATCGCAAAACCTTCGAAGATCGAATGTCCATCGCGCCACACACCGCCTTCGAGCATGGTGCGGTGTTCTTCTTCGTAGTCGCCCGCGATCATCGGCGCGAGGACCTGCGCAAACTGGCTCATCGGCACGTCGGTCATGAAGCCCAGCCGGCCCTGGTTGATGCCCACCAGCGGCGTGCCGTGGCGCGCCAGTTGGCGGGCAATGCCCAGCATCGTGCCGTCGCCGCCGACCACGAAGGCCAGGTCGCATTCGGCGCCGAGTTGCGCCGGGCTCAGCGCGCCATAACCCTGGATGCCGGTGTTCAGCGCCGTCTGTTCTTCCAGCGACACTTCCAGCCCCTGGCGCACCAGAAAATCCGCGATCTCCTCCAGCACCCCGCGGATGCCCTGGGCCTGGTACTTGCCGACCAGCGCGGCATGACGGAAGCGGTTCGGCATGCGCGGGATTACACCACAGCACCCCTCGTGGACACAGGTAACCAGGGTGCAACGCCTACAATGAAAAGCATGCTGGATCACCGCGCCAAGACCCTGCTCAAAGCCCTGGTCGAGCGCTACATTGCCGACGGCCAACCAGTGGGTTCACGCACGCTGTCGCGCGCCAGCGGGCTGGAGCTGTCGCCCGCCACCATTCGCAATGTGATGGCCGACCTTGAAGACCTGGGCCTGATCGCCAGCCCGCACACCAGCGCCGGGCGCATTCCCACGGCGCGCGGTTACCGATTGTTCGTCGACACCATGCTCACCGCGCAGCCTTTGAATCTGAGCGGCGTGCCTCACCTGAGCGGCGTGCCGCCCATCGAGCCCAAGCTGCCGCACGACCAGCCGCAGCGCGTGATCGCCAACGCAGCGCAACTGCTGTCCAACCTGTCGAGCTTTGTCGGCGTGATCACCGCGCCGCGCAAGGCCAGCGTGTTCCACCACATCGAGTTCATGCGCCTGAGCGAACGGCGCGTGCTGGTCATCCTGGTGGCACCTGACGGCGACGTGCAGAACCGCGTGATCTTCACCGCGCAGGACTACACGCAGGCCCAACTCGTCGAGGCCAGCAACTACCTCACCGCGCACTACGCCGGCCTCACGCTCGAAGAAGTGCGCGAACGCCTGAAGAACGAGGTCGACGCGCTGCGCGGCGAGATTGCCGCGCTGATGCAGGCGGCCGTGCAAGCCGGCAGCGAAGCCATGGCCGACAGCCAGGACCAGGTGGTCGTCGCCGGCGAACGCAACCTGCTCACGGTGCAGGACTTTTCCAACGACCTCGGTTCGCTGCGCAAGCTGTTCGAGGTGTTCGAGCAGAAGACCCAGTTGATGCGCCTGCTTGACGTGAGCAGCCGTGCCGAAGGCGTGCGCATCTACATCGGCGGCGAAAGCCTGGTCGTGCCGTTCGAGGAACTGTCGGTCGTCTCGGCCCCGTACGAAGTCGACGGCAAGGTCGTCGGCACCCTCGGCGTCATCGGCCCCACCCGCATGGCCTACGACCGCATGATCCAGATCGTCGACATCACGTCGCGGCTGGTGAGCAATGCGTTGAGCAGCATGTAGCGCGGCGCCGCGCGGCGTTGGGCGCAGCAAGGGCCCCTGCGACAATCCCGCCCGCGTGGGCCGTTAGCTCAGTTGGTTAGAGCAGAGGACTCATAATCCTTTGGTCGTTGGTTCAAGTCCAACACGGCCTACCACTCTCGCGGTTGGCTTCATTGCAGCAGCTGCTGCCCGTCCGCCCCGCGCGCGTTCCCGCTCACCCGATTCACCGCATCGCCGCGCGACCGTACCTGCGCGTGGAGCAGGGTGGGGAAATTCACTCCGGCTCCGCTTCGGTCACCGTAGTTTCACGATGACCCCGTAGATTCGGTGGCATGGAGACACCGTGAAGGTCGAGCCTGTTCTCAGGGGCTGTGCAATGGCAAGAGCCTGCCGTGCGCTTTGCCTGGTGGCGGCCCTCGGTGTGCTGACCGCGTGCTCATCACAGTCCTTGCTGGTCAGAAGTGTTGCCGACGAGTTGGCGACCCAGGGCAACGCGGCGGAAGAAGATCTTGCACTCGCCCGTGAGGCCAGTGCGTTCTACCTCAAGCTTTCCGAGTCCGTGCTGAGCCGCTCCCCCGGTCATCTGCCGCTGGCCGAAGCCGTGGCGGGCGGCTTCACGCAGTACGCCTACGCGTTCGTGGCTTTCGACGCCGAGCGCATCGAAGCGACCGACGCCCGGGCGGCCCAGCACCTGCGTGAACGCGCGGCCGGGCTCTACCGGCGCGCGCAACGCCACGCCATGGCTGCGCTGGAACATCGAACCCCCGGATTTGCCAGGTCACTGGCCGACTCGGTGGCGGCACAAGAACCCGATGCGCTGCGTCTGCCGGCCGAACAGGTGGGAGTGGCGTACTGGGCCGCGGCGGCATGGGGTGGGTACATCTCGCTCTCCAAGGACAAACCAGAGGTCGTGGCCGACCTGCCGCAGGCCAGACGCCTCGCGAGCCTGGCCTGGGAACAACGGCCCGACCACGGTGATGGCGCCCTGGCTTCCCTGATGGGCACCTTCGAAGCGTCTCGCCCCGGGGGGTCGACTCGGCAGGCCGCGGCCTACTTCGACCGCGCCCTTGCCGCCAGTGCAGGACGTAGCGCCGGCCCGTACGTCGCCAAGGCCGAGGCGCTCGCCCTGCAGGCGGGAGACCGGGCCGCCTTCGAGTCACTCTTGCGCCAGGCGCTCGATGCCAGCGCCACGGTGCGCAGCTTGCCCAACGCGGTGATGCGCGAGCGCGCGCAATGGCTGCTGGACACCGCTGACGACCGCTTTTGATCCCCCCCTCTCTCCATGACCGACCTGTCCGGCCTGACCCCTCTGACCATGAACCGCCTGCGAAGACTCACCACGACCTTGTTGCTGACCCTGCTGCCGCTGGCCACCGAGGCGGGGGCGTCGGGCACCTCATTGCGGATTGGAAGCCTGGTACCGAAGAACTCGCTCTATCACCAGCAACTGCTGGAGTTGGGCGAGTCCTGGCGCGCCGCGCAAGGGGGAGGCGCGAAGTTCGTCGTGTTCACCGATGGCAGCCAGGGCGGCGAAGCCGAACTGGCGCGCCGCATGCGCATCGGCCAGTTGCAGGGGGCCTTGCTGTCGGTCGTCGGGCTGCGAGAAATCGAACCCTCGATCGCTGCGCTGCAAAGCCTTCCGCTGCTGTTCAGAAGTTGGGAAGAAGTCGATCACGTGCGCGAGAAGATGCGGCCCTCGATGGAAAAGAAGTTCCTCGACAAGGGTTTCGTCGTTCTCGGCTGGGGCGATGCGGGATGGGTGCGCTTCTTCTCGAAGAGCGCTGCCTTCCGGCCCGACGACTTCAAGGGAATGAAGTTCTTCGCATGGGGCTCGGAGCCTGAGCAGCAAGGCATCATGAAGAGCCTGGGCTACACGCCGGTGCCGCTGGAGACCGGCGACATCCTGCCGTCGATCCAGACCGGGATGATCAACGTGGTTCCTTCCACCCCCTACTTCGCCTTGGCCGGCCAGATCTTCAACTCGGCGCCGAACATGCTCGAGATCAACTGGGCCCCCATCGTCGGCGCGCTGGTGGTCACGAAGAAGGCATGGGACGACATGTCGCCCGCGGCTCAGGCAGCGCTGCGCACGGCGGGCGAGAAGGCCGGCGTCGAGATGCGCACCAAGGCCCGCAAAGAGGTCGATGAGGCGGTCGACGCGATGAAGAAGCGTGGCCTCGTGGTCAACCGCCCGACCCCGGAGCAGATGGCCGAGTGGAACGACCTGGCCGACAAGCTCTACCCGCGCATCCGCGGCACCATGGTCCCGGCCGAGACCTTCGACGAGGTGTTCAGCCACCTCAAGGCCTACCGCGCGGGCCGGGGCAAGTAGGCGTTGGCCTCGCCGGTGTCGAGCGTACTGCGGGGAGCCCAGGGCCTGACGCGATTCGACGACGTGCTGTCGGCGTCTGCGCTGGCGCTGATGAGCTTGATCCCGCTGATCGAGGTCGCGCTGCGGCCCACCTTGGGCCAGGGCATCGAGAACGCGTCGGTGCTGGTCCAGCACCTCGGCCTGGTGCTGGCCATGTTCGGCGCCGTGGCCGCCGAGCGCCATGGCCATCTGGCCACGTTGGGCAGCAGCCTGGGGCGGGTGGGCGGGGCGCGCTGGCAGGCGTCGGTCCACGCATTCGCCAAGGGCAGCGCCGCGCTGATCTGCGGCATGCTCGCGCTGGCGAGCTGGCGCTTCGTGGCCAGTGAAATCCCGGCCGCGCACGTGCTGGCGTACGGCGTTCCGGTCTGGTGGGTGCAGGCGACGATGCCGCTGGGCTTCTTGCTGCTGGCGGCGAAGCTCGGTTCGCGCTGCGCCGTGCTGCCGTGGGTTCGGGTGGTTTGCGCTGTGCTGCTGCCGCTCCTGGGTTGGATAGGGGCCGCGCACTTCGACGGACACGCCGTGCCCTTGTGGCCTGGTCTGCTGTGGCTGGTGGCGGTGCTGGCCTGCGGTGCACCGATCTTCGCGGTGCTCGGGGGCTTGGCGCTCGCGCTGTTCTGGCACGAAGGGCTGCCGCTGGCCTCGATCCCGCTGTCGCACTACTCGATCACGGTCAACCCGTCGTTGCCGGCCTTGCCCCTGTTCACGCTGGCCGGCCTGGTCTTCGCCCGCACCGGCGCCGCGCAACGGCTGAGCGCACTATTCCTCGCGCTCTTCGGCGCTGCGGTCCGTGGCACGGTCTTGGCCGCGGCGCTGTTGTGTTCGGCGTTCACCGCGTTGACTGGTGGCAGCGGCGTCACCATCCTGGCGCTCGGTGGCTTGCTGCTGCCCTTGCTGCAGCGGGCGGGCTACCCCGAGCAGCGCGGCATCGGCCTGGTCACCAGCGCCAGCGCGCTGGGGGTTCTGCTCGCACCGTCGGTCCCGTTGATCATGGTGGCCGTGATCGCCCGCGTTCCGATCACCGACATGTTGCTGGCCGGGCTGGTGCCGGCATTGGTGATGGTGGCGTCGCTGCTGATCTTCGGCGGTTATCTGCGTCGCCCTGTCGGGACACACACCGAAAGCGCCGCGCCCCCGGAAAGGCCTGACATGCAGCTGGCGTTGGCTGCAGCGTGGCAGGCGAAATGGGAGCTGCTCGCGCCGCTGGTAGCCATCGGCTCGTTGGTCGGCGGCCTGGCCACGCCCACCGAAAGCGCCGCGCTGACGGCGGCCCATGCGATCGCGACGCAGGCCTTCGCACACCGCGAGTTGGGCTGGCGCCTGCTCTGCAAATGCCTGGTCGATTGCGCCCGCATCATCGGCGGTGTGATGCTGATCCTCGGCATGGCGCTGGCACTGACGAACTACCTGGTCGATGCCGGCATCCCCGACGCCGCCATCGAGTGGGTGCAGGGTTTTGTGCCGAACAGGTTCGTTTTCCTGCTGGCGTTGTGCGTGTTCCTGTGCGCCGCTGCGGCACTGATGGAGATCTTCGCGGCGATTGTGGTTCTGGTTCCCTTGCTGCTGCCCCTGGCGCTCAGCTACGGCATCGAGCCCTTGCACTTCGGCATTGTCTTCCTGGCGGCGATGGAGTTGGGCTTTCTGTGCCCGCCTGCCGGCATGAACATCTACTTCGCCTCGGCGATGTTCGGCAAGTCGATTCGCTACGTCGCCCGTTCGGTGTTGCCTGCGGTGCTGGCGATCTTCATCGGCACGGTCGTGATTGCCTGGTTGCCAGTGCTGTCCACGGGCCTGCCGGCGCTGTTGCGGGGGCCTTAGTTGGTTGCCTCTGCGTTCGCCACCCGGTTAAGCTCCGCGCCCATGTCATCGTTTCGACACAATCTTCAGCTAGGACTTGCCGGAGCAGACCCAAACGTGCTGGGGTGGTGGCGGGCGCTGTGCGCGCTTGCCGTGCTGAATGTGTGCTTGTGGCTGGCTGTGTGGCACTTCGGGCCCGTCAGTGGCGTCCACGGAGGTCTCCAGCTCGCGCTGTCTGGCGTCTACGTGCTGGTGTGCGCCTACCGCTCGGTGCTCCCGCGGGTAGACCTCGAGCGGCTCGTGGTCGTGGACACGCGGCTGTCCAGCATCTTCCTGGGCCGTGTCGCAGCCACGGTCGCCGAGATCTGCTTCGCGGTGCAACTCGGGCTGCTGGTCCATCAACTGGGCGTGCACGCCGGCATGCCGTGGGTGCAACAGGCCGCCTGGGCAATCCCGATGTTCATGGTGGTGGCGCAGGGCTTCTGCTGGCACAGCGTGCTGACCTTGAATCACATCACCCAGGCCGTCGAGTCCATTCTCTGGGCGGCTGGCTTTTCCTGGATGGCGGCGCTGCTGACGGTCATCGCCCTGGACAGCAGCGGCTGGGTCCATTCGCTGGCGATCTTCGGAATTCTTTGCTCCACGGCCTTCGTCGCCTATGTCGTGGGCGTGGACGCGCCGATGTACTGGCGCCGCCATCGGCACGGTCGCGCGCACGGCCAGGTCTACATGCGCCTGGACCAGGGCGCGCGCGACGCCTGGCACCGCCGTGTGCGCAGTGGCAGCTGGGCCGCATGGAAGGCCGATGCGCTCTGGCTGACGCCCTACTTCAGCTTCGGTGTCTGGGTCAGCATCGCGATGGTGTGCGTTCCCGGCGTCTGACGACGCAGGGAGCTTGATCGACTGATGCACCCGGGCGGACGTCGCGCTCAGGGCCAAGCCAGGTCGTGAGTCACGCTGCGGTCTGGAGTTGGGCCGGGTCCAGCACAAGGTAGCGGGCAAAACGTCCGTCCTTGCGGCTTCCGTCGTCGCTCACGACGACGACGCACGCCTGGCCGCCGATCACGGCAGGGCACACGCCTTCGGCCCGCTCGACACTTCGCAGACCGGGCACCGTGACGCGGCGTGCTGGCGCGCCGGGCTGCCCACTCCACAACCAGAGATCGAACCTGACCGCTTCGGCCGACGCGGGCCCCCCGACCACCAGGTAGCTGCCGAGGGAGGGCAGGTATGACAAAGCACGGATTCCCTGGCCGCCGAGATCGAGTTCGTCAAGCACGGCCGCCACCCGCGGTGCCTCATCGGCCTCGAACATGGCGGTGAGATTCTCGACACGTGCAATCAGCGCCCGACCCTCGCGCAACGGGCTGCGAAAACCGATCAGCAGTCGTTGCGGGTCGGGGCTGACCTCCAGCGCCTCGATGTTGAGCCCACCGTTGGCCTTGACTTTTCGCAGCCGGGCTGCGGTCGCCAGCACGGGGTATTGCTCCGTCAGTGCACGCTTCAGACCGCCAACCACCTTGGGCCCGACCACCCGGTGGCCTTCGATCCGGAATCGAACCAGCTTTTCGCGCGACTTCGCCTCGTCGCCGGCATCGTCTCGGGAGTGTGACGTGATGGCATAAACGAAGCCGGCAGAGTCGAGGGCCAAGCCTTCGAGGTCATCCAGGCTCCAGAACGAACTGAACAGCTGAAGCAGCCGCGCCCTCAGTGGCTGGGTACTGACCGTGCCGTCGGCTCCGAGCGTCACCAGGGTGAAGGGATCACTCTTTTCGTCCTCGATCACAAGAAAGCGCCCGTCGGCGAGCTGTTGGATCGCAGAGGGCTCGTAGATCCCGGTGAGCGGCAGGAACGCGGGTGGGATTGACATCGCGACATTGTCCGCCTGGCGCCTGTCATCGGCATGTCAAGCGCGATGCGCGACGCTGGCGACACGGTCACCGACTTCGTGCCCGGCCTCGACCGGCTGGACCTCGCCGCGCTGCTGGTGTCCATCGGCTACAGCGGCGGCAACGCCGTGGCAGAGGGTGTGGTGCGGCTCGTGGACACCGCAGGCGGCGTGTCGGTGCAGATCGACGCGGACGGCGCCACCGGCCCATGCCTGCCCCGCGCACTGGTGCGCCTGCAGGGCGTGAGCGCCGCGCAGATCGTTGCCGCCCGCGACCTCGGCCT
>JANOQS010000598.1:0-8449 GCA_031414975.1 Methylibium sp. | reverse complement strand
GTGCCGGCGGTCAAGCGCCCCGGCGCGTCGAACCAGGTGTAATGGCCCGGCGGCGCGGCGCCGGCGCCTTCTTTGCTGGCCAGGTCGAGCGTGCCGTCGGCGCTGCAAAAGCGGATGCGCGTCAGCACATTGATGATCAGGCGCAGGCGCGCGTTGCCGGTGATCTGCGGCGTCCACCGCAAGGGCTCGTTGCCGTACATCACGTGCAGGAAGTCGCCCACGTCGGGCCCGCGCAGCACGGCTTCCACTTCCTGCGCCAGTTGAAGGGTCGTCGCCACATCCCATTGCGGCACCACGCCGGCATGCACCATCAGCCAGCCGTGGTCGAACAGCGCCATCGGCCGATGGCGCAGCCAGCGGATCCATTCGTCGCGGTCGGGTGCGTCCAGCACATCGTTCAAGGTGTCGTCGCGCCGCGCCGCGCGGCCGCCGCAGGCGACCGCCAGCAGGTGCAGGTCGTGGTTGCCGAGCAGGCACACCGCAGCGTCGCCAAAGGCGCGCAGGCGGCGCAAGGTGGCGAGAGACTGCGGCCCGCGGTTGACCAGATCGCCGAGCACGTGAATGCGGTCGCGCGACGGCGAAAAGCCGATCTCGGCGAGCAGCCGGTCCAGCGCGTCGCAGCAGCCCTGCACGTCGCCGATGAGGTAGTTCATACGTCGATTCTGCTACCCTGCCCCTCTTGCCGGTTCTGCGCGCCCCGAATGGACGTTGTCCTTCTGATCTTCCTGATTCTGCTCAACGCCATGTTCGCCATGTCCGAAATGGCGCTCACTGCCAGCCGCAAGGCGCGCCTGCAAGTGATGGTGGAGACCGGTGATGCCGGCGCCCAGGCAGCGATGGAGCTGCACGACAACCCGACCAAGTTCCTGTCGACGGTGCAGATCGGCATCACCTCGATCGGGGTGCTCAACGGCATCGTTGGCGACGCGGCGTTCTCGGCGCCGTTCGCCAAGTGGCTGAACGCCACGTTTGCCATTCACGACCGCGCGGCCGAAATCACCGCCACGGCGATGGTGGTGGTGGTCATCACCTTCCTGACCATCATCTTCGGCGAGCTCGTGCCCAAGCGCGTCGGCCAGATGTTCCCCGAGGTCGTGGCCCGGCTGGTGTCGCGCCCGATGGACTGGCTGTCGATGATCGCGCGGCCGTTCGTGCGCCTGCTCACCGTGTGTACCGAGGCCACCCTGCGGCTGCTCGGCATTCGCGGCGAGCCCGACCGCAGCGTGACCGAAGAGGAAATCAACGCCAGCCTGGAAGAGGGCCTGGACGCCGGCGTGATTGAAGCGCACGAGCACCAGATGGTGCGCAACGTGTTCCGGCTCGACGACCGCCAGGTCGGCTCGATGATGATCCCGCGCGCCGAGATCGTGTGGCTCGACGCGAACGCAACGCACGAAGACGTGCTGCGCGCCATTGGCGACGAGGAACATTCGCGCTACCCGGTGTGCCGTGGCGGGCTGGACGACGTGCTGGGTGTGATCTCGGCGCAGAACCTGCTGCAGCAGTCCATGAAGGGCGAGCCGCTGGCTCTGACCCAGGGCCTGCTGCCGCCGGTGTTCGTGCCCGAGACCTTGTCGGGCATGGAGTTGCTGGAGCACTTTCGGGGTGGCGACGCGCAGTTCGTGTTCGTCGTCGACGAGTACGGCGAGGTGCAGGGCATGATCACCGTGCGTGACGTGCTGGAGGCCATCACCGGCGAGTTCACTCATCCCTCGGCCGAGGACGGCTGGGCCGTGCAGCGCACCGACGGCAGCTGGCTGTTCGACGGCCTGATACCGGTGCCCGAACTGAAAGACCGGCTGGCGCTGAAAGAGCTGCCCGAAGAAGACCGCGGCCGCTACAACACGCTGGCCGGCATGATCATGCTGCTGCTCGGCCGCCTGCCCAACACGGCCGACTCGGTCGAGTGGGGCGGCTGGCGCTTCGAGGTGGTGGACCTGGACGGCAAACGAGTCGACAAGGTGCTGGCCACCACGCTGCCGCCGGATACCGAGCCGATGCAGCTCTGATGCGGCCGGCTGCGCTGGCCGCAACTTGTGCGCTGGCGCTGGCGGCCACCCTCGCCGGCTGTGCCCAAACCCGCCCTGTCACGAACCCCATGCAGCAATTGAGCGACCTTTCGGGCTGCGCCGCCCCCACGGCGGCGCTGGTGGTCATGCTGCCCGGCGCCTACAGCAAGCCGGGCGAGTTCATCGAAGAAGGTTTCGTCGCCGCGCTGCGCCAGCGCGGCCTGGCGGCCGACGTGACGATCGCCGACGCGCACCTGGGCTACTTCACCGACCGCACGGTGCTGCAGCGCCTGCGCCAAGACGTGGTGCTGCCGGCGCGCGCGGCCGGCTATCGGCAGATCTGGCTCGTCGGCATCTCGCTCGGCGGCCTGGCGGCACTGGGTTATGCCACGCGCCATGGTGACGAGATCGACGGCGTGTTCGCGATTGCGCCGTACCCGGGCACGCAGGCCTTGCAGCGCGAGATCGTCGCGGCCGGTGGCCCGCACGCCTGGCGCCAGGCGGTGGCCGAGCCAGGCGCCGACCTGGAACGCGAGGTCTGGTGGTGGCTGGCTGGCGGCGTTGCGGCACGCCAGCCGCCGGTCTACCTGGGCCATGGCCGCGCCGACCGTTTTGCCACCGGGCTGGACCTGATGGCCGGCACGCTGCCGCCCGAGCGCGCCGCCACCGTGCCTGGCGGGCACGAGTGGACCCCGTGGCGCGCACTCTGGAACGGCTGGCTGGAACGCGGATTGCTTCCATCGGGCTGCGGCAAAGCGGTCGGCGGCTGACGCAGGGAAGGGGCGTTGAAGGGGCTTTGCGCCGCCCGCGCCGATTCCGACCCGGATTTCTATAATCCACGTCTGCTCTGCGCGCTCGCTTGCCGCGCTGGTTCGCGCGTTCACCTCGGGTTCGTGCCCTGGCCATTCCGCCGCCACCCCTGTCTTCGGGACGTTCGCTGTGCCCTCGCCCCCCTCGCCGATCTCTCCGATCACGGTCAGCGCGTACACCGCCACCTCGGCCGTCGGGGTCGGCAAAGCCGCGCTGTTCGACGCGCTCGAGCAGCAGCGCAGTGCGCTGCGGCCGAATCACTTCAGCCACGAACCGCTGGCCACCTGGACCGGGCGGGTCGAGCGCATCGAGGCCTCGCCGCTGCCGGCGCCGCTGGCGCACTGGGAATGCCGCAACAACAGGCTCGCCTGGCTGGGGCTGACGGCCGACGGTTTTCTGGGCGCCGCACTGGCCGCGCGCGAACGGTACGGGCCGGCACGCGTGGCGCTGGTGCTGGGCACGTCCACCTCGAGCATCGGCGCCGCCGAAGAGGCGTACCGGCATCTGGACGAGAACGGCCGCTTCCCCGAGTCCATGCGCTGCCCCCGGGTCAACACGCCGCACTCGCTCGGCCTGTTCGTGCACGAGGCGCTGCGGCTGGAGGGGCCGTGCGTGACCGTCTCGACCGCGTGCTCGTCCAGCGCCAAGGTGTTTGCGCAGGCTGAACGCATGTTGCGGCTGGGGCTGGTCGATGCGGCCATCGTCGGCGGTGTGGACAGCCTGTGCGGCAGCGTGCTGTTCGGCTTCAACGCGCTGTCGCTGCTGGCGCCGCGTGCCTGCCGGCCGTTCGACGCGCAACGCGACGGCATCAGCATCGGCGAGGCGGCCGGCTTCGCGCTGCTGGAGCGCGGCCCCGGCGCGCTTCAGGTGCTCGGCTATGGCGAATCGAGCGACGCGCACCACATGTCGGCCCCGCACCCGCAGGGCGCGGGCGCTGAAGCAGCGCTCGACGACGCGCTGCAGCGCGCCGGGCGGGACGCCGATGCGATCGACTACATCAACCTGCACGGCACCGCCAGCACCAAGAACGACGAGGTCGAGGCGGCCCTGGTGGCGCGCCGCTTCGGTGAGCGCACCCACGCCAGTTCGACCAAGGGCCTGGCCGGCCACACGCTGGGGGCGGCCGGCATGCTGGAGGCGGCGATCAGCCTGCTGGCCATCGAGACCGGGCTGATGCCCGGCACGGTCAACACTGAAGTGCTCGACTCGGTGTGTGGCCCGCAGATCCGCCTGCACAACGCGCGCGGCAAAGTGAGCACGGTGCTGAGCCATTCGTTCGGCTTTGGCGGCAACAACTGCGCGCTGGTGTTCGGGCGCGGCCCGGCCCGCCATTGAAGTGCGCATGAAGACGCTGACCTTGTTCATCGACGGTGTGGCCTTCTGGGCGCCGAGCCTGCCGGGCTGGCCCGTGGCGCGTGGGGCCTTTCGTTCGGAAGCCGCGCCGGTGCAGCCGCCGGCCCCGCGCCCGGCGCCCGATTTGCTGGCGCCGGTGCAGCGGCGGCGTGCACCCGACACCGTGACCCTGGCGCTGGAGGTGGCGTCGAACGCGGTCGCGCAGGCAGGCCGGATCGCTGCCGACCTGCCCAGCGTGTTCGTCTCGGCGCATGGCGACCTGGCCCTCACCGACTGCATGTGCAAGACCCTGGCCGAAGCGCCGACACTGGTCTCGCCGACCCGCTTTCACAACTCGGTGCACAACGCCGCGTCGGGTTACTGGACCCTGGCGACCGGCTGCACCCAGGCCAGCACCGCCCTGACGGCCTTCGAACACAGCTTTGCCGCCGGGCTGCTGGAGGCCGCCACGCAGTGCGCCGCCGACGAACGTGCCGTGCTGCTGGTGGGTTACGACGTGGAGGCCAGCGGTGCGCTGAGGTCCGTCACACGCAGCCGCGGCATGGTGGCCGGCGCGCTGGTGCTGGCACCGCAGCGCAGCACGCGCAGCGTGGCTTCGCTGGCCTGGTCGTTGAGGCCCGGGCCGGCCACGGCCTGCGCGGTGCGCTCGGAGGCGGCCCGGTCCTTGGCCCACAATGCCATGGCCGATGCCGTGCCCGTGTTCGAGGCACTGGCGTTGCAAACACCGGAGACCTTGTCGATGCCGCTGTCTGCCCTGTTGTCGTTGAACGTCCGAATCGAGCCGCTGTGAGCCACCTGAACACGCAACATGACGTGATCATCATGGGCGGCGGCCTGGCCGGGCTGACGCTGGCGCTGCAGCTGAAGAAGCGCTTCGCCGGCATTCACGTGCTGGTGGTCGAGCGCCGCCCGCACCCGGTGCCGATCGCGGCGCACAAGGTGGGCGAATCGAGCGTCGAGATCGGCGCGCATTACTTTGACACCGTGCTGGGGCTGAAGCCGCACTTGCAAGAGGCGCAGTTGCGCAAGTTCGGTTTCCGATTCTTCTTCTCGGAAGGCCGGCGCGACATCGACCAGGTCACCGAACTCGGCGCCAGCCACGTGCTGCCGGTGCAGAGTTACCAGATCGACCGCGGCATCTTCGAGAACTTTCTGGCTGAAGAAGCGCAAGCCCAGGGTGTGCGCTTCATCGACCACGCGATCGTCAAGGAGATGCACCTGGCCGAGGGCACCGAGCCGCACCGCATCACGTGGGTGCGCGACGGCGCAAGCGAGTCGGCCAGCGCGCGCTGGCTGGTCGACGCCTGCGGCCGTGCCGGCATGATCAAGCGGCGCCTCGGGCTGGCGGAAAACAATGCGCATCACTGCGACGCGGTGTGGTTCCGCATCAAGGACCGCATCGTCATCGACGACTGGACCGACAACGCCGAATGGCGCGCGCGCTGCACGCCGCCCGAACGCTGGCGCTCGACCAACCATTTGGTGGGAGCGGGCTACTGGGTCTGGCTGATCCCGCTCGCGTCGGGCTCGCATTCAGTGGGCATCGTGGCCGACCCTAGCATCCACCCGCTCGACACCTACAACAGTTTCGACAAGGCGATGGCCTGGTTCGAAAAGTACCAGCCGCGCCTGTTCGACGAGCTCGACGGCAAGCGCCATCTGCTGCAGGACTTTGCCTTCTTCAAGCACTTTTCCTACGGCTGCAAGCAGGTGTTCTCGGCCGACCGCTGGGCGCTCACCGGCGAGGCGGGCCTGTTCCTCGACCCGTTCTACTCGCCCGGCAGCGACTTCATCGCCATCGGCAACACCTACATCTGCGAGCTGATCCAACGCGACCGTGCCGGCCAGCCGCTCGGCGCGCATGCGCAGATCTACGACCAGGTGTTCCACTCGTTTTACGAAAGCACTCTGGCCCTCTACACCGGCCAGTACCCGATGTTCGCCGACCCCGAGGTGCTGCCGGTCAAGGTGATCTGGGACTACACCTACTACTGGGGCGTGCTGTCGCAGATGTTCTTCCAGAACCGCTTGGCCGACCTGTCGTCGATGTCGAAATTGAAGGACGAGCTGGCGCACTGCCAGAAGCTCAACATCGCGGTGCAGGACTTCCTGCGCGCCTGGTCGCTCGTCAGCCAGAAGCGCAACCCGGCGGTGATGCTCGACCAGGCGGCGCTGCCGTGGTTTGCGGAGCTGAACCGGAGCTTGACTGACACCTTGGACGAGACGGGGTATCAGGCGCGGCTGAAGCAGTCGACGCAGCAATTGCGCGCTCTTGCGGGGGAACTGATGGCGCGTGCGTGCAATGAGCACCCGGGCCTTGACAGCCGTGCGCTCAAGACTTTGTTGGATGATGGGCGCGGTGACGATTCGACGGTGCCCGGCGGCGCGCGATCCGAGCCGATGCTTTTCAGTGCGGTGGTGTGACGGGCTCGCGGAATCCCGTTCGAATCCCCCGACTACGCGGGTAGCGCGGGATCAGGCCGCCGGGGCACTCTGCTCCGAAAATGTCCCCCGCCTCAGCCTTCGGCCTCGGCTCCTCCTTCACTTTTCTACGCAAAGCGCCCCACCGGCCGATCCTGTTGCGTGATCGCCCTTGCATACGCTTCTACGTTTCACCATGTCACCATGGACTCATATCAAATGCAGATCGTCGCGGCAGCCGAATGCAGTTCGCTGGAATGATGGGTTGTGCATGCCAGCAAAGGAAACACCGCTCTACTGATCAGCACGCTGAGAAAGCGCCTCGCCTACAACCTTCTCCGTTGGCCCCGCTACCCATTCATGTGCGGCTAAAGCAATGATTCGATTTATGTCGCTGGGTCCAATACTTTCCGGCCGACCGCTCGCGGCGTGATGGGCAAATAGAGCAAGCGAGCCGGACAATGGTGCAGCAAGCTGAACAAGTGGATTGCGTAGTGCGCGTGGGGGCTCATCGGAGCGACCAGCAAAACCCCAAACGACCGGCCGATCACCGAGGATGAAGTGCTTGCCATCGGGTGCATGAAGTAGGAGCCATTGCAGGCGAGGAAAGAACCGAGCTTGGAAGTACCACGCTTGAAGGTGGACAAGCTCGAGGAAGTCATCCGCGCCAAGAAGCAGGCGCCATCCTTCTGACCTCATGGACTCGACTTGCTCCGAAGGTACGTCTTCGCGAACACTATGGATAGCATGCTCCATGCGGTGAACCCGGTAAACATCGCGCATCTCCGCGAACCCCGGTGGCGGCGGCTCCGCGACATGCATCTCTTCCATCAGCGGAGAGTTGTCGCTCCAATTCTGGTACAGAGTCTTCATAGAGAGGCTGCGTGCCGCGGCCCAGGCCAAGTAGCGGCACAAAGCCGGGGGAATGCCGTTGGCGGCCGTGCCCTGATTGACCAGCGCGCGAAGTGAAGTGGCAGCGGGACCTTCGACCTCTTTCGCCATGAAGGCTTCAAGCGTCGCATCTCGGTTGGCGAGCCCGCCGGGGCCGGCAAACAGGCCGCGCGACCAAGCGAAGTTCTTCGGCGACCGCCGCTTGATCGTCCCCCGCCTAAGGTCCCCAAACCATAGCCAGGGATCAGGCGTTCGCGCTGCCTCCGGATCCGCAAAGGCGCGTAGATGGAACTGCGCGACGTAATGGTGACGATCAGCCATCGCAGGATTCTGCCGTTGCCTTTGGACGCGTGGCTTGCAGTCAATCAAATCAATGGTCGCCGTGCCTGAGTTCTTCTCGTCGGCGCCCGACGCCAAGGTCATGCACACGTGCACACGGGCCAACGACCGTGCCAGATCAGGTCGGCGCGGCGCTTTGCGGAGCGAAGTAAAGGAGGAGCCGAAGGCGGGGGACATTCGCGCAGCAGAGTGCCGCGGTGGCCTGATCCCGCGCAAACCGTGCGCCGAGTGCTTGTGATCTTCACATCTCACGCGCGCCCAACTGCCGCGACAGCATCGAAGCCGCCGCGCGCAAGGCCACCGCCACCGGGCCGTCGAATCGCGTGTCGAAGATCGCACTCGGCCCGATGGCCGTCAGGCTCAGCACCATGCTGCCGCGCTCGTCGAACACCGGCGCGGCCATGGCGCTGACACCCGGCACGGCGCCGTCCACTGCACGGCTGATGCCTTGTTGGCGCGCCTCGGCCAACTGGCTCTTCAGTGCAGCATCCAGGCGTTGCGGCTTCGCGCCGGCCGGGCCCGGCTCGTCGACGAGCAGGGCCGCCACCCGCGCTTCGCTCAGATGCGCCGCGAACAGCAGCCCTGACGCCGTGCCACGCAGGCTCATCACCGTGCCGTGGCGCATG
>JANOQS010000597.1:0-12509 GCA_031414975.1 Methylibium sp. | reverse complement strand
TGGCGACGGCGAAACCGGCGAAGACGTGACGCAGAACATCCGCACCATCGGGCAGATTCCGCTGCGCCTGGGCGGCGTGGCGCCGCCGGTGATCGAGGTGCGCGGCGAGGTCTACATGCGCCGCGATGACTTCGAGCGCTTAAACCAGCAGCAGCGCGACAAGGGCGACAAGACCTACGTGAACCCGCGCAACACCGCCGCTGGCGCGGTGCGCCAGCTCGACCCTGCGACCACGGCGCAGCGCCCGTTGAGCTTCTTTGCCTACGGCCTGGGCGAGGTGCAGGGCTGGGAGCTGCCGGACACGCACACCGCACTGCTCGACGCGCTGGCCGCGATGGGCCTGCCGGTGAGCGCCGACCGTGCCGCGGTGCAGGGCGCCGAGGGGCTGGTCGCCTTCCACAACGCCATGGGCGCCAAGCGCGACAGCCTGCCGTTCGACATCGATGGTGTGGTCTACAAGGTCGACTCGCTTGCGCTGCAACGCCAGCTCGGTTTCAAGACCCGCGAGCCGCGCTGGGCGGTGGCGCACAAGTACCCCGCGCAAGAGCAGATGACCGTGGTGCGCGACATCGACGTGCAGGTGGGCCGCACCGGCAAGCTCACGCCGGTGGCCAAGCTGGAGCCGGTGTTCGTCGGCGGCACCACCGTCAGCAACGCCACCCTGCACAACGAAGACGAAACCCGCCGCAAGGACGTGCGCGTGGGCGACACCGTGGTGGTGCGCCGTGCCGGCGATGTGATCCCGGAGGTGGTGAGCGTGGTGCTGGAGCGCCGCCCCGCCGACGTGGGCGAGCCGTTTGACCTCTACAAGCGTCTGGCCGGCAAGTGCCCCATCTGCGGCAGCGACATCGCACGCGGCGAGGACGAAGTGGACTGGCGCTGCTCCGGCGGCCTGTTCTGCCCCGCACAGCGCAAGCAGGCCATCCTGCACTTCGCGCAGCGCCGCGCGCTCGACATCGAAGGCCTGGGCGACAAGCTGGTGGACCAGTTGGTCGACGCCGGCCTGATCCGCACCCTGCCCGAGCTATACACGCTGGGCATCGCCAAACTCACCGCGCTGGAGCGCATGGGCGAGAAGAGCGCGCAGAACCTGGTGGCCGGGCTGGAGAAGAGCAAGCGCACCACGCTCGCACGCTTCCTCTACGGCCTGGGCATCCGCCACGTGGGCGAAACCACCGCCAAGGACCTGGCCAAACACTTCGGCTCACTGGACAGGCTGCTGGGCGCGACCGAAGAGCAACTGCTGCAGGTCAATGACGTCGGCCCCGTCGTCGCGCAGAGCCTGCACACCTTTCTGCAGCAGCCGCACAACCGCGAGGTGATCGAACACCTGCGCGCCGCCGGCATCACCTGGCAAGAAGGCGAGGGCACCGCCAGCAACGCGCCCCAACCGCTCGCCGGCAAGACCTTCGTGCTCACCGGCACCCTGCCCACCCTGGGCCGCGACGACGCCAAGGAACTGATCGAAGCCGCCGGCGGCAAGGTCAGCAGCTCCGTCAGCAAGAAGACGCACTATGTGGTGGCGGGGGAAGAGGCGGGGAGCAAGCTGGAGAAGGCGAGGGAGTTGGGGGTGGTGGTGATTGATGAAAGTGGCCTGCGCTTGTTGCTGGAATCCACCAAAGGCTGACTTTTGTCACGCGCCCCTGTAAGTTTTTGGTTTGACGCGCGACGAGGACGGCGGCAAGAGTGCACTGGCGCGTCTGAAGTTGTCGGCAAAATTCAGGCGGACTACTCCGGCAATCCTGAACCAGCTCATTTTGAGGTGTCGATGTGCCACTAGAAGGAAATGCGCGGCGGACTTACGAATGGTTCAGGGAGCGCATTCGTGAATACGATGCCGAGAGGGAAAGATGCAACGGGAAATTGCCGATGCATGATTGGTGGAGATATGGTTACTACAAGTCTCCATATCTGATACTGGAACCGGATGAATCCATCATCGAAAGGTTCAGTGACGTGTTTACAAATAGTCTGGACATATCAAGTGAAGGAAAGATAACACCAACGCCCATGTTGGATAATGATCACCGTTTCGCTAGATTGTTTACGGAAGTGATTGAAGAAACGAATTGGCGCGGCATACTGAATAAAGATTCCATGACCGCCGCCAAGAGCCAAATCAATGCGTACTTCGATAACGGGTCCCCTGTAGGGGTAGCGCTGCTTGCCGGCATTTCAGATGATTCTTCAGATTGCCTGCTAAAGTTCTCTCAGTCTAACTATGTAAAGGATATGCATGACCGAGGCAGATTCAGAATTTCGCCTGCGTCCTATTATTCGAAAGGTAGCCACCTGCGGGCAATCAAGGATTTAGAAACAGTTCGCAACTACAAGCTGAAGGGAATAAACGAGGTAATCAACGGGTCTGGTGTGTTTGAGTTCCAAGGGGCAAGCCTAGAAATACAAAATGGCGTTGTGCCCATTGAGTATTCAATTGGCGATTATTTCCTGTTCTCCACTTGTAGAAGGATCAGCAGACGAATGCCGACTGACTTCGAGTCGGATGCAGTACTGATTATTCACGACAAGAAGTCCTTTATACGTAGAATGAAGGGGGAATTGGAAATTAGCTGGCCCGGCTGGGAATTTATGGAGAAGGATGTCTATTATTATGATCCCTACAATGATCTTCCGACAGATAGGGATCAGGAGTTTCACAAGCATTTCTCATATGCCTACCAGTATGAACACCGGTGCATAGTTCGCCCTAGGACACGGATCAAGCCGTCGTTCAATCTCAAGCCGTTCTTTGTTGAAGTTGGCCCGTTGACGGATATTGCTGAAATGCGAGTAGCGAGCTAACGATCTGTGGAGGCTGAATCCCTCTGGTCCTCCTACGTCCGTTTCGTTGGCGGCGTGGACGAGTCCCGCCTCTACGAAGCCTTCCAGTTCGGCGACTCCGCCGCCCTGGCCGATGAACTCGGCCACCTGGTGCTGAGCGGCACCAAGCGCGCCACCACCGCATCGCTCTGGTCGTTCGAGGCATCGGGCAAGCGCCTGCCTCGGCCGGGCGACTTGAGCGTCGTGCTGGACGGGCGGGACACGCCGCTGTGCATCATCGAGACCACGCAGGTGGACGTGATGCCCTTCGACGAGGTGTCTGCCGAGTTCGCGGCCGTCGAAGGCGAGGGCGATGGTTCGCTGGCGTTCTGGCGCCAGGCGCACGCCGGCTACTTCACGCGCGAGTGCGAGCGCGCGGGCCGCACGTTCAGCGGCGGCATGGCGGTGGCGTGCGAGCGATTCCGCGTGGTCTGGCCGGTGCCGCGGGCGTAGATCGAACCCACGCTGCGCCAAACCGTGCGCGGGCGCAACGCGGGCCTGAGCGAGCAGCGGGCTGAGCGCCCCTGTATGCTGCCGCCATGAAAGTCGCCGAGATCCTCCGTCTCTTGCAGCAGGAGGGTTGGGTCCTGGTGGCGCAACGCGGTAGCCACCGTCAGTTCAAGCACGACTCCCGGCCAGGACGAGTCACCGTTCCAGGCAAGCCGAGCGATGATCTGGCCCCCGGCACCCAGAACAGCATCCTCAAACAAGCAGGTCTGAAGTAGAGAGGTTCAAGATGAAGTACGCCGTCGTCATCGAGAAGGCTGAATGCAACTACTCCGCTTACGTGCCCGACCTGCCGGGTTGCATTGCAACGGGCGCCACGATCGAAGAAGTCGAGAGCGAGATTCGCGGGGCCATTGCGTTCCACATCGAAGGGATGCGAGAGGACGGCCTGGCCATCCCTGCTCCTACCAGTCAAGTCGAGTACATCGATCTCGCCACGTAGCACTCCGCGCGATGCGCCTCGGTCAAGTCGCCCGCGTCCCTGGTGCCGCTAGTCGAGCAGGGCGATCGCTTCCTCCTGAAGACCGTCATCCCGAGCCGAAAGGCAAAGCGGACTACTTGAACCAAGTTAATGAAGATGCCCAGGACTGATCGAGACGAATCCGAATTGCTGGCGACCTACAACAAGGGCGCGCTCGACTCCGTCGCAACGAAGTCGGAGCTTTCGAAGTTCAAGGCTGCCGCGCGGGCCACTGCCATCGAGGATGGGCGCGTCAACATCGGGGGTGAACCCACGCTGCGGCAGGCGGTGCGCGCCGACGTGGCGGGCATCCAGCGCGTGCGGCACGCGGTGAAGGAGAACCGGTTGACGTCCCGCGTGATCGGCGACGCCGAGGTGGCAGACGCGATCGAGTGCACTGGGCGCGGCTGGGTGGTCGAGGTGGGCGCGCAGGTGGTGGCGTTCGCCATCGGCAACTTCGAGACCGGCAACATCTGGGCGCTGTTCGTGGACCCGGCGTTTGAGGCGCAGGGCCACGGCCGGCGGCTGCACGACCAGATGCTCGCCTGGCTCTGGTCGCGCGGGCTGCAGCGGCTGCACCTGTCGACCGAGGCGGGCACGCGGGCCGAGCGGTTCTACCAAGCGGCGGGGTGGCACCGGCTGGGGGAGTTGCCCAACGGGGAGGTGGCGTTCGAGTGGCACGCCTCGGGCACGCGGCCGCCTCAGGAGAACTTGCCGTAGAGCCGCCCAGGCGGCGCTGTGCTGGTCACCGATGGATTGCCTGATCGCGGCCCACGCCATTCGCTTGGGCCTTGCGGTACTCGCGATCGACCGCGAATTCGACCGCGAATTCGAGGCCATCGCCACCTGCACGCCGCTAAAACCAACCAAGGCTGCACAGGCTGGCGAGCGCGTGACCGATCAGGAGAACTTGCCGTACAGCCCCACGAACTCGTAGTCGTCCGACGGATCTGCGGGCGTGCCTTCGGTGCACAGGCCGGCTTCCAGCGTCACGTAGACGTTGCCGCCGGCGGCGTTCAGCAGTGAGGTGGGCACCGCCAATGCATACGCCGAGAGCGCGCCGTCCAGGTCGCTGTTGGCCAGGTTGTTGTCGGCCGCCGAGAATGTCTTTACCGCGGTGGCCACCTGCGGGCTCGCGCCCTGCAGCACTTTGACTTTGTCGGCGCAGCCAGAGGTCTGCAATCCGCGCATGCTCATGTGGATCGTCAGGGTCTGATAGTCCGCCAGATTGACACCGTTCTGCAGCCAGCCCAGCGAAATCGTCTTGGCGAGCCCCAGCGGCGTGGTGATCTGAAGCTTCGAGTTGGTGGTCCCGCCGCTCACCTCGCCATCGCCCAGGCGCACCAGGCTTGCGTCGGCCGGCGCGGGGTGCAATTCATCGAGGGCCGCGAGCGGCAGGATGGTGCAGCCGGCGACCACCAAAGTGGCCGGGTCCACCGTTCCCGTGCAAGATTTGTAGCCTTCCTTGGCGACCGTGACCACCACGACGGTGCCGGTGTTGGTCGATGATCCGACCGGCAGCGTGTAGTTGCCGTTGAGGTCGGTCTTCCCCGACGTCGTGCCGAGCGACACCGTGGCGTCGACCACCGGCGCGCCGCTGGCGTTGCCGACCGAGCCGCTGATGTTGGTCGTGCCGACGACCGGCCCGGTGGCAGAGGTCGTGCCTCCACCGCCGCACGCGGTCAGCAGGCAAAGTGAGGCCGCCAGCAGCGGCGCGGCGCGGAGCGCGTGACGGCGTTGAACGATGTGGTGATGCATATGAGTCCTCCTCAAACTTCTGAATGCTGCTTCACCATAACGGCTGACGCTGTTCTGGGACGTCCATATGTCACGCTGTCGTCATATGTCACTTACTCTTACAGAGCGTGCGAAGACGCACAGACGTCGAACTACATTTCTCTTGCAAATGACCGACTGGATGTTCCTCGTCACTGAACGGGCCGCGCTGGCACCGGCGCGGCCCCGTGATCCGCTTCTCCTGGCACCTTCCGGTCCGACCGTGGGCTCGATAGAAACTTCGTTGGCGCAGCGTCTGGCCGGCGACGGCTTGCCGCTGCGGCAATCCGCGGCCGGCTGGCACCTGAGCGGAGACGCCGATGCGGCGCTGGCGCACATGGCCCGCTGGTTGCATGAGCACGGCCTGGGTGGCTGTTGGCGCAACGAGCTGCTGGCCGTGATGGACGAAGCCGACCGGCCCTGGGCCGCCATCGAACGCTCGGCGGTAAGGCCACTGGGCATCACCACGCGCGCCGTGCACCTGGTGCTGCGTTCACCGTCGGGTGCCGTCTGGGTGCAGCAACGCGCGCTCGACAAAGCCACCGACCCCGGCCTGTGGGACACCACGATGGGCGGCCTGCGCGCCGCTGCCGAGACCGTGCACGACACGCTGGAGCGCGAGACCTGGGAAGAGGCAGGCCTGCGCCTCGCGCAATTGACGGCCCTGGCGCCGCGCGGGCGGCTGACGGTGCGCCGGCCCGTACCCGACGGTTACATGGTCGAGCACATCGACACCTTTGAAGCGGTGCTGCCGGACGGCGCACCGCCCGTCAACCAGGACGGTGAGGTGGCCGCTTTCGAGTGCCTGGGCCTGGCCGATCTGCGCCTCCGCTTGCGCCAGGACCGCTTCACCCTGGAGGCGGCGCTGGTGCTGCTGCGCTGCATTCCCGAACTGGCTTGACGCGCGTCAACAAGGTCGGCGCGAGGCGGTTGGGGGGGTCTTGAAATGCTCCGGGCCGCATCTATTTTTGACCCGGTCGGGTTCGAAAGGCGGGCCCGCGCTGACTGGAGGATTGCACATGTACCCATCGCTGTTGAACTTCCCCGGCGGCTTGTTCGCCGACTTTGACCGTGTGCGCCGCGACCTGGATACGCTGTTCGGATCGGGCGGCCCGGCGCAAGGCGCGCAGGGCATTCGCGCCGTGTCGGAGGGCAGCTTCCCGGCGCTCAATGTCGGCCACACGCCGCAAAGCGTCGAGGTGTTCGCCTTTGCGCCCGGCATCGACGCCGGCAAGATCGACGTGACCCTGGACCGTGGCGTGCTGACCATCGCCGGCGAGCGCCGCATCGAGCTGCCGCAGGAAGAAGCCAAGGGCATCGTCTACGGGCAGGAGCGGCTGCAGGGGCGCTTCCGCCGCGCGATCAGCCTGCCCGATGACATCGACCCGAACAAGGTCAATGCGGCCTACCGCGACGGCGTGCTGCGCATCAGCATCGGCCGGCGTGAAGCGATGCAGCCCAAGCGCATCGCCGTCGAGTAACTTCAGGAGCACACCACCATGAACGACAAGCAAGTTTCGACCGGCAACGGATCCCGCAGCGGCCAAGCCCGCGAGGGAGCGGACGCGGCCTACATCGTGCCGCGGGTGGACGTGATCGAAGACAGCGCCGGCATCACCCTGCTGGCCGACCTGCCCGGCGTCGCCAAGGACGCGTTGGAGCTGAAGGTCGAAGGCACCAGCCTGACGCTCGAAGGCCAGATCAGGCTCGACACGCCGCAGGGCATGGGGGCCATGTTCGCCGAGGTGCGCGCCGCGCGCTACCGGCGTGCCTTCACTTTGAGCCGCGAACTCGACAGCGCAAAGATCGATGCGCAGTTGAAGGACGGCGTGCTGAAGCTGCGCATCCCCAAGCTGGCCGAGGCGCAGCCGCGGCGCATCGAGGTCAGGGCGGCCTGAAGTTGTCGATGTCGGCGTGAGGCTCGGTCAGCGCGGCGGCCACACGTCCCAGGCCGTCGCGGCGACGGGCTCGCCCCACAGGTCGACCTGGAGTTGCGTGCCAGCGTGCGCGCGCCGGGCCGCGTCGCCGCGCAGGTAACCGAGGGCAACGCAAGCGTTCGCACGCGGGCTCCAGCCGACCGACGAGAGTTCGCCCAGCGGCAGGCCGTCGATCAGCAGCGGTTCGCCGCCCCAGGCGCAGTGCTCCGCGGACGAGAACACCACGCTGACGAGCTTCTTGCGCAATGGCCGGCCGTGGGCTTTCAGCAGCGCTTCCTTGCCGATGAAGGCAATCGGCTTGTCGAGCTTGACCGCGCTCATCAGCCCCGCTTCGAACGGCGTTTCATCGGGGCCCAGTTCGGCGCCCCAGGCGCGCCGCCCGGCTTCGATGCGCAGCGCGTCGAGCGCGAAGTAGCCGGCGTCTTTCAGCCCCAGGCCGTCGGCGGCGTTCGTCAGGGCCAGGTACACATGGCGCGTCATTTCCACCGGCACGTACAGCTCGAAGCCGGGGCCGCCGACGTAACTCATGCGGGCGGCGCGCACACGCGCGTGGCCGAGGTCGACTTCGCGCGTGTGAGCGAATTTCAGTGCCTGCGGTGACAGGTCGTCGGGGCTCACACGCGCCAGCAGCTCGCGCGCGTTCGGGCCCATCACCGACAGCACCGAATACATCGTCGTCACGTCGGTCAGCATCGCGTGCTGGTCGGCGCCGATGTGGCGGCCGATCCAGTCCAGGTCGCGCGTGGTCTGAGCCGAGCCGGTGACGATGAGGAAGCGGTCGGCCGCCAGGCGCAGCACGGTCAGGTCGCTCTCGAAACCGCCGCGTTCGTTCAGCAGTGCGGTGTAGACCATCTTGTCGACCGGCACGTCGATGTCGTTCGCGCACAGGCGCTGCAGCACGGCGAGCGCGTCGCGCCCCTGCAGCAGCAGCTTCGAGAACGAACTCTGGTCGTACAGTGCCACGGTCTCGCGCGTGGCGCGCTGTTCTTCGATCACCCAGGCCAGCCAGCCGGGCCGGCCCAGGCCGTGAGCGGGCGGTGGCGCACTCAGCGGCTTGAAATAGTTGGCGCGCTCCCAGCCGTTCCTACTGCCGAACTGCGCGCCCTTGGCGGCCAGCAGGTCGTACAGCGGCGAGGTGCGCAGCGGGCGCCCCGTTTCCAGTTCCTGGCGCGGCCAGCGCATCGCGTAGTGCAGGCCCAGTGTCTCGCCGGTGCGTTCGGCCAGTGCCTTGCGGTTGGCGGTGAAGGGGCCGAAGCGGCGGATGTCCACATCCCACAGGTCAGCCGGCGCTTCGCCGCCGACGATCCACTCGGCGATCAGCCGCCCGGCGCCGCCCGAGTTGGCGATGCCGGCTGAATTGAAGCCGGCCGCGACGAAGAAGTTGCGCAGCTCGGGCGCCTCGCCGAGGATGAAATTTCCGTCGGGCGTGAAGCTCTCGGGCCCGTTGAGCAGCATCTTCACTTTTGCCGTTTCGAGGCAGGGCGTGCGGTGGATGGCGTTGAGCATCAGCGGCTCGAACTGATCCCAGTCTTCGCCGAGCAGTTCGAAGCGGAAGGTCGACGGAATCGGGTCCACCGCCCACGGCTTGGCCTTGGGCTCGAAGCCGCCCATCAGCAGGCCGCCGACTTCTTCCTTGTAGTAGATGAAGCCGTCGGGGTCGCGCATCACCGGCAGCATCGGGTGCACGCCCTCGATACGGTCGGTGACGATGTAGAAGTGTTCGGCCGAATACAGCGGCACGTTCACGCCGGCCAGGCGCCCGAACTGGCGCGCCCACTGGCCGGCGCAATTGATCAGCACCTCGCAGTGCACGACCTGTGGTTCGCCGTCGATGAGCGTGCGAACGCCCTTGACCGTGCCGCGCTCGGTGAGCACGCCGACCACTTCCACACCTTCGACGATCTTCACGCCCCGATTGCGCGCACCCTTGGCGAGCGACATCGTCAGGTCGGCCGGGTTGGCCTTGCCGTCGCCGGGGATCCACAGGCCGCCGTGCAGGTCGTCGGTGCGCAGCAGCGGGAACAGCTCGCCGGCACGCCTGGCGTCGATCACCTCGACCTCGACGCCGAAGCTGCGCGCCAGCGCGGCCTGTTTGCGCAGCACCTTCATGCGTTCGGGTGTGGCGGCCACGTTCACGCTGCCGCACTGCTTCCAGCCGGTGGCCAGACCCGTCTCGGCTTCGAGCGTCGAATACAGCTCGATGCCGTACTTGCTCATCTGCGTCATGTTGCGGTTCGGCCGCATCTGGCCGATCAGCCCGGCCGCGTGCCAGGTGGTGCCGCAGGTGAGCTGGCCCTGCTCCAGCAGCAGCACGTCGGTCTGCCCGAGCCGGCTGAGGTGGTAGGCGGTGGAGCAGCCGGCAATGCCGCCACCGACGATGACGATGCGGGCGTGGGTGGGCAACGTGGCCACGGTGTTCTCCTTCAGCCGAACCTCAGGGCCATCACGCCGGCGACGATCACGCCAGTGCCGATTGCACGCTGAAGCCCGAACCGCTCTTTCAACAGCAGCGCGCCGAGCAGCGCCGCGAACAGCACCGAGGTCTCGCGCAACGCTGCGACCGAGGCGACCGGCGCACGCGTCATCGCCCACAGTGCAATCGCATACGAGCCGATCGAGGCGCTGCCGCCGAGCGTGGCGATCGGCCAGCGCTGGCGGGCGTAGGCCACGATCTCACGCCGGCCTTGGCGGTCGCGGCGCAACCACACCAGCAGCGGGTAGGCAAAACCGTCGAGCACGAACAGCAGCATCACGTAGCGCAGCGCCTCGCCGGAGGCCCGCACGCCGCGGCCATCCACCAGCGTGTACATCGCGATGATCGCGGCGTTGGCGAACGCATAAGCCAGCGCCTTGCGGTGGTGCAGCGCCTCGCCGGGATGGGCCAGCCCGACCAGCGCCACGCCGATGGTGATGCCGACGATGCCGACCCAGCTCGCCGCCGATGGCAACTCGCCGATGAACACGCCACTGCCGAGTGCCACCAGCAGCGGTGCGAAGCCGCGCATGATGGGATAGGTCAGCCCCAGGTCGCCGTTCTGGTAAGCGCCGACCAGCGCGATGTAGTAGCCGATGTGGATGATCAGCGACGCCGCGATGAACGGCCACGATTCGGGCCGCGGCAGGCCCGCCCACAACATCAGCGGGAAGGCCACCACCGCGCCCATCAGGTGCACCAGCGCGGTATCGAGCGCCTTGTCGTTGCCGGCCTTGATGAGTGCGTTCCACGACGCGTGCAGCAGGGCGCCGAACAGCACGGCCAGCACCACCGGCCAGGTCAGGGCCATGCGCTGGCCATCAGCAGATTGCGCAGCGCTCGGCGCGCGACAGAAAGTGCGCCAGCGACGGCGTGCGCAGCCCGGCTTGCTTGGCCAGGTCGTCCCACTGGCGCAGCATCACCGCGTTGTGGGCGCCGGGCAGGGCGATGAAGGCGTGCGCCTGCGCGGCATCGAACACGCCGCCTTGCAAGGTGAGGCTGCGCTGCGAGTCTTCCGACAGCCGCGCGTGGTAACCCGGAACCGCCTGGCACAGGTAACGCTTGGCGTCCACATGCAGCTTGATGGGGTCGAGCACTGCGTCGGGGAACAGCCCGCGCAGGAAAGGCAGCGCGAAGTACTGGTGCACGTCGTCGATGCCGCGCAAGGTCGGCGTCTCGCCTTGTTCGTTCAGCAGGTGGCCCAGGTCGTGCAGCAGGCAGGCGGTGACGAGGGCATCGTCAGCGTCCGACTGCTCTGCGAGGTGCGCCGTCTGCAGCGCATGCTCCAGCTGCGTGACGGGTTCGCAGCTGTACTGCTCGGCGCCGTGGCGGGAGAAGAGCAGGGCGATGTCCGAGATGCTCAACATTGTCAAGGGCGCGTGTCTTCGACCTGCAATGGGGCGAGTTGTGAATTGCGGATGCGCGTGGCCCGCAGCGCGCCGGCCGACATCAGGATCGGGTAGGCGATCGAGCAGATGTGCGAGTTGATGCGTTTGAGGTCGCTGATCAAGTCAAGGTGCAGCGCGCTGGTCTCGATGCTCTGCGGCGTGTTCTCGCGCAGCCGCGCGATGTGGCTGCCCATGTAGCCGTGCTCCAGGTCGCGGAAACGAGCCTTCTCTTCGATCAGCTTCTGCGCCTCGCGCACGTCTCCGGTCAGGAACACGCTCATGCCCAGGCGCAGGTTGGCCAGCAGTTGTTCGTGCAGGTGGCAGATCTCGCCCATGCCGGCCTCGGAAAAGCTGCGGTTCTTGCGGATCTTCTTGTCTTCCACGTCTTGCAGCACGCGCTCGATCACGTCGCCGATCTGCTCCATGTTGATCGTGAAGGACACGATGTCTGACCAGCGCCGGCTCTCGGGCTCCGACAAGGCCTGGCGCGAGATCTGGGTCAGGTAGAACTTGATCGCCGAATACAACTCGTCGACCGTGTCGTCGAGCTTGCGCAGCGCCTCCGCGAGTGCCAGGTCGTTGGTGCGGATCACGGTCAGCATGCCGCGCAGCATGGTCTCCACCACGTCGGCCTGGTGCATGGCCTCGCGCGCGGCGCAGCTGATGGCCAGCGACGGCGTGGCCAGCGCGACCGGGTCGAGGTGGCGCGGGCGCATCGTGTCGGCGCCCGGGGCGGTGTCGGGAAGCCAGCGCTCCAACGCGCGGCCCAGCACGCCGGTGAAACCGATGAACAGCACCGCCAGCACCAGGTTGAAGCCGAGGTGGAACATCACCACCTGCGCATGCACCGTGCTCACGTACTGCTGCAGCAGCGCGTGCGCCTGCGGCAGCAGTGGAATGGCGATCAGCGCACCGACGATCTTGAACAGCAGGTTGCCGATCGGCAGCCGCCGCACCTTGGGCCCCTGGCCGCCGGTAGCGATGATGGCCAGCAAGCCACTGCCCAGGTTGGCGCCCAGCACCAGGCCCAGCGCCACCGTGGCCGGCAGGATGCCCGAGGTGGCCAGGGTGGCCGTCAGCAGCACGATCGCCAGGCTCGAATACGACAGCACCGTCAGCGCCGCACCGACCACGATGTCGAGCAATAT
>JANOQS010000596.1:0-3335 GCA_031414975.1 Methylibium sp. | reverse complement strand
CCTGCTTGGCCGAGCCGCCTGCGGAGTCACCCTCGACCAGGAACAGTTCGGACTTGGCCGGATCCTTTTCCTGGCAGTCGGCCAGTTTGCCGGGCAGGCCCAGGCCGTCGAGCACGCCTTTGCGGCGCGTCATTTCGCGCGCCTTGCGGGCGGCTTCGCGGGCACGTGCCGCATCGACGATCTTGCTGCAGATGATCTTGGCGTCGGTCGGGTTCTCGAGCAGGTAGTCGTTCAGCGCCTTGCTGACCACGTCTTCGACGGGGCCACGCACTTCGCTGCTGACGAGTTTGTCCTTCGTCTGGCTGGAAAATTTTGGCTCGGGCACCTTGACCGACAGCACGCAGCACAGGCCTTCGCGCATGTCGTCGCCGGTCACCTCGACCTTGGCCTTCTTGGCCAGTTCGTTGTCGTCGATGTACTTGTTGATCACGCGCGTCATCGCGGCGCGCAGGCCGGTCAGGTGGGTGCCGCCGTCGCGCTGCGGAATGTTGTTGGTGAAGCACAGCACGTTTTCGCTGTAGCCGTCGTTCCATTGCATCGCCACGTCGGTGGTGATGGTCGTGCCCTGCTCGCTCATCTTCTCGCCGGTGGCGCCGAACACCGTGGGGTGCAGCACCTTCTTGCCGGTGTTGATGAATTCGACGAAGCCCTTCACACCGCCGGCATAGGCAAACGTGTCTTCCTTGTTGTTGCGCTCGTCGATCAGTCGGATCTTCACGCCATTGTTCAGGAAGCTCAGCTCGCGCAGCTTCTTGGCGATGATGTCGTAGTGAAAGTCGATGTTGGAGAAGATTTCGAGGTCGGGCAGGAAGTGCACCTCGGTGCCACGTTTCTCGGTCTCGCCGGTCACCTTCATCGGTGACACTTCAAAGCCATCGCGGCGCTCAACCACCCGGTCCTGGGGGATGCCCTGCCTGAACTCCATGAAGTGCGTCTGCCCGTCGCGCCGCACCGTCAGCCGCAGCCACTTGCTCAGGCCGTTCACGCAGCTCACGCCCACGCCATGCAGCCCGCCCGAGACCTTGTAGCTGTTCTGGTTGAACTTGCCACCGGCGTGCAATTCGGTCAGCGCGATCTCGGCGGCACTGCGCTTGGGCTCGTGCTTGTCGTCCATCTTCACGCCGGTCGGGATGCCGCGGCCGTTGTCGGTCACGCTGATGGAGTTGTCGCTGTGCACGGTGACCACGATGTCGTCGCAGTAACCAGCGAGCGATTCGTCGATCGAGTTGTCGACCACCTCGAACACCAGGTGGTGCAAGCCGGTGCCGTCGGACGTGTCGCCGATGTACATGCCCGGCCGCTTGCGCACTGCCTCGAGGCCTTCGAGGATCTGGATGCTGCCTTCGCCATAGGCGGCGCTGTCGGCGGCGTGTTGGGTGCTTCGGGCGGCGTTGTCGGCTTCTCTTTTCAGATCGTTTTCGGGGGTGTTCGGAAGCTCAGTCATCAGATCTTTCACTCACGTTTCGGGCTGGGAATGTCCAGGCGTGCAGACGGCACGCGTGCTTCAAATCCTCATCGGCATGACCACATACTTGAAACCGGCTTGTTCAGGCACGGTCAACAGCGCGCTGGAATTGGTGTCCTGAAGTTCGAACTTCACCATCTCGACGTTCATGTTGCTCAGTGCGTCGATCAGGTAGGTCACGTTGAAGCCGATCTCGATGGCGTCGCCGGCGTAGTCGATCTCGAGTTCTTCCTTGGCCTCTTCCTGCTCGGCATTGCTCGACGCAATGCGCAAGGTGCCCGGCTCGATGTTCACACGCACGCCCTTGAACTTTTCGCTCGTCAGGATGGCGGCGCGCTGCAGGCTGGCCAAGAGCGGCGCTCGGCCCAGGGTCACGTGGTTCTTGTGGTTCTTCGGGATCACCCGGTTGTAGTCGGGGAACTTGCCTTCGACCAGCTTGGTCACGAACTCCATGCCGCTGAAGCTGAACTTGGCCTGGTTGCCGGCAAAGCGCATCTCGATCGGGGTGTCGACGCTGTCGTTGTCGTCCTTGTTTTCCTTGCTCTCTTTGTTGTCACTGCCCTTCAGCAAGCGCTGCAGTTCCAGCACCGTCTTGCGCGGCAAGATCACCTCCTGCTTCGGGATCTCGGTCTCCAGCGTCGCCTGCGCCAGCGCCAGGCGGTGGCCGTCGGTGGCCACCAGGATCAGGCTCTTGCCTTCGGCAACGAACAAGATGCCGTTCAGGTAGTAACGGATGTCGTGCACCGCCATCGCAAAGTGCACCTGGTCGATCAAGGCCTTCAGCGTCTTCTGCGGCACGCTGAACATCGGGCCGAAATCGGGCGCCTCTTGCACCAGTGGGAAATCGTCGCTCGGCAAGGTCTGCAAGGTGAAGCGGCTCTTGCCACCTTGCAAGGTCAGCTTGTTCTGGTTGGCGGTGAGCGACACGGTCTGGTCGGACGGCAGCGAACGCAGGATGTCGATCAGCTTGCGCGCCCCCACGGTGGTCGCGAAATGCCCGCTGTCGCCACCCAGCTCGGCCGTGGTGCGGACTTGGATTTCCAGGTCGCTGGCGGTCAGCTCGATGCGGCCGTCGGTTTTGCGGATCAGCACGTTGGCCAGCACCGGCAGCGTGTGGCGGCGTTCCACGATGCCCGCCACCGACTGCAGAGCGCTCAGAACATTTATCTGTGCTGTCTTTAAGACAATCATGTCAACCTCTTAACTTGGTCGTAATAGATAGAGAGAGGGCGTTTCTGTGGACAAGGCCATTTTCGCCTTTTCCATCAAGCAGTTAGGTCCCTGAAAACCATGTGGCCGGCGCCTGTGGTTGCGAGCTGCCCGACATACAACAACTTCGGCAAACGGCTCGGGCCTGTGGACAGCGTGCGAGTTGTTCCGATCTTGTCCCCAGCCTTCTGCCTTGACAGGCTCTTCATCTCGGCATGCACATCTGCGGTCAGCCCTTCAGCGTCTGCTCGAGCACGTGCAGCTGCTGGTTCAGTTCGGTGTTCTTCTGGCGCTCGGCCGAGATCTTGCGCACCGCATGCAGCACCGTGGTGTGGTCGCGCCCGCCGAACAGCTCGCCGATCTCGGGCAGGCTTTTCTGCGTCATCTCCTTGGCCAGGTACATCGCGATCTGGCGCGGCCGGGCAATGCTGGCCGGGCGCTTCTTGCTGTACATGTCGGCGATCTTTATCTTGTAGAAGTCGGCCACCGTCTTTTGGATGTTCTCGACGCCGATCTGGCGGTTCTGGATCGACAACAGGTCCTTCAGCGCCTCGCGCGCCAGCGCAATGTTGATTTCCTTCTGGCTGAAGCGCGAATACGCCAGGATCTTGCGCAGCGCCCCTTCGAGTTCGCGCACGTTGGCGCGCACGTTCTTGGCCAC
>JANOQS010000595.1:0-2143 GCA_031414975.1 Methylibium sp. | reverse complement strand
GATGTTCTCGGGCCGCACGCCGAACTTGAGCTTGGCGGTGCTGCCGGCGCGCGCGGCCAGCGCCGCCGGCACCCTGATCTGGGCGCCACCACCCAGGTCGGCCCGGTCGCCGGTCAAGGTGCAGTCGACCAGATTCATCGCCGGCGCACCGGTGAAGCCGGCCACGAACAAGGCCGCGGGCTGGTTGTAGATGATGTCGGGCGTGTCGTACTGCATCTTGCGGCCGGCGCTCAGCACCGCAATGCGGTCGGCCATCGTCATCGCCTCCACCTGGTCGTGCGTGACGTAGATGATCGTGGCACCCAGGCGCTGGTGCAGGCGCTTGATCTCGCTGCGCATTTCGCCGCGCAATTGAGCGTCGAGGTTGCTGAGCGGCTCGTCGAACAGGAACACCTTGGGCTGGCGCACGATGGCGCGGCCGATGGCCACGCGCTGGCGCTGGCCGCCGGAAAGCGCGCCGGGCTTGCGTTCGAGCATGTGGTCGATGCGCAGCAGCCTGGCGGCGTCCATCACGCGCGTCTTGATTTCGGCCTCATCCGTGCCGCGCAGTCGCAGGCCGAAAGCCATGTTGTCGAACAGGTTCTTGTGTGGGTAGAGCGCGTAGTCCTGGAACACCATCGCGATGTCTCGCGCACGCGGAGGCAGGTCGTTGACCACCTGATCGCCGATGCGGATTTCGCCGCCCGAGATCGTCTCCAGTCCCGCGATCATGCGCAGCAAGGTGCTCTTGCCGCAGCCCGAGGGGCCGACGAAGACGACGAACTCGCCGTGCTTGATGTCCAGGTCGATGCCATGGATGACTTGTGTCTTGCCGTCGTAACTTTTGACGACGCCTTTGAGTTCGACTGCGGCCATGGTTCAGTACCCCTGGGCCTGGTTGCCGGTGTTGTCGCCGGTCCGGGTGCCGCCGGCCAGCGTGTGCACGTGCTCGCCGCCGGTCGTGCGCAACGCGGCCACGGCAGCTTGCGCGCCGCGCATCAGCAGCCCCAGGTCGGACGCGATGGCCACGAACGTGAATCCTGCCGCGCGGTACTGCGCCACCACCTCGGCGGTGCCGCCCACGGTGCCGACCGGAATGCCCAGCGCCTTGCAGCGCTGCGCGGCCTGGGTCATCAGGTCCATCACGGCCGGGTGGGTCATGTTGCCCACATGGCCCATCGCGCCGGAGAGGTCGGCCGGGCCGAGGAAGATCGCGTCAACGCCTTCAACGGCGGCGATGGCGTCGAGCTGCTCCACCGCCGACGGTGTTTCGAGCTGCACGATCACGCCGATGCGTTTGTTGGCGGCCTTGTAATAGTCAGGGATGGTGCCGAAGCGCGAGCCGCGGCTCATGCCGGCCATGCCGCGCACACCCTCGGGCGGGTAGCGGGTGGCGGCCACGGCGCGCATCGCTTCTTCAGCGTTCTGCACGAAAGGGAACAGCAGGGTCTGCGCGCCGGCGTCGAGCACCCGCTTGACCATCACCGTCTCGTTCCACGGCACGCGCACCACCGGGACCAGCTTGGTGCCGGCCACGGCCTGCAGCAGGTGCACGATGTCCATCATGTCCAGCGGCGTGTGCTCCATGTCGATCACCCCCCAGTCGAAGCCGGCGCAACCCACCGCTTCGGCCACGATGGGGCTGGCCGACATGATCCAGGTGCCGATCGGGGGCTGCGCGCCGGAGGCGCTGAGCAGGCGTTTGAAGTCGTTCATGCGGGGGTCTCCGATGGGCGTTTCAGTAAATGACCGGCTCCGGCGTGGGCGCGGTGCCTTGCAGAAAGTCGAAGTCGCAGCCCTCGTGCGCCTGGGTCACGTGCTGCTGGTAGAGCCTGGTGAAGCCGCGCGAGAAGGGCTGCACGGGCGCAACCCAGCGGGCGCGGCGGCGCGCGAGTTCGGGTTCGTCCACCAGCAGCTCGAGCGAGCGGGCGTCGATGTCGATGGCAATGGTGTCGCCGGTCTGCACCAGCGCGAGCGGCCCGCCCACGGCGCTTTCGGGCGAGATGTGCAGCACGCAACTGCCGTAGTGCGTGCCGCTCATGCGTGCGTCCGACAGCCGCAGCATGTCACGCACGCCTTGCTGGAGCAGCTTCCTGGGGATTGGCAGGCCGCCCCATTCGGGCATGCCCGGCGCGCCCACCGGGCCGGCGTTGCGCAGCACCAG
>JANOQS010000594.1:0-8780 GCA_031414975.1 Methylibium sp. | reverse complement strand
CCGTCGTCGCTGGCCAGGTGGGCGGAGAACACGTCGGTGCTGACGTTGGGCTGGCGCCAGTAACCCCGGCCGACGCTGCTGCCCTGGATCCAGATCTCGCCGACCTGCCCGGCCGCGCACGGCCGGCCCCTGCGCGGGTGCACCATCAGAACGCACAACAGCCCGATCGGCCGGCCACAACCGACGACCACGCGGGTGCGGGCCGCCATGGTGGCATGGGCGGCATCGGCAGCATCGACAGCATCGGCAGCATCGACAGCGTCCATGATTTCCACACGCTCCTGCGTCAGCGCGGCGGCGTCGAGCGTCAGCACTTGCAGCGGTGTGCCGGGCGGCGTGGCGGTGACCGTGAGCACCGCCTCGGCCATGCCGTAGGCTGGCGCAAACGTGCCGATGCCCAGGCCGCGCGCTGAAAACGCGGTGATGAAGTCCTGTGCGGTCTTCGCCTGGATCGGCTCCGCACCGCACGAGGAAGACACCAGCCCGTCCAGGCGCGCGCGCCAGCCCGGCTGTTGCGCCAGCGCCTTGGTGCAGGCGGCGTAGGCGAAGTTGGGCCCGCCGGTGTGGGTGATGGCGAAGCGCTCGACCGCTTCGAGCCAGCGCAGCGGCCGGCGCAGGAACGTGACCGGCGACATCAGGTAACCCGGCACGCCGGCGAAGAACGGCCCGAGCACGCCGTAGAGCAGCCCGTAGTCGTGGTAGTGCGGCAGCCAGCACAGCATGCGGCTCGTGCCGTGGGTGATGCCGACGCTGTCGGTCGCGCTGCGGCACTGCGCCAGCACGTTGGCGTGGGTCAGCACCACGCCGCGCGGCGTTTGGGTGGTGCCCGAGGTGTATTGCAGGTAGGCCACGCTTTGCGGGCCCGGCGCGCCGCCGAAGTCGGGTGCCGTTGCCGTTGCCGGTCCCTGTGCCGGTGCCGCGGACACCGCCGCCAACGGGTCGGTGGCCTGCCACACCGCGCTTGCGCTGCCGACCTCGACGAAGAAGGCCTGTGCCGGCGCCAGCAGTTCGGCCGTTGTGAGCACCAGGGCGGCCTGGGCGTCGTCGATGATGGCCTGCAGGCGCGGCGCGCCGTTCTTGAAGCGCACCGGGTCGGGCGCCGGCACCGGTACCGCAATGCGGCCGCTCAGCATGCAGGCCCAGAAGGCGCGCGCAAAGTCCAGCCCGGCCGGGTAGACCAGCAGCACGCGGTCGCCGGGCAACGAGCGTTCGGCGATCTGCGCGGCCAGTGCCTGCACCTGGGTTTCCAGCTGCGCGTAGCTCAGCGACTCGGCCAGCTCCAGCGTGTCGCGCACAAATGCGTAGGCCAGTGCGTCCGGATGTTGACGGCAACGCCAGGTGAAAAAGCGGTTCAGGCTGGTGGTCGTCATGGCAAGGAAATCAAGGGCGTGAAACCTCGAAACTCTGGGTCCGTCGAGGTGCAGGGGGTGCGAGAAAAAGGGGCCATCAGCGCCCTCACCTCCTCACGCTATCGCAGGCCGGGCGTGCCAGACTGCCCGTTGCACAGGCTGCCCGTGGGGCGCGTGCAATAGTCAGCGGCGATAGTTCACACTGAACGGCGCGGGCTGCGGAGCAGGCGGCCGAACAGGCTGCGACGCTGCGGCGCCGGCGCGCCGGGCGGGCTGGCTGAAGCGTCGATCGCCGCGGCGATCGACGCCAGCGACTCGAACACCAGCTTGCGCAGCTCGATCTTGGTGCCCAGGCGCTGCTCCAGTTCACTCACCGCCCGCATCGCGAGCAGCGAGTGGCCGCCCAGGTCGAAGAAGTTGTCTGATCGGCCGATGTGCGGTACCCCCAGCAGCTTCTGCCAGACCTCGGCCAGCGCTTTTTCAGCGTCGGTCCGCGGGGCATCGCGATCGTCGCGGTGGCGCTCGTGGCCCGGGCTTGCCGCGTCGGGCCGGGGCAGGGCGCGCCGGTCCAGCTTTCCGTTCGGCAGCAAGGGCAGCGCGTCGATCGCAACGAAGTGCTGCGGCAGCATGAACTCCGGCAGGCTGGCGCGCAGGTGATCGCGCAGCGCGGCGGCGTCCGGCGCCGTGCCGTGGCTCACGACGTAGGCGACCAGGCGCTTGTCGCCCGCAACGTGACCCGCCGCGCCTCCCCCGACATCTTCGCGCACGGTCACCGCGCAGCGTGCCACCGCGGTGTGCGTGCCCAGGCAGGCCTCGACCTCCCCCAGTTCGATGCGGTGCCCACGGATCTTGACCTGGTCGTCGGCCCGCCCCAGGTAGTCGATCACCCCGTCGCGGGTCCAGCGCGCCAGGTCGCCGGTCTTGTACAGCCGCCCCCCGGGGCGGAACGGATCGGCGATGAAGCGCTCCACCGTCAGCTCCGGCCGCCCCACGTAGCCCATGCCGACCTGCACGCCACCGATGTACAACTCCCCCGCCACCCCGATCGGCTGCGGCCTCAGCCGGCTGTCGAGCACATGCATCTGGGTGTTGGCCACCGGGCGGCCTATTGGAATATTCGGAATATTTGGAATGCTGGCGCCGCCCTCCCCATTCCCCGGCCGGCACTCCCAGTACGTCACCTCCACCGCCGCCTCGGTCGGCCCGTACAGGTTGCACAGCCGGCTGTGCGGCATGCGCTCGAAGAACCGCGCCACGGCATCCGCCGGCAAGGCCTCGCCCGAACACACCACGCGCCGCACGCTGGTGCACTGCTCCAGGCCGGGTTCGTCGAGGAAGATGCGCAGCATCGACGGCACGAAGTGCAGCAAGGTGATGCGCTCATGCCGGATCAGCCCGGCCAGGTAGGCGCTGTCGCGGTGCCCGTCGGGACGGGCCACGACGATCGTGGCCCCCGTCATCAGCGGCCAGAAGAACTCGCGCAGCGACACGTCGAAGCTGTACGGCGTCTTCAGCAGCACCCGGTCTTGCGGCGTCAAGCCGTATTCGGCCTGCATCCACTGCAACCAGTTCACGACGCCGCGGTGCGCGTTCATCGCGCCTTTCGGCCGGCCGGTCGAGCCGGAGGTGAAGATCACGTAGGCGGGGTCGTCGGCGTTGCCGATCAACTCGAAATCCGCGGGCACCTGCGCCGGGCTGTCGAGCACGTCGCCCACATCGCCCACATCGCCTACATCCCCCACGTCGATCATGCGCAGCGCCGGCGGCAGCGCCGGGCGCAGGCGCTGCCACTCGGCCTCGCGGCTGAGCACCAGGGTCATGCCGGCGTCTTCGGCCATGCGGGCCAGGCGCTCGGGGGGGTAGGCCGGGTCCAGCGGCACGAAGGCGGCGCCGCTGTAGACGACGCCGACCAGCGTCGCCACCAGCTCCATGCCGCGTTCCAGGCACACGCCGACCAGGCTGCCGGGGCCGGCACCCAGCGCGCGCAGGCGCAGGGCCAGGCGGCGGGCGCGGGCGTCGAGTTCGCTGCTGCTCAGGTACCGGTCTTCGAAGACCACGGCCGGCGCATCGCCCGCACGGAGCATCTGGCGGCGGATCAGGTCGCCCAGACGCAAGCCGGTTTCGAAAGGCACGGAGGTGGCGTTCCACGCCGCCAGCTCGGTCCGCTCGGCGGTGCCGCGGGTCTCGCAGTCGGCCACGGTCCGGGTCGGATCGGCCAACATGCTGTCCACCACCGTCAGGAAGCTCGCCAGCACACGCTCGGCGGTGGAGCGCACGAACAGGTCGGTGGAGTACGACACGTGCACGATGCCGAAAGCATCGTCCACGGTCAGGCCCAGCTCGAACTGCGCTGCGACCGACGTGTAGTCGAATCGCTCCATCGCAACGCCTGGCATCGCCTTCACGTCGAACGGCGCATTGATCACGTTGAACAACACCTGGACCAGCGGCTGGCGCGTGGCGCTGCGTTCGAAGGCGGTCTCTTCGACGAGCCGCTCGAAGGGGGCGTCCTGGTGCGCAAACGCTTCCAGCGTGGTGTCCTTCACGCGTGCCAGCAACTCGACGAACGTGGGGTTGCCAGACAGGTCCGAGCGCATCACGAGCGTGTTCACCAACGTGCCGACCAGGCCTTCCGATTCGACCCGCGTGCGGTTGGCCACCGGCGAGCCGACCACGATGTCGGTCTGGCCGCAGTAACGCGACAGGACCACGTTGAAGCAGGCCAGCATGGCCATGAACGGGGTCACGCCATGGCGGTGGCTCAGGCGTTTCAGCGCCGCCACGGTCGATGGCGCCAGGCGGGCCGACTCACTGCTGCCGCGCCCGCTGGGCAGTTCGCGCCAGCTCAGGTCGAATGGCATCGGCAGCGGCCGGAGGCCACGCAAGCGGTCGGTCCAGTAGGCCATCTGCGGCGCCAGCAGTTCGCGCTGCGCCGGCGCGCGCTGCCAGGCGGCGTAGTCGGCGTATTCGATGCGCAGCGCCGGCAGCGTGGGCGCGCGGCCCTGCAGCAGCGCAGCGTAGGCCTGGCCCACTTCGCGCAGCAGGATGCCGTCGGACCAATGGTCGCCGATCACATGGTGCATGAACCACAACAGCACCTGTTCGCCATCCGCCATCTGCAGCAGGCTCAGGCGATACAGCCCCGAGCGGGCCAGATCGAACGGCCGGCGGGCCGCCTGCTCGCGCTGCTTCTGGGCTTCCCGCTCGCGGGCTTCGGCAGGCAGGTGGCGCAGGTCGATCCGGTCGATCTGGGTGGGGCTCGGGGGGTCGATCCACTGCACGACCTCACCCTCGAGCATGCCGAACCGGGTGCGGAACGCCTCGTGACGCTGCACCACGCAATCGATCGCGGCGACCAGCGCGTCGGCGTTGACCGAGCCGCGCAGCCGCAACGCAAAGCTCATGTTGTAGGCGGTCGTCTGCGGATTGAGCGCCTGCACCAGCCACATGCGCCGCTGTGAATACGACGCCAGCAAGGGCCCGACGCGCGCGACGATCGGAATCGGCCGAATCGCCGGCCACCCGGCAAGCGCCGGTCCGTCGCCCCCGTTCAGGTGGCCGGGCGCGCTGGCCGAAAGCAGGCGGTCGATCTCGGCCGCCAGCGTTTCCAGGGTCGGGTGGCTGAACAGCGTGCGCAGCGGCAATTCGAGCTGCAGGCCGGCGCGCAGCCGGGCCACCACTTGCATGGCCGTCAAGGAATGCCCGCCCAGCTCGAAGAAGTGATCGTGCACGCTGACGTGTTCGGTCCCCAGCACGTCGCGCCAGATCTGCCCGACGGCCAACTCGGTGGGCGTGCGCGGCGCGACGGCGGCCGCGTTCTGCGCGTGCCGCTCCGGCTCCGGCAGGGCCTTGCGGTCGATCTTGCCGCTCGGCAAGGTGGGCAACCCCGCGAGCACCACAAACGCACCCGGCAGCATGGGCTCGGGCAGGGTCCGCGCGAGGGCCGCGCGGAGGTCCGCGACGGCCATATCGCCACCCGCCACATTGGCGACCACATAGGCGACCAGCCGCAGTTGGCCCGCAGCGTCTGCGCGCGCCACCACCACGCCGTCGCGCACCCCCGGCAGGGCCTTCAGCGCGGCCTCGATCTCGCCGAGTTCGATGCGATGGCCGCGGATCTTCACCTGGAAGTCGGCCCGGCCCAGGTAGTCGATGTTGCCGTCGGCGCGATAGCGCGCCAGGTCGCCGGTGCGGTACAGGCGCTGCCCCGACACCGGGTGCCGAATGAAGCGCTCGGCGGTCAGCTCGGGGCGGTCGAGGTAGCCGCGCGCCAGGCCGGCACCGCCGATCCACAGTTCACCCATCACACCGATCGGAACCGCCTGCAGGTCCCGGTCGAGCACGAAACATTGGGTGTTGGCAATCGGGCGGCCGATGGTCACGCTGGCGGCACCCGCCGGCCCGGCGGCGCTGCTCGGCGGGGGCAGGCCGAAGTGAGTCGAATGGATGGTGGTTTCGGTCGGCCCGTAGAAGTTGCCCAAGCGCGCGTCGGGCAGGCGCTGCTGCAATTCAGTGGCCATGCGCGGGTCCAGCGCCTCGCCACCGCTGACCACCCAGCGCAGCTTGCCCGGCCTCAGGAGCGGCTCGGCGAGCAGGCTGCGCAATGCCGAAGGCACCATTTGAAGCACGGTGACGCCCTGCTCCTGCATCAGCCGCGCCAGGTAGGCCGTGTCGCGGTGTTCGCCGGGAGCGGCGAGCACCAGGCTTGCGCCGGCCTGCAGCGGCATGAACAACTCCACCATCGCGGCGTCGAAGCCGATCGACGAGATCTGCAGGAAGCGGTCGCCCGGCACCACGCTCAAGGTCTGCTGCAGCCAGTGCGCATGGTTGCGCCAGCCGCCATGCTCGAGCAGCACTCCCTTCGGTTTGCCGGTGGAGCCGGAGGTGTAGATCACGTAGGCGAGTTGCTCGGGGGCCGTCGGGCCGGCCGGATCGTCTTCGGATTCCTGCGCCACCAAGTCCCACTGGGTGTCCAGGCACAGCACGTGGCGCCCGCGCCCCGCTGCTGGTGGGGGCAGGCGACCCGCCAGGGCAGACTGCGTCAGCGTGAGCGGCGAGGCCGTGTCCTGCACGACAAACGCCAGGCGCTCGGCGGGGAGTTCCGGGTCCAGCGGCACCATTGCCGCGCCGGCTTTGGGCACCGCCAGCATCGCCACGACCAGCGCCAGCGAGCGTTCGAGGCACACGGTGACCAGCACCTCGGGCCCCGCGCCGTGCCGGCGAAGGTGGTGGGCAAGCTGGTTGGCCCGGGCGTTCAGCTGGCGATAGCTCAGGCACTCCTGACCGAACACAAGCGCCACGGCATCGGGCGCGCGCCGGGCCTGCTGTTCGACCCGCTCGTGCACCATCGCCGCGGGTGTCGGGAGGGCGGTATCGTTCCAGGCCGCCATCTGGCGCCACTCAGCGTCGGACATCAACGGCAAGCGGGCGATCCGCTCGCCGGCATTCAGCGCAATGCCGGCCAGCAAAGTGCGCAGGTGCGACGACAGGCGTTGCACGGTGGCGGGTTCGAACAGGTCGCTGCTGTAGTCGAAGCGGCCTTGCAGTTCGCTGCCTTGCTGGGCGGTTGCGACGTCGGCGTCGGCGCCGGTTTCAGTGAACGTGAGGGAGAGGTCGAACTTCGCGGTCTGTGCCGAAAGCGGCATCCGGCGCGCCGTCACGCCGTCCAGCGCATAAGCCGGCGCCGGCTGGTTGTCGAGCGCAAACGACACCTGGAACAGCGGGTTGCGGCTCAGGTCGCGCTGGGGGCTGAGTTCGGCCACCAGCATTTCGAAGGGCAGCGCCTGGTGCCGGTAGGCCGCCAGCGCGGTCTCGCGCACGCGGTCCAGCAGCTCGACGAAGCTCGGGTTGCCTGACAAGTCGGTGCGCAGCACCACGGTATTGACGAAGCAGCCGACCAGGCCTTCGAGCTCGGGCCGGTCACGCCCTGCCACTGGCGAACCCACCGCCACGTCGTGCTGATGGCTGCAGCGCATCAGCAGCAGCTTGAAGGCTGCGAGCAACAGCATGAACAAGGTGACCTTGCGCTCACGTGCCAGGGCACGCAGTGGGGCCGCCAGCTCTGCCGGCAGGCTGAACCGCTCGGAGCCGCCGGACCAACTCGGCTGGGCCGGGCGCGGCCGGTCGGTCGGTAGGGCCAGCGGCGCCAGACCGGCCAGGCGGCCGCGCCAGTAGTGAAGGTCTGCTTCGAGGCGCGGGCCCTGCAGCCAGCGGCGTTGCTGCGCCGCCCAGTCAGCAAAGCGAATCGTCAGCGGCGCCAACTCCGGTGCCGCGGGTGCCGCCGCCGGCGTGCAACGGAAAGCCGAATACAAGCGGCCCAGGTCGTGCGCCACCACCTGCATGGACCAGCCGTCGGCCACGATGTGGTGAAGCACCAGCAACAGCAGGTGTTCGGGCGGGCCGTTGGCATCGTCCAGGCGCCACAGGCTGGCGCGCAGCAGCGGGGGGCGGGTCAGGTCGAACGGGCGGCGCACCTCGGCGGCCAGATCCTTCATCAACGGGGTGTCGTTGATGAGCTCGCCGGCTGCGGGGGCGGCGTGCCCGCTCATGCCTCGCAGGTCGGTCCGCGAAAGTGTCAGAGCCGCATCGGCGTGAACTCGCTGGACCGGCAAACCGTCGACCTCGTCGAACCCGGTGCGCAGCAGGTCATGCCGTTGCAGCAAGGCGTGCAGGGCCCGTTCCAGTGCGGGCACGTCCAGATCGCCCGACAGGCGCAGCGCCTGCGCGCTGTTGTAGGCGCCGGTGCCGATCGCCAGCCGCTCGACCATCCACAGTGCTTCCTGCGAAAAGGAGCACGCCTGGGCTGCGCCGGGCCGGGACGCTGGCACGGATGAAAGCCGCGCCTCCTCGTCGCCAGGGGATTCAGAAGACTCAGAGTGCGCCGCCAATTCGGCCACGCTCGGATGTTCGAACAGGCTGGTGGCCGGCAGGTTCAGGCCGAAGCGCTCATTCACCCGCGCGATCACCCGCGCACCGCGCAGCGAGTCGCCCCCGGCAGCGAAGAAGTTGTCATGCACGCCGAGCGGCCCGCGGCCCAGCATCTCGCGAAAGATCGATTCGAGCGCGCGTTCGCGTTCCGTGCGCGGTGCCACGAAAGCGCGCGCAAGCGCTGCGCCCAGGGCACGGTGCAGGGACCTGCGCTCGACCTTGCCGGTGGCACCGGCCGGAATGGCGTGCACCCACACGATCTGCGATGGCACCTTGAACGCCGCCAGGCGCGTGAGCAGGTGCGCTCGCAAGACCGGCTCGTTCGCTTCCGATCCCGCACGCAAGACCACCGCAGCGGCCAGGTCTTCGCCCAGCGACGGGTGCGGCACGCCGAAGGCCGCGGCCTGCAGCACATCGGGGTGGTCGAGCAGCGCATCGTCCACTTCGCGGGGCGAAATTTTCTCGCCGCCGCGGTTGACGATCTCCTTCAGCCGGCCGGAAATG
>JANOQS010000593.1:0-5970 GCA_031414975.1 Methylibium sp. | reverse complement strand
CAATCGCAAGCACTGATGCTCGGCAAGACCACGGCGCAGGCGGCGGCCGAGAAGGCGCCGACGGCGTCGAAAGACCTCGACGCCCAGACCCTGGCGCGCCACCGCACCTTCCCTGGCAACCGCCCCAGCACCACCTTGATGCTGGACCAGCTCACACCGCGCTCGCTGGGCGCGCTGATCGCGCTGTACGAACACCGCGTGTTCACCAGCGGCGCCGTGTGGGGTATCAACAGTTTCGACCAGTGGGGCGTGGAGCTGGGCAAGGCGCTGTGCTCTGACTTGCTGCCACGGCTGGCGTCGGGCGACGTGAGCGGGCTGGATGGGTCGACCGCCGGGTTGATGCAGCGGCTGCGCGGCTGAACATCGCCGATGAACCTGGTCTTCGACTTCGGTGGTGTGTTGTTCCGTTGGCAGCCGCACGAGATCGTGGCTGGCGTGCTGCCCGAACACGCGCCCTCCCGCGCCGCGGCCGACCGGTGGGTGGCCGAGATCTTTCAGGGCTTCGATGGCGACTGGGGCGAGTTCGACCGTGGCGTGCTCGCGCCTGCCGAACTGGCCGACCGCATCTCGCGGCGCACCGGCCTGCAGGTGGCGCAGGCGCGCGCCGTGATCGACGCGGTGCCGGCCGCGCTGACGCCCATCGTCGGCACCGTGGGCCTGCTGGAGCGCCTGCACCCGCGGCAGCGCGCCCGCGGGCGGGGCCTGTACTACCTGTCCAACATGCCCGAGCCCTATGCGCGGCACCTGGAAGCGACGCACGGTTTCCTGTCGCTGTTCGATCGCGGGGTGTTCTCGGCGCGCGTGCAGTTGATCAAGCCGGAGCCGGCGATCTTCGCGCACGCCGCCGAGTGGCTGGGCATCGAGCCGGCGCACAGCCTGTTCATCGACGACATGCCGCGTAACGTCGCTGCGGCGCGCGCGGCAGGCTGGCAGGCACTGCTGTTCGAGAGCCCGGCCGATTGCGAGCGCGAGCTGGCGGCGCGCGGGCTGCTCTGACGCTGAGGTGGTCGGCGGTCAGTGGCGCGGCGCGCGCTTGATGCTGACGAGCCGATCCGAAGACTGCTCGGTGATCACGCCCTTGTTCCGGAACAGCGTGTCGTGGCGAACCACGAACATCGTGGTGGGGTCGATCCAGGCCGTGCCCGAAATCTGCGATCCTGGGCCGTTCTGCGATCTGGCCAAGCCCTGGCGCTCGACCCGGAAGGCCTTGAATGTGCCCGCAGGAACGGTGACCTCTTCGAATGCCGTGACCCGAAAGTCATAGAAGTTGTTCGTTTTCACCCCGCTGGCCTGCGTGTTGGTGAATGCCGAGCGCCACCGCCTCCCGACCGACAAGTCGACCGGGGCCATCAAAACACCCGGGTCTTTCACACCGAAGCGATTCTTCAGCACCGACCCCATCTGGTCGAAAACGGCGTTGCCGTCGTTGACCACCACCCGGTCTCGATCTGCTTGCGAAACCCGGCTGGTGACGCGCCTCGTTTCCTTCGTCAGGTCATCGGTGCGTTCCATCACCCATTCGTCACCCACCACGTACCGGTCAAGGCCCGCCGCAAGCGCGACCACGCCGTTGGCGCGCGGGCTCGGCACCACCTTCGCGCGCTGCAGTTGGTCCAGCCGGAACTGCGCCTGTTCGCTGATGAATCCATCGGGGTACTTCTTCAAGTAGGCATAGAAATCGTCCGGCTGGTTCGACGCCTTGATGCGGTCCCAGTCGGCCTTCTCCAGCACCAGGCTGGCATCGGCCTGGTTCAAGCGCTCGATCTCGGGCATGGGCACGGGTGCCGGCGTCGCCTTCGGGTCGAAGTAGAACTCCTGTTCCAGGCTCGTGCTCTCCCACGGCACCTGCCGGCCCTGCGTGTGCTGGCGCACTTGCAGGCGCACCCGCTTGAACACGTCTTCGATGCGGGCGCCGGGTTGCTTCAACTCCTGCACCAGGTGGCGCGTGTACAGGCTGTTGCCGCTGTCGCTGCTGCCGTCTTCGGCCACGTTGCCTGGCGCGGTGGCGTAGGCGAGAAAGGTTCCCCACTGCGCATCCATCGGCGCCAGCCCGGCGCCGCGGCCAGTGGCGCCGAACGGGTTGTCGCGGCACGCGTCGAGCACGATGATGCTCATGGCATTGCCGGCGGCCTTGAAAGCGTCGAGCACCTGCTGCACATCCACCGTTTGTACCGCCACGTCGCGCGCGGTAGCGAGCCGGGCATCGACGGGCACCAGAAAGTTGCGCCAATCCAGCTGCAGCCCGTGGCCTGCGTAGTACAGCAGACCGACGCCGCCGCCGCCCTTGAGCGCGTCCTGCGTCCGTGCGATGGCCTGCTCCATCTGCTGCTTGCTCGCATCGCGCGCCTCGATGACGGTGAAGCCCAGGCCGGCGAGCGCGCCGCTCACCGCTCTGGCGTCGTTGCCGGGGTTGGACAAGGGGCTGGTCGGGTACGCGGCGTTGCCGATGATCAAGGCCACCCTGCGCCCGGCAGCCGCCTGGGCCTCGGCGGTGCCCAGCGCGCTGACACTGGCCAGCGTGAGCACAAAGGCCACCACGACATGCCTGCGCCGCAGCCCGGCGGACCACGATGATTTGTTGCAGGTATTCATGAGTCGGATGGCCCTTTGTCGCGTCTTCTGTCCACTGGGTTGCTCGCTGCCGCTGCGCGGTTCAACGTGCCGAGTAGCATGTTGCCGCAAGCTCGCACACCCGATGACTGAAAATGATTGAACGATGGGACGCCCCCCGCACCACCGCGCGGGCCGACGAACTCGGCCGGCTGCTGTTCGACGCCGTCAACAGCGGCGCGGCGGTCGGCTTTCTGCCGCCACTGGACCGTGACCATGCCTGGGCCTACTGGGTCGATGTGGCACGCAGCATCGCCGCCGGGTCACTGCAATTGCTGGTGCTCGAGCAGGAAGGCGAAGTGATCGGCGCGGTGCAACTGCGCGAGGCGCAGCGCTCCAGCGCAGCGCACCGTGCCGAGGTCGCCAAGCTGATGGTGCGCAGCGTGCACCAGCAAAAGGGCTACGGCCGCCGGCTGATGCTGGCGGTGCAGGCGCTGGCGCTGGAGCGGGGCCGCACCACGCTGGTGTTGGACACGCGCAGCGGCGACCGGGCCGAGCGGCTGTTCGCCGCGCTGGGCTGGGTCAAGAGCGGTGAAGTGCCGCGTTACGCGCGCAGCGCCGATGGCTCGCTGCACACCGGCGCCCAGTACCACCTGCTGCTGGGCGATCAGGGCGCCGCCAGGCCGTAGACGGCCTGGCGGGCGGCTTGCGCCGCCTGTTCGACGATGCGCTGCTTCCACCCATCGGTGTCGGTGTAGAACGCGTCGCGCGTCTGCTGCTTGATGGCGCGTGCCTGGGCGGGCGAGGCCTCGGGGTGGTTCTCCAGCCACTGGTCGGCGCGCAGGGCCTGGAGCATGTCCATGATGGGCAGGGTGCCGTACTCCAGCGCGATGCCGGTGTACTCGGCCTGCGCGCATTCCTCATAAGCGGCGAGCCACATCAGGCCGTTCAGCGGGGCCGAACTCGAGCTGCCGTCGTAGATCGAGGTCACGCCGTCGCCCCACCACGCGCGTGCGCGCTTGAGCGCCGCGGCGTCGTCGCGGCAGGCGAAGATGCGTTCGCCCACGCCGCTCGGGCCCAGGCCGGTGTGCAGGTCGATCCAGCCCAGCCGCGCGCAGCGTGTGCCGTGGCGCTGCAGCACGTGGCGCAGCGTGACGTGGCTCCAGGTCGGGTTGCGGCCGCCGTAGAACAGGCCCTGCGGGTAGTCGTGCTGGCCGCCGGTGATGGCCTCTTGCAGCGCCCGTTCGCCGCGTTCGGCGATGTAGCGGGCGGTGGCGGCATTCACTTCCGCCGACGGCGGCCAGGTGGTCGGCACCAGCAGCGCCGCGATCTCGTCGTAGGCCGGGTTGGCGGGCAGGGGCTGGCTGAAGTCGCGAAAGTTGCGGTTCAGGTCCACGTTCTCTTGCGTCGTGCGGCGCCACCACGAGAAGCCGTACGGGTTGAGGGCGTGGATGTAGAGCACGGCCACGCCAGCGTCGCGCACCGTGCGGTGCCAGGCGTCGTCGTGCAGCAGGTGGGTCTGCACCCCCGAGCCGCAGTAGCCCTCGACGCCGTGGCAGGCGCTGGTGATGATCAAGAGCGCCTGGGCATCCTTCGGGCCTTCGAGGGCCACGTCCATGGCCAGCCCTTCACCGTCGCGCCCGAGCATCGGGTGCGGGTGGGTTTCGGCATCGAGGCCTGCGGCATCGACAGCGCCGAGGAACTTGGCTCGCGCCTCGGCGTAGCTCTGCGAGAAGTGGGTCGCCGGATTCATGCCTTCGGCTGCGCCAACCACGCCTCCGCCAGCCGCACCCACAAGGTGGCGCCAAGGGGAATCAGCTCGTCGTTGAAGTCGTAGCTCGGGTTGTGCAGCATGCACGGGCCCAAACCGTGGCCGCCTTCGCGGTGGCTGCCGTCGCCGTTGCCGATCAGGAAGTAACAACCGGGCTTCTCGAGCAGGAAGTAGCTGAAGTCCTCGGCGCCCATCGTCGGCTCGAACTCGTGCACGTTGGGCGCACCGACCATCTCGGCCATCACGCTGCGCACGAACTCGGTTTCGGCCGGGTGGTTGATCGTGGGCGGGTAGTTGCGCTTGAACTCGAACTCGCACTGCGTGCCGAAGGCCGCGCTGGTGTGTTCGGCCACTTCCTGCATGCGCCTTTCGATCAGGTCCAGCACCTCCAACGTGAAGGTGCGCACGGTGCCCTGGATCTCGCAGCTATCGGGCACCACGTTGGTGGCTTCGCCGGCGTGGATCATCGTCACCGAAATCACGCCAGCGTCGATCGGCCGCTTGTTGCGCGTGATGATGGTCTGGAACGCCTGCACCATCTGGCACGCCACCGGCACCGGGTCGATGCCGTTGTGCGGCATCGCCGCGTGGGATCCCTTGCCGCGGATCGTGATCTTGAACTCGTTGCTGCTGGCAAACGCCGGCCCGTTCTTGAGTGCGAACTGCCCCGCCGCCATGCCCGGCCAGTTGTGCGCGCCGAACACCGCCTCCATCGGAAACTTGTCGAAGATGCCGTCCTTGATCATCTCGCGCGCGCCGCCGCCGCCTTCTTCGGCGGGCTGGAAGATCAGGTAGACCGTGCCGTCGTAGTTCTTGTGCTTCGACAGGTGCTTGGCCGCCGCCAGCAGCATGGCCGTGTGGCCGTCGTGCCCGCAGGCGTGCATCTTGCCGGGGTGCTTGCTGGCGTGAGCGAAGGTGTTGTGCTCGGTCATCGGCAGCGCGTCGATGTCGGCACGCAGGCCCACGGCGCGGTCGCTGGTGCCGTTCTTGAGAATCGCCACCACGCCCGTCGTGCCCAGGCCGCGGTGGATCGGAATGCCCCAGTCGGTGAGCTGCTGGGCAATCACGTCGGCAGTGCGCTTCTCTTCGAAACACAACTCGGGGTGGGCATGGATGTCGCGTCGCACCTTGGCGATGGCGGCCGCGTCGGCCAGGATGGATTCGATCAATTTCATGAGGCGTGCTCCGGGGGCTGGACAGCAAAATCCAGTGTACAGCCGGGCTTCAGGCACGTCTTGCGTGCAGGACTTGCGCCGGCCCTTTCAAGGCTGGCGTGGGGCTGCCGCCCGTCAGCGCCGGACCTTGCCGTCCTGCGTCAGGATCGACATGTCAACATACTTCGAGCCGGTGTGCTTCTGGGCATTGAAGTCGACGAAGAATCCGCCCAGGTTGTGTTCGCGCAGCGACTCCAGCCCGGTGATCAGGCTGTCTTGCGTGGGCGTGGCGCCGGCACGGCGCAGGCCTTCGAGCAGGGTCTTGGCGGCGACGAAACCTTCGAAGCTGCTGTAGTTGGGGTCGAACTTCGGGTCGCCCGCCTTGCCCGAGGCCAGGTACTCGCCCGACAGCGGCGTGGTGGGCGAAAACGGGAACGGCATCACCTGGCTCACGATCACGCCGCGCGCGTCGGCCCCCAGTTCGCTGGCCAGCGC
>JANOQS010000592.1:0-4190 GCA_031414975.1 Methylibium sp. | reverse complement strand
GGGTAGAGGTTCCGGTCCATCAGGTGCGAGGGCACGACGTTGCCCATCGCGCTGAACAGGTTGTGAACTCGCCCGGGGTAGCGGCGCTCCCAGTCGCGCAGCATCTGCTTCGTCTGCACGCGCTGCAGGTTTTCCTGGTTGCCGCACAAGCTGCACGGGATGATGGGGAAGCGGCGGTGCAGCGCCCAGCGTTCCAGATCCGCCTCGGGCACGTAGGCCAGCGGCCGGATCACGATGTGCCGGCCGTCGTCGCTGACCAGCTTGGGCGGCATGCCCTTCATGCGGCCGCCGAAGAACATGTTCATGAACAGGGTCTGCAGCATGTCGTCGCGGTGGTGGCCGAGCGCAATCTTGGTGGCGCCCAGTTCGGTGGCCACGCGGTACAGCACACCGCGGCGCAAGCGCGAGCACAGGCTGCACATCGTCTTGCCTTCGGGGATGAGGCGCTTGACGATCGAATAGGTGTCTTGTTCGGCAATGTGGAAGGGCACGCCCCGGCTGGCCAGGTACTCGGGCAGCACATGCTCGGGGAAGCCGGGCTGTTTCTGGTCGAGGTTGACGGCAATGATCTCGAACGGAATCGGCGCGCGCTGGCGCATGCCAATCAGGATGTCGAGCAGCGCGTAACTGTCCTTGCCGCCCGAGACGCACACCATCACCTTGTCGCCGCCCTCGATCATGTTGAAGTCGCCGATCGCCTGGCCGACCCGCCGGTGCAGCCGCTTGGACAGCTTGGCAATGCTGACCGGCAGGTCGGTGGTGGTTGGCGCTTCGCCGAGTTCGACTTCAGGCATGAGGCCCTCGCATCACAGGAACGGACTTGATTGGCGACGATCCCCAGCTACCCGGCCGGCGAGCTGAGGATCGTCGCCAATCATAGGAACGGAAAGTCCCGCGCCATCGGCTGCAGGTGGTAACCGGCGTCGAGCATCAGGGTGCTGCCGGTCAGTGCGCCGTTGCCGAGCGCGAACGCCACCGCATCGGCAATCTGCTCCGGCTGCACCGTGCTGCCGGTGAGCGACAGAGCGGCCATGCGCTGCAGCATCGCGTCGTCGATCAGCTCGCTGTCAGAGGCCAGCCCTGGTGCCACGCCGACCACGCGCAGGCGCGGCGCCAGCGCCTTGGCGAGCACGCGGGTCAGCAGCTCCAGGGCGCTCTTGGACAGCGCGTACGAGAGGTAGTCCGGGTTCGGGTTCCACAGCCGCTGGTCGAGCATCAGCACCAGCGCGGCGCGCGCAGCGCGGGTTTCAAGGTGCGCGTGCAGCGCGCGGGCCAGCAGCACCGCCGAGCCGGTGTTGACGCAGGCATGCGCGCTGAGGGCGGCATAACTGAAGGTCGCCACATCGTCGTGGACAAAGCGCGAGGCGTTGTGCACCACGCCGTCGAGCCGGCCGAAGTGCTCCAGCACCGCCGGCACCAGTGCGGCGGTGGCGGCCTCGTCGGCCAGGTCGGCCTGGAATGCGTGGGCGGACGCGCCGAGCGCGCGCAACTCGGCCAGCGTTGCTGCTGCGGCGCTGGCCGAGTGGTGAAAGTGCAGTGCGATGTCGTGGCCGCGGCGTGCGAGGTCCAGCACGACGACTCGGCCCAGGCGCTGAGCGGCACCGGTAACCAGGACGACAGGGCGAGCAGACATGATTTCTACAATGCACCGATGCATCAAGATCAAAACGCCAGTGTATCGGCGGCACTGGCGCGGCGGGTCCGCGAGGCGATAACCCGCCATGGCGGCTGGTTGCCGTTCGACCGCTTCATGGCGTTGGTGCTGTACGCGCCCGGGCTGGGCTACTACGCCAACAGCAGCCGCCAGTTCGGCCTGATGCCGGTCTCGGGCAGCGATTTCGTCACCGCGCCCGAGTTGTCGCCGCTGTTCGGCCAGGCCCTGGCGCGCCAGGTGGCGCAGGCGCTGCAAGCGACCGGCACCGATGAGGTGTGGGAGTTCGGTGCCGGCTCCGGCGCGCTCGCTGCACAACTGCTGCAGGCGCTGGGTTCGAGCGTGCGGCGCTACACCATCGTCGACCTGTCGGGCAGCTTGCGCGAACGCCAGCGCGAACGGCTGCAACCGTTTGTCGCGCAGGTGGCGTGGGTCGACGCCTTGCCCGAGCAGATGCAGGGCGTGGTGGTCGGCAACGAGGTGCTTGACGCGATGCCGGTGCAGTTGCTGCACTTCGGTGCTTCGGGTTGGCAGGAGCGCGGTGTGGTCGCGCGCGGCGACGGGCTGGCCTGGGGCGACCGGCTGACGACCCTGTCAGCGCCGTTCGAGGCCGAGCCGCCGGTTGGTACCGTGACCGAAGTCCACCCGCAGGCCGAAGCCTTCATTGCGACCCTGGCCGACCGGCTGACCCGCGGCGCCGCGTTCTTCATCGACTACGGCTTTCCGCAGGCCGAGTACTACCACCCGCAACGCACGGGTGGCACGCTGATGTGCCACCGCGCGCACCGGGTCGATGCCGATCCGCTGTGCGAACTGGGCTTGAAGGACATCACCGCGCACGTCAACTTCACCGGCATCGCGCTGGCCGGGCAGGGCGCGGGGCTCGACGTGCTGGGCTACACCAGCCAGGCGCGCTTCCTGCTGAACTGCGGCTTCGGCGACCTGCTGCAGGCGGCCGACACGCGAACCGCGATACCGGCGCAAAAGCTGCTGATGGAGCACGAGATGGGCGAACTGTTCAAGGTGATCGGCTTTGCCAAGGGTGGCGAGTTCGACGCGCTGGGCTTCACCAGCGGCGACCGGTCGCACACGCTGTGATCCGGTGGATTTACTCAGGAGCGCCAACGTGATCCGGTGGCTCATCGTCATCTTCCTGTCGCTGCTGATCTTCAGCGGCCTGCACCGCTGGCTGGAGAAGATCGGCCTGGGCCGGCTCCCGGGCGACTTTCGCTTCAAGCTGTTCGGCCGCGAGTTCTTCGTGCCGCTCACCAGCAGCGTGCTGCTGAGCTTCGTGGCGCTGCTGATCGGGCAGTTCTTCTAGACAGGCGGTCGCACGGCGCAGGCGCTCAGTGCGAGATGGGCCACTCGTGCTGGCACTTCTTGCAGCGCACCTTCACCTGGCTCGCGGACCGGTCTTCTTCGACCAGGCTGAAGCGCCCGTAGGTCTCACACTGCTTGCACACGGCCTGGTTGGCCACCTGTTCGGCGTGCATCAGCAGGTACAGGTAGCGCCGCAGCGACCAGACACCCACGGCGGTGAACAAGATCACTGCCAGCACGTCGATCACCTGGTCGAGCGCCGACGCGTTCTTGCTGTACACCTCGAAGGCGGCCAGCAGCCCGATGGTGCACAAGAACAGCAGCAGCATGTGCGCGTGACTGCTGAACAGCTCGCGCTCGTACCACTTGCGGAAGCTGTGCTTGCGCAGGCCGTCGGGCAGGGTCATCGGCGCGGTCCCGCGGCGGCGTCAGAGGCGGCGTCAAAGGCGGCGTCAAAGGCCGGCGTTGCAGCTCAGTGCCGCGCCGCCGGGTCAGCTCAGCGACTGCTTGGCCTGGGCCAGCAAGGTGGCGGCGTCGCTCACCTCGAACTTGCCCGGCGCTTCGACGTTGAGCGTCTTGACCACGCCGTCCACCACCAGCATCGAGTAGCGGTTCGAGCGCAGGCCCATGCCGCGTGCGGTCAGGTCCAAGGTCAGGCCGGTGGCCTTGGCGAATTCGGCGCTGCCGTCGGCCATCATGCGCACCTTGTCGGCGGTCTTCTGGTCGCGGCCCCAGGCGCCCATCACGAACGCATCGTTGACGGAAACGCACCAGATCTCGTCGACACCGGCGGCCTTGAAGGCAGCAGCGTTCTCGACGTAGCCCGGCACGTGCTTGGCCGAGCAGGTCGGCGTGTAGGCGCCGGGCAGGGCGAAGATCGCCACCGTCTTGCCCGCCGTCGTCTTGGCCACGTCGAAGCTGTTGGGGCCGAGCGAACAGCCATTGCCTTCGACTTCGATGAATTCCTGCAGGGAGCCCGAGGGCAGCTTGTCGCCAACTTTCAGCATGTGCGTCTCCTGAAAACGGAATGAACGGTTGAATGAAAAAACGGCCGGCCGCCAGTATCCCAGCGTTCCGACCGTTGTGTTGCCATGCCCTTCAAAGGCCAAGGCGAACGCGGGTGCTTCGTCAGACGACGTTGCCCTTCTCGACCAGGCGGGTCACGACCCACGATTTGGTCTTGGAGATCGGGCGGCTTTCTGCGATCTCGACCACGTCG
>JANOQS010000591.1:0-1887 GCA_031414975.1 Methylibium sp. | reverse complement strand
CCTTCAGGCACCCACTGGCGCAGCGACGGCAATGCCTGCACAGTGGCGCGCAGGCCGCTCAGTACACGGGGCCGCACCTGGCGCAGGGCCAGCCGGGCCGTGATGCGCTCGACGTCGCTGACGCTGCGCAAGGCCTCGCGCAGGCCGTTCACGGTGTTGGTGCCGCCGGCGTCTGCGCCCATCAGCGCGGCCAGCGCGTCGTGCCGCTGCGTCGCCACGCGGCGCTCGCGCAGCGGGTGCGTGAGCCAATGGCGCAGCGCGCGGCTGCCCATGCCGGTGCGGCAGGTGTCCAGCGGCGAGAGCAGCGTGGGTGCGTCTTCGCCGCGCAGGGTCTGGGTCAGTTCCAGGTTGCGGTGTGTCGTTGGCGGCAGTTGCAGCAGATCGCTGGCGCGCTGGACGTTCAGCGTGCGCACGTGCGCCAGCGCCTGGCCCTGGGTGTGTTCGGCGTAGCTCAGCAGCGCGGCCGCCGCGGCCTGCGCGGCAGACAGGTCCTGCGCGTTGAAGCCGGCCAGGCTGGCCACGCGCAGTTGTTCGCACAACTTGCGTTGCCCCAGCGCGGTGTCGAACTGCCACGCCGGGCGGTGCGTGATGGCGATGCGCGCCTGCTGCAGCGCGGCGGGCACATGATCGCGGTCCACCAGCACCTCGGCGGCCGACAAGCGCGCGAGCCAGGCCGGAAGTTCGGCCTCGGCACATTCGGTCAGGCCCAACTCGCCGCTGCTCAGCGCCAGCCAGGCCAGGCCCAGCACTTTGCCCTGGCGCGCCACCGACAACAGCAGCGCGTCGCTCTTGTCGGCGAGCAGTTCGGTGTCGGTCACGGTGCCGGGCGTGACGACCCTCACGACCTTGCGTTCGACGGGCCCCTTCTGCGTTGCGCTGGCGTCGCCCACCTGCTCGCAGATGGCGACCGCCTCGCCCAGCTTGATCAGCTTGGCGAGGTAGCTTTCGAGCGCATGCACCGGCACCCCGGCCATCACCACCGGCTCGCCAGCACTGGCACCGCGCGCGGTGAGGGTGATGTCGAGCAGCCGGTTCGCCTTGCGCGCGTCGTCGAAGAAGACCTCGTAGAAGTCCCCCATCCGGTAGAACACCAGCGTGTCGGGGAACTCGGCCTTGATGCGCAGGTACTGCTGCATCATCGGCGTGTGGCCGCTGAAGTCCGGCGTCATGCGGGGGTCGGCGAGGGCGGAGGTCGGCTTCGGTTCAGCGGTGGTGTCAGAACGGAGCTTCGTCGGCCTTGGGCGCTGCGGCCTTGCGCACGCGCACGGCCTTCTTTGCGGGTTCGGCCGGCTCGGTGGGTGCGGCCGCAGTGGCCGCAAATGCCGCTTCGGGGGTGAGCGGCGCTGGTGGGGTTGCCGCGGGCACCGCCTCCTCCTTGCCTTCGTCCTTGATCACCCGCGTGAACGGCGCCAGCAGCGGCACCAGTTGCCCATAGATCTTCGGGTTGCCGGCCACCACCTCGCGCTGGTACAGAAAGTCGGCTTCGCCAGTGAAGTTGCCGATCAGCCCACCCGCCTCGGTGATCAGCAGCGAGCCGGCAGCGATGTCCCAGGGGCTCAGGCCGGTCTCGAAGAAGCCGTCGCAGAAGCCTGCCGCCACGTAGCACAGGTCCAGCGCCGCGGCACCCGGGCGGCGCAGCCCGGCGCACAGCGGCATCAGCGTTTCCAGCATCTTCAGATAGCGCTGAAAGTTGTCGCCCTTGCGGAACGGAAAGCCGGTGCTGACCAGGCACTCGGCCAGGCGCACGCGCTTGGACACGCGCAGTCGCTTGTCGTTGAGGAACGCGCCGCGGCCCTTGGAGGCATAGAACAGGTCGTTGCGCGTCGGGTCGTACACCACCGCCTGCTGCACCTGGCCGCGATACGCCAGCGCGATCGACACCGCGTA
>JANOQS010000590.1:0-2453 GCA_031414975.1 Methylibium sp. | reverse complement strand
GTTGCCCTTGCGTTGTTCGCGGCCTTCGATTTCGGTCTCGAAGTCCATCAGCTTCTGGCCTTCGACGATGGCCAGGCGGCGCTCTTCGGGCTGCGTCGCGTTGATCAGCATGCGTTTCATGTGCTCTCCTTCGCGCGGCCGTTCTTCGTGGCCGCGCATCACCCACAGTCACCGGCGGCAGGTGCCGCAGGCGACGATTCGATGCACGAGAAACGCGGAAAGTAAACCGAAGAAGGGTGTCGCCCTGGACTGCTTGTCTCGGTGACGGTCAGGAGACCACCACCTCGGGCAGCGTTGGCGCGTGCGTGGCAGTGGCTTGGGCGGGGCGCAGCAGGCTGGGCCGGCTGTCGACATCCCGCACCCGCGCAGCGCGGCCCGTGCCTGGCGCACAGCAGGCGGGTGGCCTGGGCGGCAAGCGCGAGGAGCGCAGTCGGTCGGGAGACGGGGTCAACATCCGCTTGGGTGTCACTGGACGCGAGGTGAAAGTCGGGAGCGCGTGGGCGGGCACAGGGCCGGTTGCCGTTGTCACTCTCGTCTTCCCCCTGAAAGACCTTGTGGGTGGTTTGTTTCTTTGTTTGCTCTGCCGTACCGACCGAGAGGCCGCAACATCACTTGGGGATGTCTGCCTGCCACAGCGACCGGTGCGTTGCATCACCTGTCCACTTGCTGCACTTGTCTGGTGAAAGCGCTTCCAGATGGGGCCGCCTTGCGGGGCTAAACTCTGAAAAATCAAACACTTACCGCAGCAACGTGGTGCAAAACATTATAGGGGCCAAACCCGCCCGCGGCGCCAAGGCCGCGGGGGGCAAGGCCCCAGGCGCTGAAGCGCCGGCTGTGCACTATGTCCGCATTGACGAAGGTTCGGAGGGCCAGCGGCTTGACAACTTCCTCGTCAAGCTCCTCAAGGGTGTGCCCAAGTCGCACGTGTACCGCGTCATCCGTTCGGGCGAAGTGCGCGTCAACAAGGGCCGCGCCGGCGCCGATACCAAGCTGGCCCTGGGCGACGAGGTGCGCGTGCCGCCGGTGCGCACCGCCGCCACCGGCGCCGAAGCCCGGGCCGACGCCCCGCCGCGCGAATTTCCGATCGTGTTCGAAGACGAGCACCTGCTCGCCATCGCCAAACCCGCCGGCGTGGCGGTGCACGGCGGCAGCGGCGTGAGTTTCGGCGTGATCGAGCAGTTGCGCCAGGCGCGTCCGCAGGCGCGATTTCTGGAGTTGGTGCACAGGATCGACAAGGAAACCTCCGGCCTGCTGCTGATTGCCAAGAAGCGCGCGGCGCTGGTGGCGCTGCAAGACCAGTTGCGCCAGCGCGGCGGCGAGAAGGTGATGCACAAGACCTACGCCGCGCTGGTGATCGGTGCCTGGCCCGAAGAGCGCAAGGTCATCGACGTGGCGCTGCACAAGTTCCTCACCGCCGACGGCGAACGCCGCGTGCGCACCGTCGACGCCGACCATGAAGACGGCAAACGTTCGATCACGCTGGTGAAGGTGGTGCGGCGCTTCAAGGCCTTCACCTTGCTCGACGTGACCATCAAGACCGGCCGCACGCACCAGATCCGCGTGCACCTCGCTGGCGAGGGCCACCCGATCGCAGGCGACGACAAGTACGGCGACTTCGCCCTCAACAAGGCGCTCGCGCGCGGCGAGGCCGTGCCCGGCCAGCGCTTCGACCGCATGTTCCTGCACGCGCGCCGACTGCGCCTGCAGCACCCTGCCAACGGCGAGGTGATCGAGCTCACCGCGCCGCTGCCGGCAGAATGTGAAGCCTTGCTGTCATCGCTCCCCTCATGACCCGACCCCGCCAGTTCGACCTGATCGCCTTCGATTGGGACGGCACCCTGTTCGACTCCACCGCGCTGATCGCGCGCTGCATTCAGGCCGCCTGCGCCGACGTGGGCGTGGCGGTGCCGAGCCTGAAAGACGCCAGCTATGTGATCGGCATGGGCCTGGCCGAAGCGCTGCAGCACGCCGCGCCCGACCTGCCGCGTGAACGTTATCGCGAGCTGGCCGACCGCTACCGCTACCACTACTTCGCGAAGCAGCACGAGGTGGTGCTGTTCGAGGGCAGCCTGGCGATGCTGCGCGCGCTGAAGGCCCGCCAGCATGTGCTGACCGTGGCCACCGGCAAGTCGCGCCGCGGGCTCGACGAAGCGCTCGGCAACTTCGACCTGAAGGGCCTGTTCGACGCCACCCGCACCGCCGACGAGACCGCCTCCAAGCCCGACCCGCTGATGCTGCTCGAGCTGATGGCCGAGTTCGGTATCGCGCCAGAGCGCACCCTGATGATCGGCGACACCACGCATGACCTGCAACTGGCGCTGAACGCCGGCACGGCCAGCATCGGCGTGAGCTACGGCGCGCACGAGCCGGCGGCGTTCGACGCTTTCCCCACCTTGCACGTGGCGCACTCGGTGGCCGACCTGAACGCGTGGCTGGCGCAACATGCCTGAAGC
>JANOQS010000589.1:0-14033 GCA_031414975.1 Methylibium sp. | reverse complement strand
GGGGCGGATACCCCCCCCCTTTGCACCGCCCGTGCCAACCCGTTCGGAAACCGTGCCATCGCCCGCAAACCCGCCTGCATGCTGGGTTTGCGCTGATCTGCCCGGCGTGCGAGCGGCTCCGGGCCGCCTTCACTCACCGCGCCGCGGCGACAAGAGTGGCGACGTTGTGTCGACACACTGTCGCTCGACGCTCGCTCAGCCCGGCGGATTGCGCCGCAGCGCCACCTCGAAACCGCGCGCGGTGGCGGGCCGGGTCATCATCTGCTGGTACCAGCGCTGCACATGCGGGAACGCCGCCAGGTCTGTCTGGTGGCGCGCGTGGCGCCAGGCCCAGCCGACGATTGCAAAGTCGGCGATCGACACTGCGTCACCAGCGAAGAATGCGTGCTCGGCCAGGCGCCGGTCCATCACGCCGTACAGGCGCCGCGTCTCGGCCATGAAGCGCTGCAGCCCGTAGCGGCGGTCGACCTCGTCGGCCAGCGCGATGAAGTGATGCACCTGGCCCGGCGCCGGCCCGAAGCCGCCCATCTGGAACATCAACCACTCCAGCACCGGCACCTGGGCGGCCCGGTCCTGCGGCCAGAACTGGCCTGTCTTCATGCCGAGGTAGAGCAGGATCGCGCCGGACTCGAACACGCTGATCGGCACGCCCGCCGGCCCGTGCGGGTCGACGATCGCGGGGATCTTGTTGTTCGGGCTGATCTTCAGGAAGGCGGCGGTGTTCTGCTCGCCTTTCGTGATGTCGACAACGTGCACGTCGTACGGCAGGCCCATCTCTTCGAGCGCGACGCTGATCTTGCGTCCGTTGGGGGTGTCGAAAGCGTAGAGCTGAATGGTCATGAAGGTTCTCCTCTTGCATTCTTGCCCGGCAACCCGAACTGTGCGGTTTCGAGGGGATTGCCCATGGGCGCACCGGATGCCTTTTTGCTCGACGCGTACTCGCGCACCGTCAGCGACGTGGTCGAGCGCGTCGGCCCCGCGGTGGCCGCGGTGCAGGTGCGCGGCGACGGCGTGCCGGCGGGCGGCGGGTCGGGCTTCCTGTTCACGCCCGACGGCTACCTGCTGAGCAACTCGCACGTCGTGCGCGCCGGGCAGGCGGCGTTTCCGAAAGACAAACCTCGTCCGCAGTACGGCGTGTCGCTCGCCGACGGCCGCGAGTACAGCGCGCGCTGGGTCGGCGACGACCCCGACACCGACCTGGCCGTGCTGCACATCGACGGCCTGTCGCAGGGCAGCCTGACGCATGCGGCACTCGGCACCACGGCCGCGCTGCGCCGTGGCGAGATCGCCATCGCGATCGGCAACCCGCTCGGCTTCGAGCACACCGTCACCTCGGGCATCGTGAGCGCGCTCGGCCGCAGCATGCGCACCAGCACGGGCAGGCTGATCCCGAACGTGATCCAGACCGACGCAGCGCTCAACCCCGGCAACTCCGGCGGGCCGCTGCTGAACGCGCGCGGCGAGGTGATCGGCGTCAACACCGCGATCATCCGCGGCGCCAATTCGATCTGCTTCGCGGTGGCCATCGACATCGCCACCTGGGTCATCCCGCAACTGCTGCAGCACGGCCGCGTACGGCGCGCCCACCTGGGCGTGGGCGGCAGCACCGTGCCGCTGCACCGCCGCGTGGTGATCGCCCACGGCCTGGCGCAAGACCACGGCGTGCGCGTGCTCAGCATCGCCAAGGACAGCGCCGCCGACCGCGCCGGCGTGCGTGAGGGCGACGTGCTGATCGGCCTGGACGGCGTGGCGATCGATTCGGTCGACCGGCTGCACCAGACGCTCGACGGCAGCCGCATTCAGAAGGACTGCACCGTGAAGTTGCTGCGTGGAACCTTGTCGCCGCAGCCCTTGTACTTGCAGGTGCGGCCGACCGAGCGGGCCGTCGCCGCCTGAGGCTCAGTCCTCGGCGAGGTTCGGGTTCGACAACAACGGGATCGCCCCATCCGACGCCGTGCCCAACAACCCCGTGCGCGTGTAGATCGCCAGTTTGTCGCGCGTGTCGGCGATGTCCAGGTCGCGCATCGTCAACTGCCCGATCCGGTCGGCCGGCGTGAACGCGCCTTCGCCCTTTTCCATCGTCAGCCGATCCGGGTGATAGGTCAGGTTCGGGCTGGTCGTGTCGAGCAGCGAATAGTCGTTGCCGCGGCGCAGCTCCAGCGTCACTTCGCCGGTGATCGCGCGCGCCACCCAGCGTTGTGCGGTCTCGCGCAGCATCAGGCATTGCGGGTCGAACCAGCGGCCCTGGTACAGCAGCCGGCCGAGGCGGCGGCCTCCTGCGCGGTACTGCTCGATCGTGTCTTCGTTGTGGATGCCGGTCACGAGCCGCTCGTAGGCGATGTGCAGCAGCGCCATGCCCGGCGCCTCATAGATGCCGCGGCTCTTGGCTTCGATGATGCGGTTCTCGATCTGGTCGCACATGCCCAGGCCGTGGCGGCCACCGACGATGTTGGCTTCGGTGAACAGGTCCAGCGCGTTGGCGAAGGTTCTGCCGTTCAGCGCCACCGGCTGGCCTTCTTCGAAGCGCACGGTCACGGTCTCGGCCTTCACCACCACATCGTCGCGCCAGAAGGCCACGCCCATGATCGGCTGCACGATGTTGATGCCGTTGTTCAGGAACTCGAGGTGCTTGGCTTCGTGCGTGGCGCCCAGGATGTTCGAGTCGGTCGAGTAGGCCTTCTCGGCGCTCATCTTGTAGCCGAAGCCGTGCGCGGTCATGTAGGCCGACATCTCGGCCCGGCCGCCCAGTTCGTCGATGAAGGTCTGGTCGAGCCAGGGCTTGTAGATGCGCAGCTTCGGGTTGGCGAGCAGCCCGTAGCGGTAGAAGCGCTCGATGTCGTTGCCCTTGTAGGTGCTGCCGTCGCCCCAGATGTCGACGCCGTCTTCGCGCATCGCCACCACCAGCACGGTGCCGGTCACCGCGCGGCCGAGGGGCGTGGTGTTGAAGTAGGTCGCGCCGCCGGTCGAGATGTGGAACGCGCCGCACTGGATGGCGGCGATGCCTTCGGCCACCAGTTGCGGGCGGCATTCGATCAGGCGGGCCTTGTCGGCACCGTAGGCGATGGCCTTGCGCGGGATCTCGTTGTAGTCGCTCTCGTCGGGCTGGCCCAGGTGGGCGGTGTAGGCGCAGGGAATCGCGCCCTTGGCGCGCATCCAGTGCACGGCGGCGCTGGTGTCCAGCCCGCCCGAGAAGGCGATGCCCACACGTTCGCCCACGGGCAGTCTTTGCAGGATGTTGGCGGGCATGTCGGAGCTTTCGAAAAGCGCCAATTTTACGGGGCCGGCCTCAGCGCGACATCCGGGCCAGATCAGCGCGATCTCATGGCGTCAGCCGGCTCCGGACGAACCATGGCTTACGCCGGCCCCGCCACCAGCCGGCGCCAGCGGTAGCCGAACTGGCGTGGCGTGAGGCCCAGCGACTGCGCTGCGCGCGACTGGTTGCCGCCACTTTGCGCCAGCGCCTGGCGCAGCTCCTGGGCGCTGTGTGAGCGCAACTCGCGGTACTCCCGCACGAGCGGGGGTGCAATCCCGCCGCCCGCCAGGCCCGGCGCTGCCTCGACGTTTGGCGCCGCGCGGGCCGGGCCTGCGCTTGCCGACGCAAACGACTTCGGCAAGAAGCGCTGGACCTCCGGCGCCGCCACCGCCGTGCCGTCGGTCAGCAGCACCAGACGTTCGATCACGTTGGCCAGTTCGCGGATGTTGCCCGGCCAGTCATGCGCCTCCAACACGTCCAGCGCCGCCGGCGACAGGTGCACGTTGCGCTGGTTGGCCTGGTTGATGCGGTTCAGAAAATGCAGCGCCAGCGGGCGGATGTCTTCGCGCCGCTCGGCCAGCGACGGCAGGCGGATCGGGATCACGTTGAGGCGGTAGAACAGGTCGCGCCGAAAGGTGCCGGCGTCCACGTCGGCCTGCAAGTCGCGGTTCGTCGCCGCCACCAGCCGCACGTTCACCGCCACTTCGCGCTTGCCGCCCAGGCGCACGATCGTGCCTTCCTGCAAGCTGCGCAGCAGCTTGGCCTGCATCTGCAGCGGCAGCTCGCCGATCTCGTCGAGAAAGATCGTGCCGCGGTCGGCCTGCTCGAACCAGCCGGCGCGCGCGCTCATCGCGCCGGTGAAGGCGCCGCGCTCGTGGCCGAACAGTTCCGACTCGAACAAGGTGTCGGGAATGGCCGCGCAATTGACCTTGATGAATGGCGCATCGCGGCGCAGGCTGGCCAGGTGCACGGCGCGCGCGAACAGTTCCTTGCCGGTGCCCGAGTCGCCCAGCAGCAGCACGCTGGCAGCTGCCTGCGACACCCGCTCCAGTTCCCCCAGCGCCCGCAGCAGCGCGGGCGAGGTGCCGATGATCCCGTAGCGCGCCGCGGCCGATTCGAGTGCGCGGGTCAGCAGCGCGTTGCGGGCTTCGAGCGCGCGCGTCTTCTCTTCGACCAGCGAGCGCAGTTGCAGCAGCTGCCCGGCCAGGGTGGCCAGGATCTTCAATACCGCCACGTCGTCGTTCAGCAGGCGGTGCCGGCTGCGAATGCGGTGCACGCCCAGCACGCCGACGGTGCGCCGGTTCACGTCGATCGGCAGCGCGATGAAGGCGACCGTCTCCTGCGGCAAACGCGCGCGCTCGACGGCGCGGGCCAGGAAGCGCGGTTCGGCGTCGATGTCCTGCACGATGATGGCCTGGCCGGTGGCCAGCACCGCGCCGGTGATGCCTTCGCCGGCCGCGTAACGGCCACGCGCCATCTCGGCCCGCGTCAGCCCGTAGGCGAAGCGGATCGACGAGGGGCCGGCGTGGGTGGCGTGGGCGGCCCGCGGGGTGCCGCCCTCGGCCACGTCCACGCCGTCGGCCAACACCACCCGCCCGCGGTTCAGCCCCAGCAGTTCGGACAGCAGGTGCAGCATCTCGCGCAGCACCACCTCGGGCGCCAGGCTCTGGCCGACCAGGCGCATCACCTCGCTGAGCAGCAGCAACTCCTGGTCGCGCCAGGGCGGGTCGGCGGCGGGTGTGGTGGAAGAGGTCATGGGCATGCCGGGAGTGGAGCAAAAAGCCGGCCAGCACCGGCTCCGCGGGCGGCGCCGCGCAGGCCCCGGCTAAACTGGCCCGGGTCCGATGAACCCTGACGCACACACCCTCTGGCGCGCACCGCGCTGGGCCCTCGCTGTTCTGCTCGCCTGCCTGGGCATGATCGGGCCGTTCTCGATCGACACCTATCTGCCGGCGTTCAGCGGCATCGCCCAGAGCATCGGTGCCACGCCGGTGCAGATGCAGCAGACCTTGTCGGCCTACCTGCTCGGCTTTGCGGTGATGAACCTGTTTCACGGTGCACTGTCCGACAGCCTGGGCCGCCGGCCGGTGGTGCTGTGGGGTGTGGCGGTCTTCACCTTGGCGTCGGTCGGCTGTGCGCTGTCGCAGAACATCGCCGCGCTGGTGTTCTTCCGCGCCGTGCAGGGCATGGCGGCGGGGGCCGGCATCGTGGTGTCGCGCGCCGTCATACGCGACATGTTCCCGCCTGCCGACGCGCAACGCGTGATGTCGCAGGTGACCATCTACTTCGGCGTGGCGCCGGCGGTGGCGCCGATCGTCGGCGGTCTGCTGTACGTGCATGCCGACTGGCATTCGATCTTCTGGTTTCTGGCCGCTGTGGGCGCCGCGCTGTGGCTCGCCAACTACCGCCTGCTGCCCGAGACCTTGCACATCGACCAGCGCCAGCCCTTCAATGTGCGCAACCTGATGCGCGGCTACGGGCAGATGGGCTCGAACCCGCGCTTCCTGATGCTGGTGCTGGCCAGCGGCGTGCCCTTCAACGGCATGTTCCTCTACGTGCTGTCGGCGCCGGTGTTCCTGGGCGAACTGCTGCACCTGGGGCCGACCGAGTTCTACTGGTTCTTCGTGCTCACCGTCGGCGGCATCATGGCGGGGGCGTACTTCTCGGGCCGCATGGCCGGGAAGGTGAAGGACAAGCACCAGATCCGCCACGGCTTTCTCATCATGATCGTCGTGTCGCTGCTCAACGTGGCGTGCAATTTGATGTTCGAGGTTCAGGCCTGGTGGGCGATCCCGCTGCTCGCGGCCTACGCCTTCGGCTGGGCGCTGATGGTGCCGGTGGTCACCTTGATGGTGCTCGACCTGGTGCCCGAGCGGCGCGGCATGGCCTCGTCGTTCCAGGCCTGCATCGGCAGCGCGGCGAACGCGCTGGTGGCCGGCGCCATCGCGCCGTTGGTGATGCACTCCGCCGTGGCGCTGGCCGTGACCTCGATGCTGATGATGAGCGTGGGGCTGCTGGCCTGGGTGTGGGTCAAGCCTCGTGTCACCTGAAGTTCGGCTCGGTGCCGTCATGAAACCCGGGTTCGATCTGTGCGACTACGCCGAGGCCTTTGGCAGAGCGCCACTGCTCACATGGCGCGATTGGCTGCCGTGGGACCTGGTGGCGCAAGCGCCGCAGGTCGTCGGTGAGCTGCTCGCGGGCTTGTCCACGGCCGACTACGCAATCGACGGCGACCTGGCTGTCCACCGGAGCGCCAAGGTCGAGGTCGGAGCGGTGCTGAAGGGTCCGCTGATCATCGGGCCCGGCTGCCGAGTGGCCGCCGGGGCTTACCTGCGCGGCGGCAACTGGCTCGGTGCAGGGTGCGGCATCGGCCCGGGGGTGGAGTTGAAGTCGTCTTTCGTATTGGCCGGCTCGACCTTGGCGCATTTCAATTTCGTCGGCGATTCGGTGCTGGGTTCGGGCGTGAACTTCGAAGCCGGCAGCATCGTCTGCAACCACCGCAACGAGCGCAGCGACTGCGAGGTGCATGTGCGGCTGGGCGGTGTGCGGGTTGCCACCGGCTGCACCAAGTTCGGCGCGCTGATCGGCGACGGCAGCCGCATCGGCGCCAACGCCGTGCTGGCGCCGGGCGCGTTGCTGCTGCCCGCCAGCGTGGTGGGGCGGGGCAGGGTGCTGGACCAGGACGTGCTGGCCAGCGATCCGTGCTGGGCGGCGCATCTCAAGATGGCTGCATTGCGGCCGATATGGCGAGGTAGAGCCCGCGCTGTCGGGCAACCCTTGGAGCCCGAACCCCATGCAAGTACATGCCGCCCCCGTCGCCCGCCGTTGGCGCTTCATCGCCGCCTGCCTGGTGCTGTGGGCCCTGGACGCTGAACCCGCCAAGGCGGCCGACGCGCATGCCGCTGACCCCAAGGCCGCCGAGCCCAAGGCTGCCGAGCCCAAGGCTGCGAAGAAGGGTGACGACCCGCATGCCAAGGGCGAAGCGCCGGCGCCGCGCGCCGCCAAGTCGGAGCCGGCCGAGGCCGCACCCAAGGCGCACGGCAAGGCCGAGGCGGCCCAGGCCAAGACGACTGCCAAAGCCGAAGCGCAAGATCCGATGGACAAGCTGCGCGAGCGCCTGGCTGAAAAGTTCGGCGCCACCCCGGCGACCCACCCTCGCGTCATGCGCGTGGCCGCCCGTTCGCCGGAGCCACCCCCGGCCAGCCGCGCGGCGCAACGTCCACGTGCCAGCCATGCGGCCACGGCCGGCGCGGCCGGGCCGGCGGCCCATGCGGCCGCGGGGCACGCGCCGCACTGGGACTACCAGGGCGACGTGGGGCCCGAGAGCTGGGGCCGCCTCAGGGCCGAGTTTTCCCAATGCGCTACCGGCGCGCGACAGAGTCCGATCGACATCCGTGACGGCATCAAGGTGCAGCTCGATTCGGTGCAATTCGACTACAAGCCGAGCAGCTTCCGCGTCATCGACAACGGCCACACGGTGCAGGTCAATGTGGCTGGCGGCAACTCGATCGAAGTGATCGGCAGGCGCTACGACCTGGTGCAGTTCCACTTCCACCGCCCGTCCGAAGAGCGCATCAACGGGCGCCAGTTCGACATGGTGGCGCACCTGGTTCACAAGGACGCCCAAGGCCGCCTGGCCGTGGTGGCCGTGTTGCTGGACCGCGGCAGCGCCCACGCCATCGTGCAGACCGTGTGGAACAACCTGCCGCTCGAAAAGGGCGAAGAAGTGCCCGCGCGCGCCACGCTCGACCTGGCCGCCCTGCTGCCGGTGGACCGCAGCTACTACACCTACATGGGCTCGCTGACCACGCCGCCGTGCAGCGAGGGCGTGCTGTGGATGGTGATGAAGAACCCGGTCCCGATCTCGCCTGAGCAGATCGCGGTGTTTTCGCGCCTGTACCCGATGAATGCGCGGCCGATCCAGTCGGTCAGCGGGCGGTTGATCAAAGAATCAAACTGACGATCGGTTGGCGCTAGACTGCGCGCCACCATGACCTTTCTCCTCATCGGCCTCGTGCTGTTCCTCGGCATCCACTCGGTGTCCATCGTCGCGCCGGCGTGGCGCGACGCGCAGGTGGCGGCCCGCGGCGAGGCGGCGTGGAAGGGGCTGTACACGGTGGCCTCGGCCATCGGGCTGGGCTTGCTGATCTATGGCTACGGGCTGGCGCGCCAGGCCCCGGTGGTGCTGTACACGCCGCCGACGGCGCTGCGCCATGTGGCGCTGCTGTTGCTGGCGCCGGTGTTTCCGCTGTTGTTCGCGGCCTACCTGCCGGGGCGCATCAAGACCGCCGCCAAACACCCGATGCTGCTGGCCGTGAAGATATGGGCCCTGGCGCACCTGCTGGCCAATGGCACGTTGGCCGATGTCCTGCTGTTCGGCGGCTTTCTGGCCTGGGCCGTGGCGGACCGGATTTCATTGAAGCGCCGGCCCGCGCGGCCGGTTCCGGGTGCTCCGGCGCGGCCCGCGAACGATCTGATCGCCGTGGTCGGCGGCTTGGCGCTCTACGCGGCCACGCTGCTGTTCCTGCACCGCTGGGTGATCGGCGTGCAGCCGATCTAGACGGTACAGAACCCGAGGTTGACTAGGAGACTGCCACCGACGTGGTGGCCAGGCAGGCGTTGCACTTGCCCAGGCCGGGGATCCGCGCGTCGGGCTTGCCGTCGCCGGTCTTGAAGTTGGCCTGGCAGCGCCGGCACACATACATCTTCGAGCTCGACATCATCGGCTTCACACCCGGCTGGCTCGCAGGGCGGGCGGCGGTGTATTCGGCCTGGGTCTGGCGCAGCTTCTGCGCCGAGTCGGTCGGGGTGCTGGGGGTGGGACGTCGTGTGGCCATGGTGTGCACGCTGAAGACTTGGGTTGAGCGAACTTGGTGCCGTTGGCATGCGCTCGCAACCCCCAATTGTCGGCGCAAACCGCTTCGAGCGCACGTAAATGGGCTCTTCAAGCTCACCCATCACTTTCAGTGCACCCCGCAAGTCCTTATTTTTGAACGCTTTTTTCTGCGTCGCAGCTTCAAAAATGCACGCTAAGTAGTTGATTTCATTGATTTTTCAACGCGAGTTTCCATTGACCTCCTGGGGGTCATCCGCTAAAGTGGCGAAAAGTGCACTTTAGTGGGGGAGTGTGGAAGACATCGTGTTTCAGGGGCCCAACGCCCTGACGTTGGACGACAAGGGGCGCATGGCTGTGCCGGCGCGCCATCGCGAATTGTTGTCGGCCGCCGGTGTCAAAGAACTCACGATCACCCTCCATCCCGATGATGCGTTGATGATATTCCCGCGTCCCACGTGGCTGAAGTTCCGTGAGCGCCTGGTGGCGCTGCCGTTCGAATCGAGCCCGTGGAAGCGCATGTTCCTCGGCAACGCGATGGACGTCGAGATCGACGGCTCCTCGCGCGTGCTGATCGCCCCCGAACTGCGTGAAGCCGCCGGCATGGCGCGCGACGTGAAGCTGATCGGCGTGGGCAGCCACCTCGAGCTGTGGGACACCCGGCGCCACCTGGACCATTCGGCCCGCACGAAGGCCAGTGTGATGCCCGACTCCATCAAGGCCTTCGTGTTCTGAGCATGGATGCGACCACGCCCCTTCAGCACACCAGCGTCCTGCTGACCGAAGCGGTGGATGCGCTCGTGACCACGCCCGACGGCCTGTACCTGGACGGCACCTTCGGCCGCGGCGGGCATTCGCGCGCGGTGCTGGAGCGGCTGTCGCCGCAGGGCCGGCTGGTGGCGATCGACCGCGACCCGCAGGCCGTCGAAGCGGCAACCAGCGGCGAACAACGCATCGCCGACCCGCGCTTCTCGATCCACCACACGAGTTTTGCGCAGATGGCGCCGCTGCTGGCGTCGCTGGGCATTCAGCGGGTCGCCGGCCTGCTGCTGGACCTGGGCGTCTCGTCGCCCCAGATCGACAACCCCGCGCGCGGGTTCAGCTTCCGTTTCGACGGGCCGCTGGACATGCGCATGGACACCACCCGCGGCGAGAGTGCTGCGGAATTCCTGGCCCGCGCCGACGAGCGCCACATTGCGGAGGTGATTCGTGACCATGGGGAAGAACGGTTTGCTGTACAGGTTGCAAAGGCGCTTGTTGCTCGGCGCGAAGGCGGGAACCCTGTTCTCACCACAAGGCAACTTTCCGAAGTCGTGGCTCGCGCGGTCAAGACCCGCGAACCGGGCCAGGACCCTGCAACGCGCACATTTCAAGCTCTTCGGATTTTCGTCAACGCCGAGCTTGAGGAGCTCGAACAAGGGCTGAACGCTTCGCTGCACCTGCTGTCGGCGGGGGCGCGGCTGGTCGTCATCAGCTTTCATTCGCTCGAAGACCGCATCGTGAAGACCTTCATCGCGCGCGAAAGCCGCGACGTGGTCGACCGCCGCGCGCCCTTCGCGCCCGAGAAGCCGATGCGGCTGAAGGCGATTGCTCGCGTCAAGCCGAGCGATGCCGAGGTACGTGCCAATCCGCGTTCGCGATCTGCCGTGATGCGGGTGGCGGAGCGTACGGCCGTGGGGATCGCGGCATGACCCGGTTGAACTTGCTGCTGCTGGTCGCGCTGCTGCTCAGCAGCGTCTACCTGGTGCGTGTTTCGTACGACGCGCGCCGCCTGTTCTCGGAGCTCGACCGGGCGCAGAACGAAGAGCGATTGCTCGAGCATGAGCACGACAAGTTGAAGTCCGAGAAGCAGTCGCAGGCCACGCCGCTGCGCGTGGAGCGCACGGCGCGCGACCGGCTGGCGATGCGCAATGCCACGCCCGCGGTCACGCAGTACGTCGGTTACGCCAGACCGGCGTCGGCCCCGCAGGCCGCGGGAGGGGCGCGATGACACTGTCGAACCCGTTCAAGCGCGACAAGAAGCCGGCCCAGCGCAAACAACGCGGTGCCGCGCCGAACGTGCGCCGGGTGTTGTATTCGCCCAGCCCGCTGCTGGCCTCGAAGACGCCGCCGTGGCGCTCCAAATTCCTGGTCGCGCTGCTGGGCTTGAGCTTCTGCGTGCTGCTCGGCCGCGCGGTCTATGTGCAGATCGTCGGCAGCGCGTTCTTCCAGAAGCAGGGCGAGATCCGTTACGCGCGCACGCTCGACCTGCCGGCCAGCCGCGGCCGCATCGTCGATCGCAATGGTCTGCTGCTGGCCTCCAGCGTGCCGGCGCCGTCGTTGTGGGTGATCCCGAAAGACTTCGACGCCGACAAGCTGCAGCGCCGCCAGCTCGCCAAGCTGCTGGGCCTCACGCCGGCCGAGCTCGACGGCCGGCTCGAAGACAGCTCCAACTTCGCGTGGCTGCGCCGCCAGGCCGATGACAAGCTGGTGGCCGACGTGCTGGCACTCAAGCTCAAGGGCGTGCACCAGGTGCGCGAGTACCGGCGCGACTACCCCGACGGCGAGGCCACCGCCCACGTGGTGGGCTTCACCAACCTCGAAGAGCGCGGCCAGGAAGGCATCGAGCTGGCGTTCCAGAAAGAGCTGGCCGGCCGCAACGGCACCCGCCGCGTGATCAAGGACCGCCTGGGCAAGGTGGTCGAGGACATCGGCGAAAGCGCCGCGCCGGTGGACGGGCGCGACATCGCGCTGAGCATCGACAGCAAGGTCCAGTTCTATGCGTACCAGCGCGTGCGCGACGCGGTGGCCGAGCACAAGGCCAAGGCCGGCAGCGTGGTGGTGCTGGACGTGAAGACCGGCGAGGTGCTGGCCCTGGCCAACTACCCGAGCTACTCGCCCGCCAACCGCAAGAACCTGGGCGGCGCGCAGCTGCGCAACCGCGCGTTGACCGACATCTTCGAGCCCGGCTCGACGATGAAGCCGTTCGTCGTCGCGCTCGCGCTGGAGACCGGGCGGGTCACGCCCAATACCATCATCCAGACGGCGCCCGGCCGCATGCTGGTGACCGGCCTGCCGATCACCGACTCGCACCCGCAGGGCGCGCTGACGGTGAACGAGGTGATCCAGAAGTCGAGCAACGTCGGCATCGTCAAGATCGCGATGCAGATGCAGCCGCGCGAGATGTGGGACATGTTCGCGCAGGTCGGCTTCGGGCAGAAGCCGCAGATCACCTTCCCCGGCGCGGTGACCGGCCGGCTGCGCCCGTACAAGACCTGGCGCCCGATCGAGCAGGCGACGATGGCCTATGGTTATGGCCTGTCGACCAGCCTGTTTCAGCTCGCGCGTGCCTACACCGTGTTCGCGCACGACGGGGAGCTGCTGCCGGCCTCGCTGGTCAAGGTGGCCGACCCGGTCGGCGGCATCCGCGTGATGTCGGCGCAGACCGCGCGCGACATCCGCCACATGCTCGAGATGGCGGCCGGCCCCGGCGGCACGGCGCAACGGGCGCAGGTGATGGGCTACTCGGTGGGCGGCAAGACCGGCACGGCGCACAAGCAGGAGGCCGGCGAATACGCGACGAAAAAGTACCGCTCGTGGTTCGTCGGCATGGCGCCGATCCGCAACCCGCGCATCGTCGTGGCGGTGATGGTCGACGAGCCGAACAGCGGCAAGTTCTACGGCGGCGACGTCGCCGCGCCGGTGTTCAGCGAGGTGGTCCAGCAGACCCTGCGCATGATGGGCCTGCCGCCCGACCTGGACGTGAAGCCGCAGATCATGGCGCACAGCGTGCCGGAGAACTTCTGATGGCGCCCACCGCATCCGTGCTGCCGCGGCTCGACACCGTGCCCGCCGCGCTGGCCTGGCTGCAGCAGCACGGCGTTCGTGCACTGAGCGCCGACAGCCGCAGCGTGCAGCCCGGCGATGCCTTCATCGCGTGGCCCGGCCACGCGAATGACGCGCGCCAGTACGTGCGCCAGGCGCTGGCCGCTGGCGCGAGCGCCTGCCTGGTGGAGGCCGAGGGTGCCGAGGCGTTCGACTTCGGCGCTTCGCCGTTCGTCGCCGCCGTGAGCGGGCTGAAGGCGGCCACCGGCCCCCTCGCCAGCGTCTTCATGGGCGAGCCGAGCCAGCGCCTGCGCATGCTCGCCGTGACGGGCACCAACGGCAAGACATCGACCGCGTGGTGGACGGCGCAGGCGCTGTCGGCGCTGGGGCAGCGCTGCGGCGTGATCGGCACCTTGGGCGTGGGCGAACCGCCGTCAGCCGCGCGCCCTGACGCGGCGATCGAAACCACCGGCCTGACCACGCCCGACCCGATCCTGCTGCAGGCCGCGCTGAGCCGTTTCGTCGACGAGGGCTTCGAGGCCTGCGCGATCGAGGCGTCCTCGATCGGCATCGTCGAACACCGCCTGGCGGGCACCCACATCGCCGTCGCGCTGTTCACCAACTTCACGCAGGACCACCTCGACTTCCACGGCTCGATGGACGCCTACTGGCAAGCCAAGGCAGCGCTGTTCGATCGCCCCGAACTGCAGGCGGCCGTGATCAACCTCGACGATCCGCACGGCGCCGCACTGGCCTACAGCCTGCGCGGCCGGCCGCTGGCGGTGTGGGCGTATTCGGCCCGGCGCGAAGCGAAGCTGCGCGCCGTCAACGTGCGCTACGAGAGTGGCGGCTTGTGTTTCGAGGTGTGCGAATCCGGTAGCACGGAAGACGTGCGCACGCCGCTGATCGGCGACTACAACGTGTCCAACGTGCTGGCCGTGATCGGCGGCCTGCGTGCGTTGGGCGTGTCGCTGGCCGATGCGGTGCGCGCATGTGGCGCACTCACGCCCGTGCCTGGCCGCATGCAGCGCGTGCCGCACAACAGCACCGGCCCCGAGGTGGTGGTGGACTATGCGCACACACCCGACGCGCTGGAAAAAGCGCTGCTCGCACTGCAGCCATTCGCCGCGCAACGCGGCGGTG
>JANOQS010000588.1:0-2370 GCA_031414975.1 Methylibium sp. | reverse complement strand
ACCCAGGTCGAAGGCCAGGTGCACGGCGGCATTGCGCAGGGCATTGGCCTGGCGCTGATGGAGGAGTACATCAACGGCCAGACCGACAACCTGCACGACTACCTGATCCCGACCGTCGGCGACGTGCCGCCGATCACCGTGTACCTGGTCGAAGACCCGGAGCCGCTCGGCCCCTGGGGCGCCAAGGGCGTCGGCGAACCGGCACTGGTGGCCACCGCGCCTGCCATCCTGAACGCCATTCACGACGCCGTGGGCGTGCGCATGAAGGCCGTGCCGGTCACGCCGGCACGGCTGCGCGCCGCGCTGCTGGCGCAGGGCTAGACTGATCCACTGGCCCGCCGATTGCTTCACCAGATCGTGCAGAGCGCAGACACCTTTCCCACCGCTGAAGGAGCCACCCCCATGAAACCGCAAGACCGCAGAAGCTTCCTGAACACGCTGTCCATCGTCGGCCTTTCGGCCGCCTTGCCGCTGCCGCTGCTGGCCGCCGGCAAGATCAAGCCCGCCGCCAACAGCGCGCTGATCGTCGTCGACGTGCAGAACTGCTTCGTCACCGGCGGCACGCTCCCGGTGGCCAAGGGCGAGGAGGTGGTGCCGATCATCAACAAGATCTCGGCGGCGTTCGAAAACATCGTCGTCACGCAAGACTGGCACACGCCCGGTCACGCATCGTTCGCCACCACCTACCCTGGCAAGAAGCCGTTCGAGACCACCGCGCTGAAGTACGGCACCCAGGTGCTGTGGCCCGACCACTGCGTGCAAGGCACCGACGACGCTGCGCTGCACAAGGACCTGAAGCTGCCAACCGCGCAACTGATCATCCGCAAGGGCTTCCGCAAGGGGGTGGACAGTTACTCGGCCTTCGAAGAGGCTGACCGCAAGACCACCACCGGCCTGGCCGGCTACCTGAAGGCGCGCGGCATCAAGACCGTGTTCGTCACGGGTCTCGCCACCGACTTCTGCGTCGCGTGGACGGCGCTGGACGCGCGCAAGGCCGGCTTCGAGGTCTACGTGATCGAAGACGCCACGCGCGGCATCGACCTGAACGGCTCGGTTGCCGCGGCCTGGAAGCAGATGGCCACCAAGGGTGTCAAGCGCATCCAGTCGGGTGACCTCGAGATGGCGTAGCCGCCTCGCAAGCAGTCCGGCCCCGCACCGCGCGGGGCCATGCGCGCCATGCCATCATGGTCGCATGCTCAAGACGCTGAAGGACCTGTTCGACAGCCTGGTGGCGCCCGCGCCACAGGCCGACCCTCAATCCGCCGAACACCTGCTGCAGCTCGCCACCGCGGTGATGCTGGTCGAGGTGATGCGCGCCGACGCCAGCTTCCACGCCGGCGAACGCGAGGCGGTGCTGGCAGCGCTGCGCGACAAGTTCGCACTCGCCGACGACGAAGCGCAGCGCCTGGCCGAACTTGCCGAGGCCACGGCGCACCAGTCGACCGACCTGTTCAGCTTCACCTCGCGCATCAACGAGCGCTTCGAGATGCCGCAGAAGCTGCGCATGGTCGAGCACCTGTGGCGCGTGGCCCTGGCCGACGGCCATTTGAGCGACCACGAGCGCCACGTGCTGTGGCGCATCGCCGACCTGCTGCACGTGCCGCAGGGCGCGTACGTGCATGCGCGGATGCGGGTGCAGCAGGCCGCGGGCGTGGGCTGAAACCGCGCGACGCCGCGGAGTAGCATTCGGCCATGGGAATCGCAACAGGAACCGTCATTGCCGGCAAGGTGCATATCGAGGGTGTTGCACTGCCCGAAGGGTCGGTCGTCACCGTGCTGACGCCCGACGCCACGGGCGAGGTGTTCCTCGACGCCGACGACGAAGCCGCGCTGCTCGAGGCCATCGCAGAGGCAGAGCGTGGTGAGACCCTCTCGCCAGAGGAACTTTTCGCCCGGCTTGACAAGCGCGCGAAGCAGTGAGCCCGAAGCTCCGCATCACCTTCCGCGCAGCAGACGAGATCGAACGGGCCGATGCCTGGTGGCGAGAGAACCGCCTGGCGGCTCCTGATGCCGTTCGCGAGGATCTCGAACGCACGCTGAACCTGCTCCTCCTTCAACCCGGTATCGGTCAGCGCGTCATGAACACTCGTCTGTCGGGTGTGCGCCGGATTCACATCGACCGCATCCATCATCACGTGTACTACCGCGTCCAAGCCAGCGAGTTGGTCGTGCTCCGCTTCTGGCCGTCGCAGCGCTTGCAGCAGCCGCGCGTGTGACGGCCGTCACTTCGCGGCCTCGCCTCAACCCGCCACCCGGCACCTCGCCGCCAACCGCTGCGCCAGCGGGCTGCGCGGCTTGACCGCCAGCCGCTCGGCGGCGAGCGCCGCGGCCAGCGGCTTGTCGCCCGAGCGTGCTGCCGCTTCGACCAGC
>JANOQS010000587.1:0-3280 GCA_031414975.1 Methylibium sp. | reverse complement strand
GTTTGTTCGGCATGGCGCAGGAGCGCTGGCTCGCGCAAGGCCTCGCCGCCAGCACGCGGCGCTGGAAGCTGCTGGGCCAGGGCACGCAGCTCAGTGGCAGCAGCATCGACTCGCCGTTGGGTCGGCGCCTGTACTCCGATGGCTGGGACGGCTACCCGAAGGCGCGCGAACGCCTGCTGACCACCATCGCCGATGCCAACGTGGCCAACGTGCTCAACCTGGGCGGCGACGTGCACCGCCACGTTGCAGCGCAGTTGCGCCTGCGCCCGAACGACACGAGCTCGCCGATCGTCGCGAGCGAGTTCGTCACCAGCTCGATCACCACCCGCGGTTTGTCAGAGGCGGTGGTGGGGCTGATGCGCGCCGCCAACCCCGACATGGTTCATGCACGCACCGACGAGCGCGGCTACGCGCTGCTGGAGCTCACGCCGAAGAGCACGCTCTGCGACTTTCGCGCCACGCCGTTCCCGGCCCAGGCCGAAGCGCGCCTGCACAGCCAGGCGCGCTTTGCCGTCGAGCACGGGCGCGCCGGGGTCGTGACGGGCTGACCGGCTGACCGCACCGGCCGATCGCACCAGCCGATCGCAGCAAGCACCCGGCTGTTACCAAATGTGCGGTCTTTGCGCCGCATATCGGCGCATCGACAAACAACCCTGACGCACACACTGGGGCACGGTCTGTGCGGTGTCTGCAAGGGGTTGAGATGAACCTGGTCCCATCGTTTTCATGGTTCACCAGCCTGCGGTGGCAGCGGCTGCGCCCGGCGGCGGGGCCCGACTTTGCCGACATGGGCACCGCGTTCGGGCTCGATGCCAGCTTTGATGCCGAAATGCCGAGCACGATACCGGCCTTCTTCATGAGAAGCGGGTGCCCCACGGAAGGGGCGCCCGGTGACGCAGGGCACGAGAGGCGGACGTCTCACGACGATCCGCGCCCCGAACCGCGCATCGACAGACGCTCCCGCGTCTGAGCCCGTCGAACCGCCGCGAATTACTTCGGCAGCACCACGCTGTCGATCACGTGGATCACGCCGTTGTCGGCCACGATGTCGGTGGCGGTGACCTTGGCGCCGTCCACCATCACACCACCGGCGGTGGCGATGGTCAGCTCAGAGCCCTGAACGGTCTTGACCTTGCCGGCCTTCACGTCCTTGGCCATCACGGTGCCGGGCACCACGTGGTAGGTCAGCACCGCGGTCAGCTTGGCCTTGTCGGCGAGCAGCTTGTCCAGGTCGGCCTTGGGGATCTTGGCGAACGCGGCGTCGGTCGGCGCGAACACCGTGAACGGGCCCTTGCCCTTGAGCGTGTCGACCAGGCCGGCAGCGGTCAGCGCGGCGGCCAGGGTCTTGAACGTACCGGCGCCGACGGCGGTGTCGACGATGTCCTTGGCTTGCACCGACAGGGCGGCGAAGGACAGTGCGGTGATGGTGAGAATCTTTTTCATGGGTGACTTCCTTGTGGGATCAGGGTTGAAGAACGTGGAAAAGGGTTGAAGAAATCAAGCCTCACGGCTTGGGCAGGAGAACTCGGTCGATCACGTGAATCACGCCGTTGGCGGCTTGCACGTCGGTGGCCACCACGTTGGCGCCACGGTGACGGGCGTCCAGGATGTGCAGGCTGTTGCCCGACTTGTTCAGCGTGAACGTCTGGCCTTGCACGGTGGTGGCTTTCAGGCCATCGGTCACGCTTGATGCGAGCACCTTGGCGCCCAGCACGTGGTAGGTCAGCACCTTGGTGAGCAGTGGCTTGTCGGCCAGCAGCTGGGCCTTGGTCAAGTGCAGCTCGTTCAACAGCGCGGCGAAGGCGGCATTGGTCGGGGCGAACACGGTGAACGGGCCGGCGCTGCTCAAGGTGGCTTGCAGGTCGGCGGCCACCACGGCTTCGACCAGGATGCTGAAGTCGGGGATGCCGGCTGCGATCTCGACGATGTTCTTCGTCTGCGGCAGGATCACCTTGTCGATCACGTGGATCACGCCGTTGCTGGCGGCCACGTCGGTCGCGATGATGTTGGCCTTGCGGCCCTGCGCGTCGGTGATGCCGGGCCCACCCGCCAGCCCGAGCGTGAACACCTGGCCCTGCACCGTGCCGGCCTGCGCGCCTTGCCGGATGTCGGCGGCCAGCACCTTGCCCGCCAGCACGTGGTAGGTGAGCACGGCGGTCAGCAGCGGCTTGTTGGCCAGCAGCGCCTCCTTGCTCACGCCCAGCTCGCCCAGCAGCGCAGCGAACGCGGCATTGTTCGGCGCGAACACGGTGAAGGGGCCGGCGCCGCTCAGCGTGTCGGCCAGGCCGGCGGCGACGACGGCTTCGACCAGGATGCTGAAGTCGGGCAGGCTCTGCGCCACCTGCACGATGTTCGGCGTGATAGCCGGCGGCGCATCGGCGGCCCTGGGCAGGATCACCTTGTCGATCACGTGGATCACGCCATTGGCCGCCTGCACGTTGGTGGCCACGATGTTGGCCTGGCGGCCACGCGCGTCGGTGATCGACGGCCCGCCGGCCAGGCTGAGCGTGAACGCCTGGCCCTGCACGGTGGCGGGCTGGGCACCCTCGGTGATGTCGGACGCGAGCACTCGGCCGGGCACCACGTGGTAGGTCAGCACCGAGGTCAGCAGCGGCTTGTCGGCCAGCAGTTGTTCGGCAGTCACGCCCAGTTCGGCCAGCAGCGCAGCGAAGGCGGCGTTGGTCGGCGCGAACACGGTGAAGGGGCCGGGGCCGCTCAAGGTATCCACCAGGCCGGCCGCCACCACCGCGTCGACGAGGATGCTGAAGTCGCCGATGCCTTGCGCGATCTGCACGATGTTCTTGCTTTGCGGCAGGATCACCTTGTCGATCACGTGCACCACGCCGTTGCGAGCGAACAGGTTGGTGAAGATCACGTTGGCCTGGCGGCCTTGGGCGTCGGTGATGCGAACGTCCGGCCCGGCGCGGCGCTGCACGTCGAAGCTGATGGCCTGGCCTTGCACCGTCACCGGCGTGGCGTCGTCGGCTATTTTGCGGGCCGGCAGCTTTTGCGGCAGCACGTGGTAGCTCAACACCTCGGTCAGCAGCGGCTTGTTGGCCAGCAACTGCTCGGCCGTGAGGTTCAGCTCGGCGAGCAGCGCGGCGAAGGCGGCGTCGGTCGGCGCGAACAGCGTGAACGGCTCCTTCGTCTTGAGAGCGCCTTCCAGACCCGCCGCGCGAATGGCCTTGTACAGAATGCTGAACTGCGGCAGGTGCTTGACGTAGTGGTGCGCCGACGGCCGCCAGAGCGGCTTGTGGGTCACGAACAGCACGCCGTTGCG
>JANOQS010000586.1:0-7620 GCA_031414975.1 Methylibium sp. | reverse complement strand
CGGGATGTAGGCCGCCTCACCGACGTTCAGCGACACAGAGATGCCGACGATCTGCGCGCGCATCGGGTCGAGCGAATCGGTTTCGGTGTCGATGGCGGTCAGCGGCGCCGCCTGGATGCGCGCGAGCCACGCGTCCAGCGCGTCGAAATCGAGGATCGTTTCGTAGTGCTTGGCGAGCGCTGGCGCTTCGGCGGCGAGTGCTGCCAGCTCGGCGGGTTCGTTCACCGGCGCGGCACCATCCTGCCCTGCGGGCGCCAATGCCGCGAGCTCACCGGCCTCGGCCCGCGCCGCTGCCGCCGCATCTTCCAGTTCCTTGCGCCAGGTCTTGAAGCCATAGCGCGCGTAGAACGCCACCAGAAGCTCGCGCTCGACGGGCTTGAACGCCAGCGCGTCCAGCCCCGGCCAGCCGGCCACGTGGCCACTCAGGTCGCAGTCGGTCACCACGGTCACCAGGCGTTTGCCTTGCGGCAGCCAGTCGAGCGCCTTGCGCAGGTTCTCGCCGGCGGCGCCTTTCATGCCGGCGGCGGCGGCCATCACGCCGTCGAGCGAGCCGTGTTCGGCAATCCACTTCGCGGCGGTCTTGGGGCCCACCTTGTCGACGCCGGGCACGTTGTCCACCGCGTCGCCCATCAAGGTCAGGTAGTCGATTATTGCGGAGGGCGGCACGCCGAACTTGGCGTTCACGCCGGCCACGTCGAGCTTCTCGTTGCTCATCGTGTTGATCAGCGTCACGTGCTCGTTGACGAGTTGCGCCAGGTCCTTGTCGCCGGTGGACACCACCACCTTGTGCCCGCTTTGCGCCGCCACGCGGGCGAGCGTGCCGATCGCGTCGTCGGCCTCGATGCCGGGCACCGCCAGCACCGGCCAGCCGAGCAGTTTGACGACCTCGTGGATCGGCTCGATCTGCTGCGCCAATGCCTCGGGCATCGGCGAACGGTTCGCCTTGTACTCGGTGTACCACTCGTCGCGGAAGGTCGGGCCCTTGGCGTCGAACACGCAGGCGGCGTGCTCGGCGTTGTACTGGCGGCGCAGCAACTTGAGCATCGCCACCACGCCGTGGATCGCGCCGGTCGGAAAGCCGTCCGTGCTGCGCAGGTCGGGCAGCGCGTGAAAGGCGCGGTACAGGTAGCTGGAGCCGTCCACCAGCAGAAGCGTCTTGTCGGAGGTGTTGTCAGTGCTCTTTTCACTCATGGCGGCATTGTGAATCAAGGCCCGTGGGGCCACGCCCGACACGTGCCGACCCAGGCACCTAGAATGCCGGCATGAATCTGATTTCATCTGCGCTTCTGGCTGGCGCGATGGCGCTGAGCGGAGCCGCCTGCATGGCCCAGGCGGCTGCGCCAACGCCCACCAAGACGGCGCCCAAAACGGCCGCCCCGGTGATCGCCGAAAGCGCCGACAGCAACGAGCCCAAGGTCCTGCAGACGGTCGTCGAAGACGACGGTGCGCGCATCGACGAGCTGAAGGTGCGTGGCCACACGCAGCGCATCGTCGTCTCGCCCAAGCGCGGCGGCACGGCGCCGTACGAGATCATCACCGGCGACGGCTCGCGCGATCTGGGCGACGGCGCCAACACCTCGCGCGGCGCGGCAGGCAAGCGCGTCTGGAACGTGTTGAAGTTCTGAGGCCGTTGATGGCGGTCTACACCGAGGTCTCGTTCGACGAGGCCGCAGCCCTCATCGCCCGGCTCCGCATCGGCGAGCTGAGCGCGCTGACGCCTTGCGTCGGCGGCATCGAGAACACCAACTACTTCGTCGACACCACGCAGGGCCGCTACGTGCTCACGCTGTTCGAGCGCCTGACCGCGCAGGAGCTGCCGTTCTACCTGCACCTGATGAAGCACCTGGCCGAGCGTGGCATCCCGGTGCCGGGGCCGAAGGCAGATGCCGCGGGCACCATCCTGCATCACCTGAACGGCAAGCCCGCGGCGGTGGTCGACCGGCTGCCGGGCCGGCACCCGCTGGCGCCGAGCGCGCTGCAGTGCGCGCAGGTCGGCCACATGCTGGCGCGCATGCACCTGGCGGGGCAGGACTTCAAGCGCCGCCAACCCAACCTGCGCGGGCTCGAGTGGTGGGGTGTCACTGTGCCGCTGGTGCTGCCTTTCCTGTCGCCGGTGCAGCGCACGCTGATCGAGACCGAGCTCGCCTTTCAGGAGCAACTCGCCACCCAGCCCAACCACGCGGCGCTGCCGCGCGGGGCTATCCATGCCGACCTGTTCCGCGACAACGCCATGTTCGAGGGCGACACGCTGACCGGCCTGTTCGACTTCTACTTCGCCGGCATCGACACCTTCGTGTTCGACATCGCGGTGTGCCTGAACGACTGGTGCATCGATCTGACCACCGGCCGCCTCGAACCAGCCCGCGCGCACGCCTTCGTCGCCGCCTACGACACAGTGCGCCGCCTGCGCGACGATGAAACCCGGCTGCTGCCGGCCGCCATGCGCGCCGCGGCCCTGCGCTTCTGGATCTCCCGCCTGTGGGACCTGCACCTGCCGCGCGACGCCAGCGTGCTGCAGCCGCATGACCCGAGCCACTTCGAACGCGTGCTGAAAGCGCGCGTGGATTCACCCTGGTCGTTCACCCGAACGGCCACACCGGCACCGCCACAGCACGCTCACCCAGCGCCCGGCGGGCACTTGAAAGCACCATGAAACTTCGACTGGTCCCCGCCTCACGCGGCCTGCAGTGGCTGCGCCAGGGTTTTGCCATCTTCTTCAAGCAGCCGCTCGGTTTTGCCGTCCTGTTCGCGAGCTTCATGTTCATGCTGTTCCTGGCGCTGCTGCTGCCGCTGGTGGGCTCGCTGTTGCTGTTGACGGCGATGCCGCTGATCTCGCTGGGCTTCATGATCGGCACGCAGCGCGCGCTCGAAGGGCGCTTTCCGCTGCCGCGGGTGTTCATCGAGCCGCTGCAGCAGAGTCGCACGGCGCGCGTGGCGATGCTGCAACTCGGCGTCCTGTATGCCGCTGCGTCGGCGCTGATCATGTGGCTCAGCAACGCGGTGGACGGCGGCGCGCTGGGCCAGGCGATGCAGGTCATGTCGGACAGCAAGGCTCCCCCCGAGGCGATGCAGGAGGCGCTGTCCGACGGCCGGCTGCAGTTCGGGCTGCTGCTGCGCTTCGGCCTGGCCGGGCTGCTGTCGGTGCCGTTCTGGCACGCGCCGGCGCTGGTGCACTGGGGCGGCCACCCACCCGCCAAGGCGCTGTTTTTCAGCCTGGTGGCGTGCTGGCGCAACCGCGGTGCCTTCGTGGTCTACGCGCTCGGCTGGACGGCGACGGTCCTGCTCTTCGCGGTGCTGGCCAACCTGCTGTTCGCGATGTTGGGCCAGACGCAGATGATGGCGCTGCTGGCCATGCCCGTGTCGTTGATCTTCTCGACCGCGTTCTACGCATCGCTCTACTTCACCTTTGCCGACTGCTTTGAAGCCGGTTCGGCCGAACCCCCCGATTCTTCCACCCTAAACGAGGAGACATCATGAAAGTTGCAATGGTCACCGGCGCGGGCAGCGGCATCGGCCGCGCCAGCGCACTCGCGCTGCTGAACGCCGGTTATTCGGTGGTGCTGGCCGGCCGCCGCGCCGACGCACTGCAAGAGACGGCCACGCTCGCCGGCGCGCTGGGCAAGAACGCCCTGCCGGTGGCCACCGACGTGACCGACCCCACCGCGGTGAAGGCGCTGTTTGCCGCCACGCACAAGGCCTTCGGCCGCCTGGACGTGCTGTTCAACAACGCCGGCACCGGCGCACCGGCGATCCCGCTCGACGAGCTGAGCTTCGAGCAGTGGAAGACGGTGGTCGACATCAACCTGACCGCCGTGTTCCTGTGCACCCAAGAGGCGTTCCGGATGATGAAGAACCAGGTGCCCAAGGGTGGCCGCATCATCAACAACGGCTCGATCTCGGCCTACGCGCCGCGGCCGTTCAGCGCGCCCTACACCGCCACCAAGCACGCCATCACCGGCATGACCAAGGCGGTCTCGCTCGACGGGCGCGCGCACGACATCGCCTGCGGCCAGATCGACATCGGCAACGCCGCCACCGACATGACCCAGCGCATGACGGGCGGCGTGCCGCAGGCCAACGGCACGATGATGGTCGAGCCACGCATGGACGTGCAGCACGTGGCCAACGCCGTGGTTCACATGGCCAGCCTGCCGCTCGAGGCGAACGTGCAGTTCATGACGGTGATGGCGACCAAGATGCCGTTCGTCGGGCGCGGCTGATCCAGCAAGCGCAGGGAGGCGCCAAATGAGGCGCCCAACAAAAAGGCCGCGAACCTCAGGCTCGCGGCCAGTCCTCTCCAGAGGAGACGGTGTTCTCGGCTCAGGAGCCGATCAACCCGCCGTCGTTCTTCGTGATGGCAATGGTTGCAGAGCGCGGCCGGGCGGTCGCGCCGCCAGCGCCGTAACCGGCGTTGCCGGGCCAGTGGCTCGGGTACTTGCTCGGGTCGGCAATGTCCGCCACCGCAGCCAGGGTCTCGCCCGGGTGCTGGATGTTCGCGAACAGCGTCTTGCCGTCAGGCGTTTCGGTGCAGCCGGTCAGTTCGCAATCGACCGGGCCGACGAGGAAGCGGCGCAAGGTCGTTGCGGTGGGCTTCTTGCCGACGTAGGTGTCGATGTTGACCGTGCCGCCCGCGGTGGTGGTGTAGCTCAGCGTCGTCTTGGCGCCGTCGCCCACCTGGCCCGGCACGCCGACCAGCATCATGCAGTTGCTGACGTCGGTGTACGAACCGTCGTCGGTCTGGATCCAGCACAGCTTGGTCGCGCGGCTGAACCACAGGCCGTCGGGGCTTGAGAAGTCCTGATCGGCGGTGAGTGAGGACAGGTTGACCTTGCCGGCATCGGCGTCCGACTGGGCGCCGAACAGGTACACGTCCCAGCCGAAGGTCAGGGCCGCGCTCTCGCCACCGGTTTCGGCCATGCGGATGATGTGGCCGTTGATGTTGCCCGGCGCGCCCGCGGCACCACCGGCAAACGAGTCGCTGTAAGCGCGCGGGTTGGCGGCGTCCAGACCGAACTGGCCAGCCGCCGGCTCGAGCTTGCGGTTGCTGTTGTTGGTCAGCGTGTAGTAGATCTCGCCGGTGGTCGGGTGCACCGCGCACCACTCCGGGCGGTCCATCTTGGTGGCGCCCACCGCGTCGGCGGCCAGGCGGGCGTTGACCAGCACGTCGGCCTGGTCGGCAAACGCATAGGTCGCGTAGGCCGCGATCAGTGCATTGCCGATGGCCAACTCGATCCACGTGCCCGTGCCGTCGGCGTTGAACTTGGCAACGTAGAGCTTGCCCGAGTCCAGGTACTTGTCGCCGGTGGCGATGCGATTCGCGGCGGTCGCGTCGGCGGCGTCCCACAGCGCGGTGGAAACGAACTTGTAGATGTACTCGCCACGCGAGTCGTCACCCTGGTAAACGGCCAGCGGCTTGCCGGCGACCACCTTGCCGAAGGCGGCGCTTTCGTGCGCGAAGCGGCCGAGCGCGGTGCGCTTCTTGACAGCGGCGGTCTTGTCGTAGGCGTCCATCTCGACGATGTAGCCGAAGCCGTTGAGCTCGTTGCGGTAGTCGTCGGTGCCGTCGGTGGAGACGCCGAGCTTGCTGATGTTCCAGCGCGCGTATTGATCGGCGGCGCCGGCGGTTTCCCAGCCGTGCCGGCTGGCGCCGCCCTGGCTGCGGCCATAGCGGTTCAGCGAGACCACGCTCTTGTCGCCGCGCGCTGCGTTGTCGGCCGCGCCGCGGGTGAAGTAGCCGGCCCAGTTCTCTTCGCCGGTCAGGAACGTGCCCCAGGGCGTGTAGCCGGTGCCGCAGTTGTTCAAGGTGCCGCGGGTGGTGGTGCCGTCCACCGAGTACAGCGTCTTCAGCAAGGCGTTGCCACGCGCCGGGCCGGCAATCTGCACCGGCGTCAGCGGCGTGACGCGGCGGTTGTAGGCCGAGCCCTGCACATAGCCCCAGGCGGTGCCGGTCTTGCTGACTTCGACGACCGACAGGCCGTGGATCGCGACTTCCTTGTCGGCCTCGCCGGCAGGGCGCGGGTTGACCGTGCCGCCGTTGGCGTGGATGTAGTACGAGCGCACGTCGCGGCCGCTGGTGGCTTCGTGGTTCATTGCCAGCAGGCCTCGCGTGGAGCCTTGCGGGTCGCGGGCGGTGCCGGCCGCGTTCAGGCCGAAGTACTCCATGCCGTCGTGGTGGTCGCCGGCGCGGTTGTCGAAGTCGGTGTCGGTGCCGTCGTTCTTGTAGGCCGGCGTGGTGGCGGTCAGCGGGTCGCCGAGGGCGTAGATCGCGGTGGCGGCGTAGCCCGTGGGCACCAGCACCGTGTCGGCCACGCTCTTGGGCACGGCGGCGAAGGACAGGGAGTTGATGGTCGTCGAAGCGGGCGCGGGCGCCGGGTCGTCGTCGCTGCCGCCGCAGGCAGCGAGCGTCCAGCTGCCGAGAACGGCCGTCGCAGCCGTACCAACGCCACCGCGCAGGATCGAGCGGCGCGACAGGCGCGCGTCGAGCACCGCATTGAAGCTGGGATTGCCGGAGCGGTTCAGGTCGGCGTCGTCGTCATGCTGGGCGGCTGGGTCTGCAGATCGGTTCATGGATTCCTCGCTACGGCTGGGAGATGAGAAGTTCAACCCGCGATGCTGGAAGGCAACGATGAAACTGCCGTGGCAGTTTCGTGACGGTGGCATGACGGACGTGCCAGCGCGACATAATCGAATGCGCTCGCAACAACACACGGAGGATCGATTGGCCAACATTCATTTCGTCGGCGGTGAAAAAGGCGGGGTCGGCAAGTCGCTGATGGCGCGGGTGCTGGCGCAGTACATGATCGACCGCAACATCCCGTTCCTGGGTTTCGACACCGACCGCTCGCACGGTGCGCTGATGCGCTTCTATTCCGGCTACGCGTCGCCGGTGGTGGTGGACCGCTTCGAAGCGCTCGACAGCATCGTCGAGGCTGCCGTCGAACTGCCCGAGCGCCGCGTGCTGGTGGATCTGGCGGCGCAGACGCACGAGCCGCTGGTGAAGTGGATGGACGATTCCGGCGTGCTGGGCCTGGCCGACGAAGTGGGCCTGCCGTTGTATTACTGGCACGTGATGGATTCGGGCAAGGACTCGGTGGACCTGCTGCGCAAGCTGCTCGACCGCTTTGGCACCGGGTTGAAGTACGTGCTGGTGCGCAACCAGGTGCGCGGCAACGACTTCGATGCGCTGGAGCAGAGTGGCGAACAAGCCCGCGCGCTGCAACTCGGCGGCAAGGTGATCACCGTGAAGCGCCTGCACGACAGCGTGATCAACAAGGTCGATGCCGGCAGCAGCAGCTTCTGGAAGGCCCAGGGAAGCTCCGACCAGCAGCCCGCCACCTTGGGCCTGATGGACCGCCAGCGCCTGAAGATGTGGATGCGCGACGTGTACCGCGAGATCGACGACGTGGGCGTGTGATCAGCCGCTGAACCACTTGACCACTTGACGGCCCGCCGACACCGCGCCGGCCGCTGCGTGCTCAGTTGACCGGTGTCAGCTTGGCCACCGACAAGGCCAGCCACTTCATGCCGTGGCGCCCGAAGTTGACCTGCGCGCGGGCATCGTCGCCGTGGCCTTCGAGCGTGACGATGACGCCCTCGCCGAACTTGGTGTGGAACACGCTC
>JANOQS010000585.1:0-14025 GCA_031414975.1 Methylibium sp. | reverse complement strand
AGCCACCGAACCGACATCGCGGTGCTGGTGATCCTGTGGGTGCAGCTCGTGGTGGGCCTGATCACCTTGCCGTTCTCATGGCAGCACGCCGATGGCAGCGTGATGCTGATCCTGGCCGATTGGGCGCAGCGAATCGTCACGCTGCGGCCGGTCGATGCCAGCGCTCTGGCCGGTCTGCCGTGGCCCTACCTGTTCCACATCGTCTTCGGCATGACGATCTTCCTGCTGTTCCCGTTCAGCCGGCTGGTACACGTGTGGAGCGGGTTTGCAACGATCGCCTTCCTGTTCCGCCCGCACCAGGTGGTGCGCAGCCGGCGCCTGAACGTACCGGCCGGCCACAACCTGCCGCGCCAGCCTGATGCCGGTGTTTGATGCTGGCGTTTGATGCTGGCATTTGACGCCGTCGCCTGACGCGGACCGTGACACGACCCTTTGCGGAGACCCCACCATGCTTGCCGAAACCACCCACATCAGCGCCGTGGCGCAAACACCGTCGCTGCACCCCATTGCCCGCATCAACGGGGTGGCTTTGAATGGCGCGCACGAACACCTGGGCTTCGAAGACCTGCGCCAGCGCGGGTGCACCGAGTTGCTGCGCCAGGCGGCCATCCGGGCCGGCCTGCTCGACGCGGCGGACGAAGCGCCGATCGACGGTGCGATCAGCCAGGCTGCGTCGGCCGCCGTCGATGCCTTGCTGGAGCGCGAGTTGCAGTTGCCCGATCCGTCCGACGAAGCGTGCAGGCGCCACTTTGCGGCCCACCCGGCACGCTACCGCACCGACGAGCGTGTGCAGGTGCGCCACATCCTGTTCGCCGTGACGCCGGGCATGGACGTGGTGAAACTGCGCAACCGCGCTGAAGCCTGCTTGCTCGACGTGCGTTGCCACGACGGCAAAGCCGGCAGCAGCGACAGCGACGGCTTCGGCACGTCGGCCCGCGAACTGTCCAACTGCCCCAGCGGCGCACAAGGCGGCGACCTCGGCTGGCTGAGCGCCACCGATTGCGCCCCGGAGTTCGCGCGCGAGCTGTTCGGCCATGTCGAGGTGGGTGTGTTGCCGCGCCTGGTGCACAGCCGCTTCGGCCTGCACGTGGTCGAGGTGCTGGAGCGCGAACCCGGCACGGCCCAGGCCTTCGAGGCGGTGCGCGGTGCGGTGGCCATGGCGCTGCGCCAGCAGACCTATGTGACGGCGCTGCGCCAGTACCTGCAACTGCTGGCCGGCCAGGCCGTGATCGTCGGCGTGGACCTGGACGCAGCCGACACGCCGCTGGTTCAGTAGCGGCGGCGACTGCAACTCACGACGGCAACGCCAGGCCTTGCACGATGCCGGACGAACTGCTGCAGCGCCTGCGCCGCTTTCACGACGACACCTTCCCCGGCGTCCAGGGCCAGTTCGAAGCGCTGATGGCCGACGGCCAGCACCCGAACGCGCTGTTCATCGGCTGCTCCGATTCGCGCCTCGTGCCCTATCTGCTGACCGGTGCCGGCCCGGGCGAGCTCTTCATGGTCCGCAACGTCGGCGCCTTCGTGCCCCCGCACGATGGTTCAGCCGGCTATCACGGCACCGCCGCCGCGATCGAGTTCGCGGTCCTGCGCCTGAGCGTCAGCCGCATCATCGTCTGCGGCCACAGCCATTGCGGCGGCATCCGCGCCTTGTATGAAGAGACCGCACCGGAAGCGACCAACCTGACTGCCTGGCTCGAGCTCGGCCGCGAAGCCGCGCTGCCGGTGCAGGTCACCCCCGAAGCGCTTCGCCGCACCGAACAGCGCTCGGTGGTGCTGCAACTCGAACGCCTGATGGGCTACCCGATGGTGCGTGAGCGCGTCGAGGCCGGGCGCCTGGCACTGCACGGCTGGCACTATGTGATCGAAGACGGCGAAGTGCATGTGTTCGACGTGCGCAGCGGCGCGTTCGTGCCGGCATCACGCGCCGACCACAGCGGCACCGGGCCGTTCGATGCGGCGCCGGTGGACGACGGCAGTGGCATCTTCAACGAAGTCGACTCGGCGCTCGGGCCGGGGGCCAAGGCGCGGCAGCATCCACGCGAGCCGCTTTACTCCTGAGTCGCTTTCACTCAGCCGACATTCTGCGCATCGGTGAAGGTCGAGCTAAAGATCGGGGCCAACCACTACGACGGCAACCGCCTGCACATCTACCCGATCAAACTGGAAGACGGCGCAGCCAGGTCAGCGCAAGCGCCGTGTCGCGCTCGCCGCCGAGGCGGGGCATAGCACTATGCTCCCCCTGCCGGCGTCATCGAGAACACCTGCGCCACCAATGCCTCTGGCCCCTTCTTTCGCACACAAGCCTCTGCCACCGACGAAAACTCTGCTGTGTACGCAACCATCTCTTTGATGCGATTCAACGCCATGGCCTGAATTACCCACCGGATCGCCTGTGGCCCGTCGGCGCCTTGGTAGTCAGCAATCGACTGCAGGCACTTGTCCCAGAAGTCGGTGCGCTTCTGGGTCAGGCGGTCGCGGCGATTCAGGCCCAAGATGTCGATGGTCTGGTCTGCGCGGTTCTTGTCTGCCGTGCTGACGCCGCCGGACGCCACCGCCAGGCAACTGTCGTCCTCCTTCTCGTAGGAGATCAGACGCGACTGTTCCGTCTTCGGGTCGATCACGAGCGGCGCCTCAAGTTGCAGCGACACGCCGTCGTCGCAAGTCGCTCGGGCGCCTTCGGTGATCGGGAAGAGATCCTGCTTCTTCACATTGATCAACTGACCGCAGATCCGGTAGTTGCTCCAATCAAAGGCAAGCCACCAATAGCCTTCGCACATGCTGCCATCCAAATCTTTGGCGCGACCCTTCGGCCGGTAATGGTCAACGTGAATCGAGGACACCGCATCCTGTGCCTCGGTGTACCAGCACTTGTTTGCAAACTGCTTGAGCAACCAGCCGCGAATCCGGTCGTCGGTCCACAAAGTCTTGCGCTGTTCGATGATCGCCTGACGATCTTCCGGTGTAGTGGCAAGCCGCAATTGCGCTGTCACCGCGGCCGCCGCGTCGATCCAGTCTTGAGGTGGGGTGCCCCGAATCACGACTTTTCGCATCGATCAACCCACCAACTTCTTCAACTCTTGGGCCAGCGCCGACAAGTCGTCCGTGCGCTCGCGCTTCACGAGCTTGGTGACCACCTCCTTGGCCAGCGCCTCTTGCGCCGCCAACTCGCTCGGCGTCATGAGAGCGTTCAGCGGCTGGCTGCGTGCCTTGACCATCTCCTGGATGAAAAGCTGGTACATCGGGTCGCGGTACTCGCGCGAAAAGCCAAGGTCATCGAGATGCGTGCGAAGGGCCTCGAGTTCTGCTGCTTGCTCCTCCGACAGTTCGGTGTGCGCCTTCAGGGCCAGCAGGTCGTTGCGTCGTTGTAGCTTGGCCAGCGTTGGTGTGTCGAGCGTCGAAGGCAGGCCGAACATCTCGCTCTTGAGCAGGCCGGCAACGCCCATGCCTTGCGGATGTTCTGTCGGCGTGTCCACGACCGAGTGGCCACCTTCCCGTCGCAGGATGCGCACCTGCTCGCGTCGAAGGCCGCCGATCATCATCGGGTCGTGAGTCGTGACGATGATCTGTGAATCGCCCGCCAGGGTGTCGCTCTCCTGGCGCCGCGCCATCTTCTCGATCTCGTCGAAGTAGCGCAGCTTCCACAACGGATTCAGGTGCGTGTCGGGTTCGTCTAGAAGGAACAGGCAGTGGTCATGGGCTGTGATGCGCATCAGCCCCAGTACCGTGAGCAACTGCATTTCCCCTTCGCTCAACTGGTCGAAGCTGATCGTGCCATCGGCCTCCTTGTGTTGCACCGTGATGCGAACCTCGTCGATCAGGTCGCCGATGTACGCCCCTTCGGCATAGCGGAAGAAGTTGCTCTCGCCTACCGCATCGCCCAGCTCCCGCAGCTTCTCCTGGCTGGGGAGGAAAAGATAGAGTTGCTTCTGCTGCTCGGTGCGCCCGCGAAAATCGACTTGCCTGGGCACCTCTTCGTCGATCGGTGCCACGGCCAATTGCCAAAGCTTGTCGAGAAACTCGCTCACCACATTACCGCGGGCGTACCAGAAACGACTGTCGCCTTCGCGCACGTCTCGTTCGTCGAGCTTGCCGCGCAGGCGGTGTGGCTGCTTCAGGACAAACAGCGCAGAGTCGAGTGACAGGATGCCCAGTTGCTCAAGCAACCCTGAGAATGTTTCGTCCTTCGCAAGCAGGCAGGCCAGCAACACCAACTGACTGTGCCCGCCGCGGCAATAGAAGAGCCGTCGCAGTTGGTCTTCGCCGAGATTTGCGCGGCGCCTGTCCTCGCGTTTGCGGTGCGCCGCGATGGCTTCGGCCTGCGCATTCACGTCGCTGAAGCCCTGCAGCAAATGCTCAGGCACGTATTCTTCGGCCGTGATCTCCAGCCTTTTGTTGAAGCGATCCTGGGGTTCACGGAACAAGCGCTCGATACGCTCGTTGCGGCCGGAGTAGTACACGAAGATGTTCGACGGCAATAGTTCCCGCGCCTCGTCTTTCAAGCGGCCGGCGGTGGCGCGCTCACCGTCGATTGTCACGCCCGGCCGTTTGCCACTCACCGCGCTCACGCCGATGCGGTGACCGCGAATCTCGTAGTCCAGCTCGTAGTCCAGCGTCGCGACATTGCCAAGGTCCAGATCGCGGAAGATGGTGATCAGCGCCTCGATCAGGTTGCTCTTGCCGGCGCCGTTCTGGCCGATGACGGCATGGCTGTTGAAGTGGCGTTGCCCGCCGGGCGCTGCGGCGTCGTCTACCTTGTCGGTGAAGCGAACTTCAAAGTCCACCAAGTTGCGAAAGCGCGGCAGCTTGAGGCGGTGCACGTGCATGGGCTTCAGGCCTCCGAGGGTCTTGGCGGTCTGTTCATGGGGCCTCGTCCATCGAGTCGCGATCATGCGAACCGAGTTCGCGCTCAATCTGCTCGACACTCGGCAGGCTGGTTTGCAAGTCCTCGGGCAAGGCTTCGACCAACTGATATTCGGCCACACCGATGGGTTTGTTCGAGTCACGCAAGGCGTACTCAGCCACCACGCGATTCTTGGTTCGGCACAGCAGCAGCCCGATGGTCGGGCCGTCCTGTTCCGCCTTGACCTGCGTATCCACCGCCGTGAGGTAGAAGCCCAGTTGCCCGGCATGTTCTGGCTTGAAGGCGCCGGCCTTCAGCTCCACCACCACGTAGCAGTGCAACTTGAGGTGATAGAAAAGCAGGTCGATGTACAAGTCGTCGCCGCCCACCTCCAGGTGCACCTGGCGGCCGACGAAGGCGAAGCCGGCGCCGAGTTCAAGCAAGAACCGTGAGATGTGCTGAACCAGCGCATTCTCGATCGCACGTTCGTCCGCCTCCGGCCCAATGCTCATGAAGTCGAAGAGATACGGATCCTTCAGTGTGTTGTGCGCCAGGTCAGATTGCGGCGCCGGCAGCGACGCCACGAAGTTGGTAACGGCCTTCCCTTCGCGCGCCAGGGTGTGCGTGTCGATGTGCAGCGCCAGCACGTTGCGCGACCAGCCTTGCTCCATGGCGCGCTGTGCATACCGGCGGCGCATCGGTGCGTCTTTCAGCTTGGTCAGCAGCACCAGGTTGTGGCCCCAGGGCAATCGTCCAACAAGCTGTTGGACGATTTCGCCGTCGGCCCAGGCCTCGGCGAAGGCGCGCATGTACATCAGGTTGGCGCGTGAAAAGCCCTTCATTTGCGGAAAGGCGGCATGCAGGTCGTGGGCCAGCCGCTCGATCACCTTGGCACCCCAGCCCTGCTCAGCCTGGCGCGCCAGGATGTCGCGCCCGATGTGCCAGTACAGCGACACCAGTTCATGGTTCACCGCCACCGCGGCACGCTGCTGGGCCGATTGAATGCGCGCCTTCAGCTCGGCCAGCCAGACCGCATAGCCCGCCGGCGGCTCTGCGAATGAGGGGGGAGCCAATCCTTTGGGAGGCGTTGACGGAGCGGGCTTGCGCGCCATGGGTTGTCGCCCTTGGCTCAGCGAGTGGCGACTTCGCGCACTCTTGCCACTTCGGGCTGCACGATCCAACCCCGCGCCATTTCGACCTTCAATTGCCGGTAGAAGGCGTCGATTTCCAGACCCGAGGCGCTCCACAGTGATCTGGCGGCGATGCCATTTGGATTGCGTGCCAGCAGTGCGGCGAGCGGCGCGGAGTCATGCGCCGCTGGCAACGTGCCGCTGAGGCTAAGGTTTGAAATCAGTTCAGTCTTGGGCGCCTTCATTTCAAATCGCTCCTCCGTGCGGATGCCGGTGATTGCAGCAACACTTGCCCGAGAGGCGATATGAGCAACGAGGTCGAATACGTCAAGGTCGTCGCTCTGTGGCACGGCTTGTTCGAGCATCTCGAGAGGCACGCCTTGATCGGCCAGCTCATCGAGGATGGCTTGCTTGCGCTGCGCCGCACTCCAGCGGCGCAAGAAGTCATTGAGCGACCCGAACTGCGCTTGCAGCGCCTTTCGAATCTCATCCTTCAGATGAACACGGAACTCCGCCGTCTTGAGTTTGCCTTCGGCATCGAGGTACTGGGTTCGCTCGATGGCTGTGCGCACTGCCACATCGTCCAGGATGTACTTGGTGCGGGCTTCTCCACCGTTCTCACCACCCGGCGGCCCTACGTAGGACGGCGGTTCTGGTTCGCCAGCAAAAAGTGTCGGCGGAACTGCCTCCTCCTCGGTGGCCTCGGTCGGCACCACCGGCTCGTCTGGCTTGGGTTCGTAGACAGACACCGCGTCGCCGTCGAACTTGGGGTCATGGAACAAGCGCGTAGCGTTCTTGAAATCCATGATCGTGAAATACAGCTTTCGATAGTCCTCGCGGATGCGCGTGCCGCGCCCGATGATCTGCTTGAACTCCGTCATCGAATTGATGTTCTGGTCCAGCACGATGAGCTTGCACGTCTTGGCGTCAACGCCCGTGGTCAATAACTTCGACGTGGTGGCAATCACCGGATAGGGCTCGTCGTTGTCGATGAAGTACGAGAGCTGGGACTTGCCTTCGGCATCGTCGCCCGTGATGCGCATCACGTACTTGCGGTTGGCTGTCGCCGCCGGAATGATCTTGACGAGCGCCTGGCGCATGCGTTCCGCGTGATCCTGGTCGTCACAGAACACGATGGTTTTCGCCTTGGGGTCGGTGGCGCGCAAGTATTCCCACACGCGCCGCGCCACCAGCTCGGTACGGCGCGTCAGCACGAGGTGTCTGTCGAAGTCCTTGGTGTTGTACTGGCGCCGCTCGATCAACTGGCCAAGTTTGTCGCGCTGACCGTCTTCGGGGGTGAATCCGAGCGCATCTTTGTCGGTGACGATGCGGATGACCTTGTAGGGTGCGAGGAACCCGTCATCGATTCCTTGTCGAAGTGAATAGGTATAGACCGGCTCACCGAAATAGTTGATGTTGCTGATGTCCTTTTCTTCCTTCGGCGTGGCAGTCAGGCCGAGGTGCGTGGCGCCAGAAAAATAGTCGAGCACATCGCGCCAGGCGGAGTTGTCATCGGCGCTGCCGCGATGACACTCGTCCACGACGACCAGGTCAAAAAAATCAGCCGGAAACTGCCGATAGATCTGTTTCCACTCTTCCTTGCCCGTGACGGCTTGGTAAAGCGCAAGGTAGATCTCGTAGTTGCGCTTCACCTCGCGATTGGTGATCTTGTGCATCACCTCGCCGAAAGGAGCGAAGTCTTGGCTCATGGTCTGGTCAACCAAGATGTTGCGGTCTGCGAGGAACAGGATGCGGCGCTTCTGCTTGGCTTTCCACAGGCGCCAGATGATCTGGAACGCGGTGTAGGTCTTGCCGGTGCCAGTGGCCATGACCAGCAGAATTCGGTTCTGGCCTTTGGCGACTGCCTCGATTGCGCGGTTAACCGCAACGCGTTGGTAGTAGCGCGGCTCCTTGCCCGTGGTGTCGGTGTGGTACGGCTGCTCGACGAGCTCTATGGCCCGCGGTGTGTCGAGCCCCCTCCAACGCAGGTACAGCGCCCATAGCTCGGCATGCGTGGGAAAGTCATCGAGCGACAGCTCGCGTTCCGTGGCAGAGCCCAAGCCAGTCCGGTCGTGCATCAGGAAGCCGTCGCCATTCGAACTTAGCGCAAAGGGGGCGTCGAGCATTTCGGCGTAGGCCAGCGCTTGCTGCATACCATGGCCGACGCTGAAACGGTTTTGCTTGGCCTCGACAATGGCCAGCGGAACGCTGGGCCGGGCGTACAGCACGTAGTCGGCACGCTTCGGGCCGCCGGGCGCATCTACGCTCTTGACCCGCGCAGCGAGGTTGCCGCGCACCATGACCCGGCCGGCTGTGAGACTGACCTCCTCGCGGAACTGATGCGTCTGCCAACCAACACGCTCGATCGCAGGCGTGATGAACTTGGTGCAGATGTCGCGTTCACTGAGGAGCTGCTTGTTCATCGGGTATCGCGATGGGCCATGTGTTCAGCGCTCTCCGGCATGGCTGCGAGCAACGGCGGGGGTGGGGTAGGTTTCTCCTGGACTCGCCTTGCAATTCTCCCATGGCCCTGGTTTGCGAGCCCAAAGCGCGAAGGTGGGCTGTGTGGTCCACGAAAACAGTTGGCTTGGCGCCGACCCTGCTGGTGCTGGCCGCCGCTTGGCGGATGGACGACCACGGCAACGCGACACGCCGCTCCCGCGATTGTGGAGTTGTGGCCGGCGCCGCGTTTTCCGACTACGGCACAGAGAGGCCGGTGGTGACACCGGCCGAACCCACCCCAGCCTGTGGAATCTCCGGCAAAGCGGCGCCCGAAGCCCACTGCGGCAGGTAACGATTGACCACTTCTTCGACAACCCGAGCCTGCAGCGCGTCGCGCCCACGCTTGGGCGGCTCGCGACTCGGCAGCTGCGACATCCAGCGCTTGAGCCTGGCGAATGCAAGCGGGTGCAAGGTGTTCATGCGCGCCATGTCGCCGTTGCTGGCGACGATGACGGCAGAAAACGGTGGCGAGTCGAGCAGGATGTCCGCGTTGGGTGCCTGCGCGACCCAGAAGTCGTCCTCGTCGGCGCTGAGGCGCACCGGGTGGGGATCACCATCGACCGGCTCGCGGCGAATGATGTCGACCTCGAAGCCGTCCTTGTTGACTGCGGTGTACTTCTGACCCGTGCGAACCCGAAAGCTCGTATCGACCTTCTTCAGAACGCCGAGCATCGAACTGTCGATCCTGGCAAGCCGAGTGGCGAACTGGACCCGTTTGCGGGTGTCCCAGAGCAAGTCGATGTCGCGGGTGGCCACGGCGTCGGCATCGAACCTGACGCTGGCCGCCGCTTCATACGCATACAGCGCGTGCGTGCCGACGACCCTGAAGTGCTCGCCGAGCTTCGACGCCGCCAGACGATTCAGGATGTCGACAATGAGCGGGTCGACGCGCCCGACGCGCAGGGCCTTGTTCATGCGGCGGTGGTCTTCGAGCGCTGCCTTCAGGCCGGCCAAGCGCTCGCTGCTGATGCGCTTTCGTTCATGGAATCGGTCATGGATGAGCTCGGTTTCGGAGGTTCTGAGCCCCAGGCTCTTCTCGCCGCCGCTCGGCGATGTGCGCACCAGGTACGCAGCCTCGGGTGCTGACGGCGGCCCTTTGTGCCAATACATTCCGCCACGCACCTGAGCCGCCTCGGCAAGGGCTTCTTCATGCGCTTCGAACACCGAGACGGAGTCGATGTACTGGCGTGCGGCGTTGGGTCGGAGTTCCAGCATTTCGGCGTGATCGGAAAAAATCTAACAATATACCGAAAGTCTATTAAATACAACGTGTTGTGATTTCTTAACTGGCATTTCATTAACCCCGTAGCTCGCGCTTGCCAACTGAGCAAGCCCTTGACCTTCGTCAAGCCCGTACCGGCGCCCGAACCCTAGTGTGCGTGGGTTGCCACTACGCGGCGCGCTTGAGCCTTGTCGCGACTTTCATGACCTTCATCACAGCCCCCGCAGACATCGACATCGTCGGAGACCCGATGGCCCAGCTGCACAACAGCGGCCTCGCCCCGCTGCACCTTGGCGGGCGCACGCTCTTGCCCATCGTGCAGGGTGGCATGGGCGTGGGCGTGTCGGCGCACCGGCTGGCCGGCAGCGTGGCTGCGCTCGGTGGCGTGGGCACGATCTCGTCGGTGGACCTGCGGCGCCACCACCCCGACCTGATGGAACGCACCAAGGACCTGGCCCCCGGCAAGGCGGCCACGCAGGCGGCCAAAAAGGCGATCAACGAAGTCAATCTCGAAGCGCTGGAGCGCGAGATCCGCGCCGCACGCCTGCTCGCCGACGGGCGCGGCCTGCTGGCCATCAACGTGATGCGCGCAGTGAGCGAATACGGCCCCTCGGTCACGCGCGCGCTCGAGTGCGGCATCGACGCCGTGGTAGTGGGCGCCGGCCTGCCGCTGAACCTGCCGGATCTGGCGCAGGACCATCCGAACGCGTTGCTCGTGCCTATCCTGTCTGACGCACGCGGCGTGCAGTTGCTGGTGCGCAAGTGGGAGCGCAAGAAGCGCCTGCCGGATGCGATCGTCATCGAACACCCGCGCCTGGCCGGTGGGCACCTGGGCGCGGCGAAGATCGCCGACCTGAACGACCCGCGCTTCGAATTCGAGAACGTCATTCCGCAGGTGCTCGAATTCCTGCGCGCGTCGGGCATCGAGAAGGCCATCCCGCTGATCGCGGCCGGCGGCATTCGCAGCTTCGAAGACATTGCGCGCGTGCAGGCGCTGGGCGCGGCTGCGGTGCAGATCGGCACGCCGTTCGCGGTCACGCTGGAGGGCGATGCCCACCCCGAATTCCAGCGCGTGCTGGCCGAGGCGAGCGACGACGACATGGTCGAGTTCACCAGCGTGGCCGGCCTGCCGGCGCGTGCCGTGGCCACGCCGTGGCTGAAGAACTACCTGAAGGCCGAGCCCAGGCCGCAGGCCGTGGTGCATGTGAAGCCGCGCTGCACCTTGGCGTTCGACTGCCTGGCGCAATGCGGGCTGCGCGACGGGCTGTCGGGGTGGGGCCAGTTCTGCATCGACACGCAACTCGCGGCCGCCCTGCGCGGCGATATCGACAAGGGCCTGTTCTTCCGCGGCGTGGGCGCGTTGCCGTTTGGCTCGCAGATTCGCAGCGTGCGCGAGTTGGTGATGCATTTGCTGACGCGGCGTGATCAACCCCGCCGCCTTCAGGGGCCCTGATTCAGGTCAAATGGCGAGTCGCGCTCCGCGAACGCCTTGCGTTCCCATTTCAAGGAAACCGTCGCATGCACCAGGCCGACAAGACATCGCCGCACACCGAGCACAACCTGCCCGCTCAGGCCATCAGCGAAGAAGTGCTGCTGGAGAAGTACGCCAAGGACGGCGAAGACTCCACCGATGCCGTGGTCCAGCGCGTGGCCCGTGCGCTGGCTCAGCCCGAAGCCGCCACCGAGCGCGCGCAGTGGGAGGCGCGGTTCGTGCAGGCGCTCAGAGGCGGCTTCATTCCCGCTGGGCGCATCCAGTCGGCCGCCGGCACGGGCCTCTCCGCCACCTTGATCAACTGCTTCGTGCAGCCGGTGGGCGACTCGATCTCGCAGCCCGAAGACGGCCACCCTGGCATCTACACCGCGCTGACCGAAGCGGCCGAGACCATGCGGCGCGGCGGTGGCGTGGGCTACGACTTCTCGCGCATCCGCCCGCGCGGCGCGTGGGTCGGCAGCACGCGCAGCAGCGCATCGGGCCCGGTCAGCTACATGCGTGTGTTCGACCGCTCGTGCGAGACGGTCGAAAGCGCCGGCGCGCGCCGCGGCGCGCAGATGGGCGTGCTGCGCTGCGACCACCCCGACATCGAGGAGTTCATCCACGCCAAGGACCACGGTGACCTGAAGAACTTCAACCTTTCGGTCGGCGTGACCGACGCCTTCATGCAGGCGGTGCAGGCCGATGCCCACATCGAACTGGTGCACCGTGCCGAGCCCGGCGCGGCGCAGAAGGCTGCCGGCGCGTACCAGCGCAGCTCGCAAGCTCCACAGTCCGACGGCCACAGCGGCCACGAACTCTGGGTCTACCGCAAGCTGCGTGCGCGCGAGCTGTGGGACCAGATCATGCGATCGACCTACGACCACGCCGAACCCGGTGTGCTGTTCCTCGACTCGATCAACCGAGACAACAACCTCAGCTACTGCGAGACGATCGCGAGCACGAACCCGTGCGCTGAACAGCCGCTGCCTCCGTACGGCTGCTGCTGCCTCGGCTCGATCGACCTGACGCGCTTCGTGCGCGACCCGTTCGAGCCCGCCGCCCACTTCGACGAGGCCGCCTTCACACACATCGCGCAAGTGGCCACGCGCATGCTCGACAACGTGCTCGACGTGACCGTGTGGCCGCTGCCGCAGCAGCACGACGAAGCGCGCAACAAGCGCCGCATCGGCCTGGGCTTCACCGGCCTGGGCGATGCGCTGGTGATGCTGAACCTGCGCTACGACAGTGAACCCGCGCGCACGATGGCGCGCCGCATCGCCGAACTGCTGCGCGACGCTGCCTACGACGCCTCGGCCGCGCTGGCGCGCGAGCGCGGTGCGTTCCCGCTCTTCAACGCCGACCTGTTCTTGAGCGGCGCCACCTTCACGTCGCGCCTGCCGCAACGCCTGCGCGAGCGCATCCGCGCGCACGGCCTGCGCAACTCGCACCTGCTGTCGATCGCACCCACCGGCACCATCAGCCTGGCGTTTGCCGACAACGCCAGCAACGGCATCGAGCCCGCCTTCAGCTGGAGCTACACGCGCAAGAAGCGCATGGCCGACGGCACCGTCAAGGAGTACGCGGTCGAAGACCACGCGTGGCGCTTGTACCGCCACTTGAAAGGCGAAGACGCGCCGCTGACGCAAGCCTTCGTGACCGCGCTGGAGATGAGCGCGCAGGCGCATGCGCTGATGGTGGCCGCGGTGGCGCCGTTCGTCGACACCGCCATCTCCAAGACCGTCAACGTGCCCGCCGACTACCCGTATGCCGAGTTCCAGAACCTGTACCTGCAGGCCTGGGAGGCTGGCCTCAAAGGGCTGGCCACTTACCGGCCCAACAGCGTGCTCGGCTCGGTGCTGAGCGTGTCGAGCGTGGCGGGTGCGGCAACCAACACCGCGCCGGCCGCGCCGCTGCAACTGGGTGACGCGAACCGGCGCCTGGCGCTGGAGCGGCTGCCCGCTCCGGTGCTGTCGTCGCTGCGCTGGCCGGGGCGGCCCGAACTGCCGTCGGGCAACCCGGCCTGGACCTTCATGGTGCACCACCCGTTCGGCGACTTCGCGCTGTTCGTCGGCGAACTGGCCGGCACCGACGGCGGGCCGCCACAACCCTTCGAGGTGTGGGTCAACGGCGCCGAGCAGCCGCGCGGGCTGGGCGCGCTGGCCAAGACCTTGTCGATGGACCTGCGCGCCAACGACCCGGCGTGGTTGCAGCTCAAGCTCGACGCGCTGGCCACCGTGGCCGAAGAGCGCAGCTTCGAGATGCCGTTCCCGCCGCACGGCGAGCGCCGCCTGTTCCCCGGCGTGGTGGCGGCCACCGCCGCGGTGATCCGCTGGCGCTGCGAGCAGTTGCAGGCGCTGCCGCACAAGGGCCGAAGTGGACCCACAAGCGGCCCCACGCCGGTGATGGATGCGATGTTCAGCATCGACGAGCCACGCACAGGCCCATCGGGCACGCTGGCCTGGGCGGTCGACGTGGACAACCCGGCCACCGGTGAAACCTTCACGCTCACGCTGAAGGAGATCACGCTGCCCGGCCCCGACCGCACCCCGGTCACGCGCCCGTGCGCGGTCGGCTTCTCGGGCAACTACCCGCGCGCGCTCGACGGGCTGGCGCGCCTGCTGTCGCTCGACATGCGCGTGATCGACCCGGCCTGGATCGGCATGAAGCTGCGCAAGCTGCTGAACTACGCCGAGCCGCTGGGCCACTTCATGGCCTTCGTGCCCGGCCTGCCGCACGGCGAACGGCGCCAGCAGACCTGGCCCTCCACCGTGGCCTACCTGGCGCGCCTGATCATCCACCGCTACGCGATGCTCGGCGTGCTGAACGAAGAGGGTTACCCGCTGCGCGACATGGG
>JANOQS010000584.1:0-25520 GCA_031414975.1 Methylibium sp. | reverse complement strand
GTCATCGCCGCGGTGATGTCGGTCATCTGTGCGGCCTGCTCCACGTCGAGCACCGCCAGGCGTTCCAGCACCAGTTGGCGGGCCACACGCAGGGCTCGGGTGAGCGGCTGGCCGTCGTGCTGCAGCCGCTCGATCAGCTCGGTGATGCTGGCGCGGGTGGGCAAACCCGGCGGCAGTTCGTGCAGCAGGCCGGCATAACGGCGCCGGATGCGCTGCACGAAGCGGCTGTGCTCGGCGAGCGCTGGTGCGGTGGCCGGCTTCGCGGCCTCGGGATTTCCCCCGGAGCCGACAGGATTTCCCAAGGAGATGGGGGTGGAGCCAGAGGTGGGATCCATGCGGTTGCGCGGCGCCTGTGTGCTAGATTGGCCCGCCCGTCGCGGCCCGCCCAAGCTGCCCTGGCTGCACAGAACGCCAAGAGCGCCGAGAACGCCAAGAACGTCCCAGCGCGCGCCGAGTCCAAGCCTGTCGCCTCCGCTGCTGGCGCTCCGATGTCTTCATGTCCCTGATCCCGCCCGTCAAAGCCCGCCCGCCCCGTCGCCCCTGGTCACCGTGGGGCTGGGCGCTGCGGCTGTTGCTGTGGCCCCTGGCGCTGCTGCTGAGCCTGCTGGTGATTGCCTGGCTGGTTTTGCACTGGGCGATTTTGCCCCACATCGAACAATGGCGCCCGCAGATCGAAGCCCGGGCCGCCGCGGTGCTGGGCGTGCCGGTGAAGATCGGCGCCATCGAGGTGCGCTCCAGCGGCTGGATCCCCGCCATCGAACTGCGCGACGTGGTGTTGTTGGACCCGCAGCAGCGCCCTGCGCTGACCTTGCCCCGGGTGGCCACCGCGCTGTCGCCGCATTCGCTGCTGGCGCTGGCGCCGCGCTTCGAGCAACTGCTGGTCGAAGGCGCGCACCTGGAAGTTCGGCGCAATGCCAACGGGCGCATCTTCGTCGCCGGGCTGGACCTGAGCGGCCCGGGCGAGAGCGACACCGACGCGGCCGACTGGGTCGTCAAGCAGCACGAGATAGTGATCCGCGGCGGCTCGCTGCGCTGGACCGACGAGCGCCGCCAGGCCCCCGCGCTGGAGCTGACCGACGTGCAACTGATCATGCGCAACGGCCTGCGCCGCCACGACATCCGCCTGGACGCCACCCCGCCACCCGAGTGGGGCGACCGCTTCAGCGTGCAGGGCCGCTTCACCCAGTCGCTGCTGGCGCGGTCGGGCGACTGGAGCCGTTGGAGCGGCGAGGTCCACACCGAACTGCCGCGTGCCGATCTGCGCGAGTTGCGTCGCCACGTGAGCCTGCCGTTCGAGTTGAGCGAGGGCATGGGCGCGCTGCGCGCCTGGCTGGAGGTGCGCGACGGCCAGCTGCAAGGCGGCACGGCCGACGTGGCCTTGCGGGCGGTGTCGCTGCGGCTGGCCGCCAACGTCGCGCCGCTCACCCTGGAGCAGCTCGAGGGCCGGGTCGTCGGCCAGCGCACGCCGGAAGGCTTGCGCCTGTCGCTCCAGCGTTTCGGCTTCTTGTCCGGCACGGGGCTGCGCTGGCAGTCGGGCGACCTGCACCTGAATCTGCGCCAGCGGCCCGGAGAGCCCTCCACCGGCGGCGACTTCAACACCGCCCGCCTGGACCTCGGGGTGATGGCCGAGGTGGCCGCCAGCCTGCCGCTCGGCGACGCGCTGCGGCGCCTGCTGGCTGAAGTGAAGCCGCAAGGCGTGATCAGCGAACTGGCGCTGCAGTGGAGCGGCCCGCTCGACGCGCCGACGCAGTACCAGGTGAAGGGCGCGCTCGGCGGTCTGTCGCTCGCCTCGCAGCCCGCGCCCAAGCTTGACGCGATCGGCCGCCCCGGCCTGCGCAACGCCAGCGTGCAGCTGCAGGCCAACCAGGCTGGCGGCACGGCCCTGCTCAGTGTGATCGGCGGCGCGGTCGAGCTCCCGGGGGTGTTCGAAGACCCGCTGCTGCCGCTGGACCGGCTTAGCGCACAACTGGCCTGGCAGGTGGAGGCCGGCAAGGTCTCGGTCCAGGTCAAGGACGCGCGTTTTGCCAACCGTGATGCGCAGGGTGAATTCAGCGCCCAATGGAATACAGGCGCCGGCACTGGCACGGCGCGCGGCGGGCGCCTGCCAGGCCAGATCGAGGTCAACGGCAAGCTCGGCAAGGCGCTGGCCACGCGCACCGCGCGCTACCTGCCGCTGGGCATCGACGAGCACACGCGGCGTTACGTCGAACAGGCGGTGAAGGGCGGCAACCTGTCCGACGTGAGCTTTCGCGTCAAGGGCGACCTGTGGGACTTTCCGTTCCGCGCGCCGGCCAGCAAGGGCGAATTGCGCATCGCCGCGCAGTTCGACGACCTGAGTTTTGCCTACGTGCCCGGCACGCCGGCCACGGCCACGCAGGCGGCGCACGAATCACCCTGGCCGGCGCTCACGCGCGCCAGCGGCGAGCTGGTCATCGACCGCAGCACGCTAGAAATCCGCAATGCCCAGGCCCAGCTCGGCGGCTTGTCCTGGAGCCGGCTGCAGGGCGGCATTCCGAACCTGGCCGACCACCCGGTGCTGAGCCTGGACGGCCACGCCCAGGGGCCTTTGGCCGAGATGCTGCGCGTCGTCAACAGCACGCCGGTCGGCGGCTGGATCGGCAAGGCGCTGGCGCAGAGCACCGGCGCGGGCGCGGCCGATCTGCAACTCGGCTTGACGCTCCCGCTGCGCGACCTGCCGGCGAGCGAGGTGAAAGGCAGCCTGCTGCTGGCCGGCAACGACGTGCGCATCACGCCCGACAGCCCGCTGCTGGCCGGCGCGCGCGGCCGGGTCGACTTCGACCGCCGCGGCTTCGCGGTGCTCGGCGCCAGCGCGCGTGCCTACGGTGGCGAACTCAACTTCGAGGGCGGCACGCAGGCCAGCGCCGGTGCGGGCGACGCGGGCATCCGCTTCACCGGCCAGGGCAGCACCACCGCCGAGGCGCTGCGCCGCGCGCCCGAGCTGGGGCTGGTGGCGCGCCTGGCCGCCTATCTGAAAGGCCAGACGGCGTACCGCCTGGACCTCGGCTTCGTCAAAGGCCACCCCGAGGTGACGATCACCAGCAACCTGGTGGGCATGAGTTCGGACCTGCCGACGCCGCTGCGCAAGGCGGCCGAAGCGCCGCTGGCGCTGCGTTACCAGACTGCGGTGGCGCGGGAATCGCTGGCCGCCGGCCAGCCGCTGCGCGACACGCTGAAGGTCGAGCTCGGCACGCTGCTGCAGGCGCAGTACCAGCGCGACCTGTCGGGCGGTGACCCGCGCGTGCTGCGCGGCGGCGTGGGCGTGGGCGAGCCGGCGCCCACGCCGGCCACTGGCGTGGCGGTGGGCATCAACCTGCCGAGCCTGGATGTGGACGTGTGGCAGGGTGTCTACGACAAGCTGTTCGAAGATCCGCGTGCGGCGGTTGTGGTGGGTGCCGCGGGTGCGGTCGGTGCGGCAACGGCCGCCGAGCCGGCGGCCGACGGTGCCGACCCGGGTTACGGCCCCAGCGCGCTGACGCTGCGTGCGCAAGACCTGCTGTTCCTGTCGCGCCGGCTCAGCAAGGTGGTCGCCCGCCTGTCTTTGGACAAGGGCTCGCTGGACAAGAGCCAGTGGCGCGCCAACCTCGAAGCCGACCAGCTGGCAGGCTACGTCGAGTACCGCGCGCCGCAGCCGCGCGCCGCGCCGGGGCCGGCCAGCGCCGGGCGCATCTACGCGCGCCTGTCGCGGCTGTCGCTGCCCAAGAGCGAGGTCGACCAGGTCGAGACCCTGCTCGATGAGCAGCCGACCACCGCACCGGCGCTGGACATCGTGATCGACGACTTCGAACTGCGCGGCAAACGCCTGGGCCGGCTCGAGATCGACGCTTCCAACCGCACCTACACCGAAGGGCGTGCCGATGTGCGAACGGATGGGCGCACCGAAGGCCGTGACGCGTTGCGCGAGTGGCGCCTGGCCAAGTTCAACCTGATCACCCCGGAGGCCCAGCTCACCGCCAACGGCCAGTGGGCGCTGGGCGCGCCGGGCACGATCGGCCGCCGTGCGGTGATGGACTTCAAGCTTGCGCTGGCCAACAGCGGCACCTACCTCGAGCGGCTCGGCATGGGCAAGGTGGTGCGCGGCGGCAAGGGGCAGATCACCGGCCAGCTGGCCTGGTTGGGCTCGCCACTGACGATCGACTACGCCAGCCTGTCGGGCCACGCCCATGTGGACATCGAAGCCGGCCAGTTCCTCAAGGTCGACCCCGGCGCGGCGCGCCTGCTCGGTGTGTTGAGCCTGCAATCGCTGCCGCGCCGGCTGGCGCTCGACTTTCGCGACCTGTTCGACGAAGGTTTCCCGTTCGACAGTTTTGCCGGCGACCTGAAGATCGCCCAGGGTGTGGCGCACACCAACAACCTGCGCATGCGCGGCGTGCAGGCCGCGGTGCTGATGGAAGGCCAGGCCGACCTGGCGCGCGAGACGCAAGACCTGCGTGTCGTCGTGGTGCCCGAGATCAATGCCGGCACCGCCTCGCTGGCCTACGCCATCATCAACCCGGCCGTCGGGCTGGGCACCTTCCTGGCCCAGATGTTCCTGCGCCGGCCGTTCATGCAGGCCAATACGCGCGAGTTCCACGTCACCGGGCCGTGGGCCGACCCGAAGGTGGACAAGGTCGAACGTGCCGCCGACGCGGTGATGCCCGAGCTCGACCCGCCCGAACCGGCGGCGTCGGCGCCCAATCCGGGGCAGTGAACGGGGCCGTCGCGCGCCGCCGGCCGAGCGCCTCGGCGGTTCGCGCGATACTGGTCGCCCTTGAGCCACCGCCCTCCGCCATGTACCGACTTCACGGCTTTTGTCAGTCCGGCAACACCTTCAAGGTCGCGTTCCTGCTGCGTGCGCTGCAGCAAGCCTGGGAGCCGGTGTTCGTCGACTTCATGCACGGCGCCACGCGCGAGCCGGGCTGGCGCGAGAGTGCCAATGAAATGGGTGAAGTGCCGGTGCTCGACGACGGCCCGCGCCGGCTCACGCAATCGGGCGTGATCCTGACTCACCTGGCGAAGAAACATGGCGCCTTCGGCGGCCAGGGTGAAGAGGACCAGCAAGAGGTGCTGCGCTGGTTGTTCTTCGACAACCACAAATTCACCAGCTACATGGCGACCTACCGCTTCCTGCGCGCCTTCGGCCCGGTGGCACCGGACCCGGTGGTGCTGAAGTGGCTGCGCAGCCGTCTGGACGGCGCCTTCCACATCGTCGACAAACACCTCGAACAGCGCACGTTCATGGTCGGCAACGCGCCGACCGTGGCCGACATCTCGCTCTGCGGCTACCTGTTCTACCCGGTGGAAGAGAGCGGCTATGGGTTGACAGGGCGCTTCCCGCACATCGCCGCGTGGCTCGAACGCGTGCGCGCGATTCCCGGCTGGGCCGACCCGTACGACGTGCTGCCCGGCGAACGCATCGCTCCGAAGTGGGTGGACGCATGAAGATCGCCGCCGCCCAGATGGTGTCCACACCCGACGTGCAGGCCAACCTGCAGACCGCGCTCACCTTGATCCGCCGCGCCGCCGACGCTGGTGCGCAACTGGTGGCCTTGCCCGAGTACTTCTGCCTGATGGGCCAGAACGACCGCGACAAGCTGGCGATTGCCGAGGCACCCGGCGACGGCCCGATCCAGCAGATGCTGTCCGACGCCGCGCGCGAGAGCGGGCTGTGGTTGATCGGCGGTACCTTGCCGGTGCGCAGCAGCGACCCGCAGCGGGTGCTCAACGCGAGTTGTGTGTACGGGCCCGACGGTGCGCTGGTGGCTCGCTACGACAAGATCCACCTGTTCAAGTACGACAACGGGCGCGAAAGTTACGACGAAGGCCGCGCCATCCTGGCTGGCCAGCAGCCGCTGAGTTTCCAGGCTGCCGAGCTGCGGGTCGGCTTGAGCGTGTGTTACGACCTGCGCTTCCCGGAGCTGTACCGCGCGCTGATGCAGCCGCCTTGCGACCTGCTCGCGGTGCCCGCGGCCTTCACGCACACCACCGGCAAGGCGCACTGGGAACTGCTGCTGCGCGCGCGGGCAGTCGAGAACCAGTGTTACGTGATTGCGGCGGCGCAAGGCGGCGTGCACCCGAACGGCCGCCGCACCTACGGTCACAGCATGGTGGTGGACCCGTGGGGCGGCGTGGTGGCGGTGCTCGACGAGGGCGAAGGGCTGGTGTTCGCCGAGGTCGACGCCTCACGCATCGCGTCGGTGCGCGCGCAACTGCCGGCGCTGGAGCACCGCAAGCTGGGGGTCTGAGCACCCCTTACTTCGCGCCGCGCGAGCCCGACGCGGCAGTGAACACCCCCAGCCCGATGAACACGGCCGCGCTGGCCAAGCGCCCCAGCGTGGCGCCACCGCGCAGCCCGGCCAACAGCGGTGCGGCCACGCTGGCGGCGAGCACGTAAGCGGTGTCGGTGCAGGCCGCGATCAGCACGAAAGTCACGCCGAAGCCCACGCTCTGAAGCAGCGGCGACGCGCCCGGCAGCATGAACTGCGGCAGGAAGGCGGCGAAGAACAGCGCCGTCTTGGGGTTCAGCAACGCGACCAGGAAGCCGTCTCGAAATATCCGGCCGGCTTGCAGGCCGGGTGTGCCGACGTCCACGGTGGCGGCTGCGGCCGGCGTGGCGCGCAAGGCCTTGATGCCCAGCCACACCAGGTAGGCCGCACCGGCGAACTTGACCACCGTGAACGCCAACGACGACACCGCGAACAGCGCTGCCAGCCCCACCGATGCGCCAATCGCGTTGCCCAGGTTGCCGAAGGCCACGCCCAGCACCGACGCCAGCCCGGCGCGCCGCCCCTGCGCCAGCGTGTGCGTGACGATGTACAGCACGCCCGGCCCCGGCGTGGCCGCCAACACCAGGCTGGCCAGCACGAAAGCGACCAGCAGCGGTGCTGGCGCGAAGGCATCGGTCATCGGCGCCGCCGTTCAGGGTTCGGGCGCGTGGCAAACCGCTTCGATGTTGTGCCCGTCGGGGCCGAGCACGAAGGCGCCGTAGTAGTTCGGGTGGTAGATCGTGCGGATGCCGGGCGGGCCGTTGTCTTTCCCGCCGGCCTGCAGCGCGGCTTCATGGAAGGCACGCACCTGCGCGCGCGATTCGGCCGCGAAGGCGATGTGCATTGGCTTGTGCGCCTCTTTGAAGCTGCCGCCGGTGCCGAACCAGAACTGCGGTTGGCCGTGGCGGCCGAAGCCGGACCAGCCTTCCACTTCCTTCACGAGCGTGATGCCCAGGGGTTCGAGCGCCTTGGCGAAGAACGCCTGCGCACTGGCGTAGTCGCTGACCGACAGGCCGATGTGGTCGAGGATCATGGACGCCTCCGGTGGAGCAGGTCAGGACAGAAAGATCAGCGCCAGCCCGATGGCAGCCGGAATCGCCTGGATGTAGAGAATTTTCTTGCTCGCCGTGGCCGCGCCGTACAGGCCCGCCACCAGCACGCAACCCAGGAAGAACACTTTCACGCCGGTGCCAGCGGCGCCCAGGCTCAGGCCCCAGAACAACCCGGCGGCCAGAAATCCGTTGTACAGGCCCTGGTTGGCGGCCAGCACTTTGGTGGCCGTTGCGGCCGCCTGGGTCTGGCCGAACGCGCGCAGCCCGGCCGGCTTGTCCCACAGGAACATCTCCAGCACCAGGATGTAGACATGCACCAGCCCGATCAGGGCGACGACGACGTTGGCGGTTGTGGACACAGGGGGCTCCTGGGGTGGGGACGCGCGGCACATTGTCACCTTCAGCCGGGCGCGGAAGTGGCGCGCAGCGCTGCCTTGTGGGGCAGTGCACGATACCGCGCCGGCCCGCCACAACTTGCGCAAGAGCCGCTGCTAGAGTCTTCGCGTCGCAGTCTCGAAGGTCTCACGTGCTCATCATTGCAGTCATCGTCGGTGCGATCTTGGGGGCGGCGTGGGGCGACGCGTTCGGCTGCGCGGCCGGGGCGCTGCTGGGCTGGTTGCTGGTGCGCTCGCACCAGCAACAAACACAGATCGGCGCGCTGCAACAGGCGCTGAAGCGGCTGCAGGGGGCGGGCCGCGGCGCGGCCGGTGAAGCGCCCAAGGTGGCCGAGGCCGCTGCTGCGCCCGATGCCATTCAGGCCGTGCCGACGGCCGCCGATGTGCCGGCCGCACGGGCGGACGCCCTGGCAGACGCGCCGCCGGACGCCCTGGCAGACGCGCTGGCGGCCGCCGCAGCGCAGCCGGCTTTGGCAACGTCGAGCGCCGCCTCGGTTCCTGTCGCCGCTGCCGAAGACGCGCTGTGGAACTCGCAAGCGCCGGCGTCCTGGCAGCAGCCGAGTACGGCCGCGCCGCCAGCCCCCGCAACACCTGCCAGGCCCGGCCCCCTCGCCGCCCTCAGAGGCTGGCTGTTCGGCGGCAACACCATCGTCAAGGCGGGTGTGGGCATCCTGTTCCTCGGCCTGGCCTTCCTGGCCAAGTACGCCAGCGAGCATGTGCACGTGCCGGTGGAATTGCGCCTGGCCGGCATCGCGGCCGTCGCCATCGTGCTGCTCGGGCTGGGCTGGCGTTTGCGTCACAGCCGGCCCGGTTACGCGCAGGTGCTGCAGGGCGGCGCGGTGGCGGTGCTGTACCTGACCTTGTTCGTCGCGTTCCGCTTCTACGGCGTGCTCGGCATCGGTCCGGTGTTCGCGATGATGGTGCTGGTGGCCGTGCTCGCCGCGGCGCTGGCAGTGCTGCAGGACGCCAAGGCGCTGGCCGTGATCGGCGCGCTGGGCGGCTTTGCCACGCCGCTGCTCGTGTCCAGCGGGAGCGGCAACCATGTGGCGCTGTCTGGCTACTACCTGGTGCTGAACCTGGGCATCGCGGCGGTGGCCTGGCACAAGACCTGGCGCGCGCTGAACCTGATCGGCTTCGCCTTCACCTTCGGCGTCGCGGTCGTGTGGGGGGTGCTGAGCTACCGCGATTCGCATTACCTGAGCAGCCAGGTTTTCCTGATCGCCCACTTCCTGCTGTTCAACGCGATCCTGTTGATGCCGGCGCGCCGCTTGACGGACACGGACACGGACACGGACACGGACACGGACACGGACACGGACACGGACACGGACGAGGGCGAGGGCGAGGGCGAGGGCGAGGGCGACCCGGCCCGCCCGCTGCGCGCCGACCGCTGGGTCAACGGCAGCCTGCTCTTCGGCCTGCCCACCATCACCTTCGCGCTTCAGCACGGGCTGGTTCACCGCACGCCCTACGGCACCGCGATCTCGGCGCTGGTGATGGCCGCGTTCTATGTGCTGTTGGCCCGCATGATGCGCTCGCGCGCGCGCCTGGCCGTGACCTTCGACGCCAGCATGGCGATCGCGATCGTGTTCCTGTCGCTGGTGATTCCGTTCGCGCTCGACGCCCGCAGCACCGCTGGGGCCTGGGCGCTCGAAGGCGCGGGGCTGGTGTGGCTGGGTTTTCGGCAAGCGCGTGGCCTGCCGCGGCTGTTCGGCTACACGCTGCTGTTGTTGGCGGGTGGTGCGATGTTGTGGGCGATGGACCACCACGGCGAACCCACCACCTGGTTCAACGCCTGGTTCTTCAGCGCCTTGATGGCAGCGGCGGCTTCGTTCGCGGCGGCGTATTTCGTCCGCCGTGCCGGGCTGGCGCTGCAAGGCGAGCCGACGGGTCGAGAGCGTGCCGAAGCGCTCGCCGAGCCGCTGCTGATCTCCTGGGGCAGCTTGTGGGCCGTGGTCGCGGTGGGCGTGCAGGTCAACGCGTTCGTGCACCACCCGTTCACGTTGGCCGGCTGGCTGCTCGGCTTGTCTGCGATTGCGCTGGTGTGCACGGCGCTGGCCACGCGGCTGGATTGGCCGAAGGTCGCGTTCCCGGCCCTCGCGCATGCGCCAGTGCTCGCGCTTGGCGTGCTGGCCAGCGCACTCGACCTGAACAGCCCGGTGGCCGGCGGCGGGTGGTGGGCCTGGCCGCTGGCCATGGCCACGCACCTGATCGTGCTGCGCTGGGCCGCGCCGCGCTGGCCGGTTTTTGCGCAGCGCGCGGTGCATGCGCTGGGCGTGCTGGTGCTGGCCGCGCTCGGTGCGCTGCAAGGCCGTGCCGTCACCGAGACCTGGGGCGACACGAGCAGCGCCTGGGCCTGGCTCGGCTGGCTGGCGGTGCCTGCCGCGTTGCTGATGTGGCTGCCGCGGCCGGCCACCGCGCGGCGTTGGCCGGTCAGCGCCGCACCCTCGGCCTGCCAGGGCGCTGCCGCGGCAGTGTTGGCGGTCGGCCTGCTGCTGTGGACTTTGCTCGCGAACCTCATTTCCAACGGCTCGGCGCGGCCCTTGCCGTACCTGCCGCTGTTGAACCCGCTCGACCTCGGCATCGGCGTGGCGCTGCTGGCCGTGGTGCTGTGGCTGCGCAGTGATGCTGTGAAAGGCACCCTGGCCGCGCGCCCGCAATTCACCCCGGCGGTGCTGGGCGGGGCAGGTTTCGTGTGGCTCAACGCGATGCTGATCCGCGCCTTCCACCACTTCGGCGGCGTGCCGTTCGAGTTCGATGCGTGGGTCCACTCGCTGGCGGTGCAGACCGGCATCACCTTGTTGTGGGCCGCCACCGCGCTGGTGCTGATGTGGCTCTCGGCCCGGCGTGCCATGCGCCTGCCGTGGATGGTGGGCGCGGCCTTGCTGGCCGCGGTGGTGATCAAGCTGCTGCTGGTCGACCTGTCGGGCCCCGGCACGGTGATGCGCATCGTGTCCTTCATCGGCGTCGGTGTGTTGATGCTGGTGATCGGCTACGTCGCACCGTTGCCGACCGGTGGTACTTCGAAGGAGCAGGGCCATGCGGCGACTTGAGGGGCTCGTCTCTGGCGTGCTGCTGGCCACCGCATTGCACGTGCAGTCCGCCGAGCCGGCCTTCCGCTACAGCGCGCCGGTGGCCGTGCAGCAGCCGGCCGCGTTCGTGCAACTCCCGCTGCCGCCCAGCGCCTACGGCCGCAGCCGCCAGGCCGGCCTGCATGACCTGCGCGTGGTCGACGCTCGCGGCGAACGCGTGCCCTTCGCCCTGCTGGCACCGCGTGCGGCCGAGGCGCAGAACGTCGAGCAGCAACGCGACGCGGCGCTGTACCCGCTGCCGCGCCGGCCCGCGGCCGGTAAACCCTGGCCGTCGCCGGTGGAGGTGGTGGTGCAGGGCGAACGCATCAGCGTCAAGCGCTCGGGCGGCGCGGCGGTGGCCGCCGGTTCGCCCGGTTGGCTGTTCGACCTGGGCGACCCGAAAGAGCGCCGCAGCGACGAGCCGCCGCCCCAAGCGCTGCGCCTGCGCTGGAGCGGCCCGGCCGAGTTCAGCGCGCCGTACGACATCGAGACCAGCGACGACCTGCGCACCTGGCGCGCCGCCGGCAGCGGCCAGGTGATGGCGCTGGCCTCGGCCGCCGGGCCGCTGGCGCAGCCGACGGTCGTGCTGCCGGGTGGCGCCGGGCGCTTCGTTCGCCTCGTGTGGGCCGATCCGCCGAGCGCGCCGACGATCACGGGCGCCCAGGTCATCGCGGCCCGCCAGCGCCGCGTGGCCTTGGACGCGCCGAGCGAACTGCCCTTCAGCGCCAGCCCCGAGCCCGTCAGCAAGATCGCGCTCGACGACGCGTCCAAACGTGCGCTGCACTTCGACCTGGGGGGCGTGCTGCCGCTCGTGCAGCTCGAGCTTCGGTGGACCAGCGGCACGCGCGTGGCGCCGGTGCGGCTGCAGGCACGCAACCAGATCGACGAGCCCTGGCGCGAACTCGCCCCCGCCGTGTTCTACCGCCTCGAGCGCGGTGCCGCGGTCAGCACCTCGCCGCCACTGGCGCTGCAGACCAGCGCACGCTACCTGCGCGTGCTGCCCGACGAGCGCGCCGCCCCGCTCGACGCCGCCGCCACCCAACTCGTGGTGCACGCCGCGCTCGCCAGCCTGGTGTTCGCCGCCCAGGGCCAGGCCCCGTTCGCGCTGCTGGCCGGCGCCGCGGACGCCCCACCCGGCGCCTTGCCCGCCAGCACCCTGGTGCCCGCGCTCGACGACGAACGAGCCCGCTTCGGCCGCGCCACCTTGGGCGAGTGGACCGAGGTCGCCGCCGTGGCGCGCCAGGCCGAAGCCGCCGAACGCCAGGCTGCGCTGCGCCCTTGGCTGCTGTGGGCTGTGCTGCTGGCCGGCGTGGCCGGGCTGGGGTTCATGGTGTGGCGGCTGGCGCGGGGGCGAGCGAGCGGGTGAAGGGTGGGTGAAGGGACGCCGCGGACGAGGCGCTTGCTCCGACATCCATGGGCCCCTAAAATACACACGTCTATGTACACACATTCGTGAGGCAACCCATGTCCGCCGTGATCAGCCGCGTTTTCATGAACGGCAACAGCCAGGCCGTGCGCATTCCGCAGGAATTCCGCCTTGACGCCAGCCGGGTCGAGATCAGCCGCAACGAACAGGGCGACTTGGTGATTCACCCCGTTGCCTCCGACCGGGGGGCCGCCGTGCTGGAGGCGCTGGCCGGGTTTGACGACGAGTTCGTCGCGCTGCTGGAAGAAGGCTCGCGCCGAGCAGCCCCCGATGCAGGACCGGGAGGGCCTTTGAAGTATCTGCTCGATACCAGCATCCTCATCCATCTCATCAAGAACAAGCCACCTTCGGTGGCCGAAAGGATCAACTCGCTCGGCGAGGACGCAGCTTTGGGCATGTCGTTATTCACCTACGCCGAACTGCTGAAAGGCGCCGAGCGCAGCACCCGCAAGCCGGAGGTTCTGCGCCGCCTGGACCAACTGACGCGGCAGGTGCCGGTGCTCTACCAGGTGAGCCGCTCGCTGTGCGAGCACTACGCCGTGCAGTTCACCCGGCTCAAGGAGGCCGGTACGCCCATCGGCGCCAACGGCCTGTGGATTGCCTGCCACGCGCTGGCGGAGGACGCCACGCTGGTGACGCACAACCTGCGCGAGTTCGAGCGAGTGGAAGGTCTCCGGCTTGAAAACTGGGTTGATTGAGGGGCCTACACTCGCAACCCGCCCCCAAGGCCCGTTGGAGAAAATGCCATGACCCTCGCCACCGCACGCACCGCCCTTCAACTGCGCTCGTTGGTCAAGGCCAGCGGCGAGCTGGAGGTGTCGCTCATCGACGTGCCGGTGCCGGCGCCGGGGCCCGACGAGGTGCTGGTGCGCATCGAGGCCGCGCCGATCAACCCGTCGGACCTGGGGCTGCTGTTCGGCGCGGCCGACATGTCCACGGCCAAGCTGGCCGGCACCAAGGAAAAGCCGGTGATCACCGCGCGCATTCCCGACGGCGCGATGAAGGCCATGGCCGGCCGGATGGACGCGTCGATGCCGGTGGGCAACGAAGGCGCGGGCGTGGTCGTCGAAGCGGGCGCGTCGGCCGCGGCGCAGGCCCTGCTCGGCAAGACCGTGGCCGTGCTGGGCGGCGCGATGTATTCGCAGTACCGCTGCGTGGGCGCCGAGCAGTGCCTGCCGCTGCCGGCGGGTGCCACGCCCGCCGACGGTGCGTCGTGCTTCGTCAACCCGCTCACCGCGCTGGGCATGGTCGAGACGATGAAGCGCGAAGGCCACCGCGCGCTGGTGCATACGGCGGCGGCGTCCAACCTCGGGCAGATGCTCAACCGAATCTGCAGAGCAGACGGCATCGCGCTCGTCAACATCGTGCGCAAGCCCGAGCAGGCCGAACTGCTCAAGGCGATGGGCGCCGCCCACGTGTGCGTGAGCGCGTCGCCCACCTTCATGCAGGACCTCACCGAAGCGCTCGTCGCCACCGGCGCGACGATCGCCTTCGACGCCACCGGCGGCGGCAAGCTCGGCGGGCAGATCCTGGGGGCGATGGAAGCCGCCGCGAACCGCAGCGCCAAGGAATACAGCCGCTACGGCTCGAGCGTGCACAAGCAGGTCTACCTGTACGGCAACCTCGACCCGAGCCCGACCGAGTTCAACCGCAACTTCGGCATGACCTGGGGCATGGGCGGCTGGCTGCTGTTCCCGTTCCTGCAGAAGATCGGCCCGGCGGCGGCGCAGGTGCTGAAGCAGCGCGTGGCGGCCGAGTTGAAGACGACGTTCGCGAGCCACTACGCCCGGGAGGTGTCACTCGCCGAAGTGTTGCAGCCGGAGATGATCGCGGTCTACGGCCAGCGCAACACCGGCGCGAAGTTCCTGATCAACCCGAACCGGGGCGTGGCGGGCGCTTGACCCGGCCGCGGAGCGCGCCGCCTATGGAAGAAAGCGCGCACAAAAGTCTGCCGGCGTGACGATGGCGAAGCGATCCGCAAGCACCAGCAAGTCCTTGTCGCCCGTGACCAGTGCCTCGGCACCCGACGCCAGCAAGGTGGCCAGCACCGGTTCGTCGGCCGCGTCGCGCACGGCGGCATCCGCCGCCCGTCGAAGCGCCTCGGGGTCGGGCTCGACGAGTTCTGCCGCAAACGCCAGCCCATCGATCAGGTCTCGAATCTCGACCGGCGAGAAGGCCGTGAACGCCCGCAGGCGTGGCAGCACCCGCTCGCACTCCGACAGGATCCACGGCGACAGCGACACCTGCAGGCTGCCGCCGCGCCACGCCGCCACGATGCGGCCGGGTGCGCCGGTGGGGTAGGCCATGCCGGCGACGATCACGTTCGTGTCGAGCACGACACGCATGGCCGCCTACCGGGCGCGTTTGGCCGCAGCGGGCGCCTTGGGGGCCTTGGCCTGGGTGCCGAGCTTGGCTTCGGCCTTCATCTCGCGCCGAACCGCGGCTGACGCGGCCTGGATGGCGGCCATGCCCTCAGCCTCGGCCACCGTGGAGAAGTCTTGCGCCAGGCGATCCGACAGCGCGTTGAACCGCTCTTGCATGCGCTGAATCCGCTCGAACAGGCGCGCGTCGATCAGCGCCGCCACCGGCTTGCCGTCCTTCTTGATCAACACGCTGTCGTTGCGGTACTGCACGATGTTGAGCATCTCGCCCAGGTTCTGGCGAAAGGCGACGGCGCTGGTTTCAGTGATCACGATGAACCTCCATGACCAGTATGGTCATCATGATCAGCATAACACGCAGCCGGCTAACCAGCTCGAAGCTCGTGATGCCGTATTCGATGGCGATGGTCTCGACCTCGTCGCCGCGCATGCTGCGGATCGTGCAGTTCATGCGCAGCATGCTGGCCCAGCGCCGGGCTTGACGCCGGCGCTGCAACGATCAGCGCGGGCTTTGCGCGACGTTGGTGTTGATCGCGCGCAGGCCGGCCGCGCGGATCGACGCCTGCTCGGCTTGCGTGGCGATGCGGAAATCACCCTCGTTCGAGATGCCCACCAGGCCCAGGCGCTGCGCTTCACGCAGTTCGGCCACGACCTGGGCGCGCGTCAGCCCCGAGACGGGCACCGGTGCCGGCGAGGCTTCGGTGTAGGTGAAGGCCGTGCCGTTGCGCTGCGCCGTGGCCAGCTCGGCCTTCACGTCGGCGCGGCTCTGGCTCGACAGGAACTGCGCGGCCGGGAAGTCTTGCGTGCCTTCCTGGGCAAACGCGCTGCCGGCGCCGACGAGTGCGATGAGGGTGGTGGCGATGATGATCTTGCTGTTCATGGTGAAGCTCCTGGGTTGTGGTGAGTGAGACGGTGTCGGTTGCGACACAGGAGCTACTTTAGAAATCGACTCCTCCCTCTTCCGGACAGCCAGATGACAAATTCGTAATCCAGGCGCAGGGCACAAAGTGAGAACATTCGTGCCGTTGCTACACACAATGGCTGCCCCATGCGCCTGCTGGTCATCGAAGACGAACTCAAGCTGGCCGACTACCTGCACAAAGGTTTGTCGGAGAACGGCTACGTGGTCGACGTGGCGCGTGACGGCATCCAGGGCCGGCACCTGGCCACCCAAGGTGAATACGACCTGCTGCTGCTCGACCTGATGCTGCCCGGTATCGACGGCTTCGGCGTGCTGAAGGCGGTGCGTGCGCAAGGCAACACGCCGGTGCTCATGCTGACGGCGCGCGACAAGGTCGAAGACCGCGTGCGCGGGCTGCAGGAAGGTGCTGACGACTACCTCGTCAAGCCGTTCGCGTTTTCCGAGTTGCTCGCGCGCGTGGGTGCGCTGCTGCGCCGCGGCGCCAACGGCACGGCCGGGGCCACGCACGCGGCCACCCAACTGCGCCTGGCCGACCTGGAGGTGGACCTCGTCAGCCGCAAGGTCTACCGCGCCGAAAAGCGCCTGGACCTCACGGCCAAGGAGTTCAGCCTGCTGTCGCTGCTGTTGCGCCGCGGCGGGCAGATCCTGTCGCGCACCACCCTGGCCGAACAGGTGTGGGACATGAACTTCGACTCCGACACCAACGTCGTCGAAGTCGCCGTGCGGCGCTTGCGCGCCAAGCTCGATGATCCGTTCACGCCCAAGCTGCTGCACACCGTGCGCGGCATGGGCTACGTGCTTGAGGAGAGGCAGTGAACAAGGCCCCCTACTCGATCGTCGGCACGCTGTGCCGCCACCTGCTGTGGCAGACGATGCTCGGCATGGGCGTGCTGTGCGCCGGCATCTATGCGGTCACCTCGATGATGGTGCAGGCCGAGCAGAAAGACCGGCTCGAGGGCAAGGCCAGCTTCGTGCAGGAGCTGATGCGCGTGGCCTCGCACAAGGGCGGCGAGGCCGAGGTGGTCTACAAGCTCGAGTACTACGCCACGCGCCGGCCCGGCACGTTTGTGGAAGTGTTCCGGCCCGACGGCAGCCTGCTGTACCGCGATGGGCCGGAGATCGGCAAGCCGGGCAAGAAGTGGCGCAGCGTCGAATTCAAGACGATGTTGCCGCACGGTGCGCTGGTGTCCGGGCGCTTTTCCGAGGACTGCACCCAGGACGCCAAGATGCTCACCGGGCTGGCCGTCATTCTGGTGGGCGCCACGCTGGCTGGCGCGGCCTTCGTCGGCTTTGGCACCACCTGGCGCGTGCGGCGCGGGCTGCGGCCGCTGCAGGCGCTGGCGCGCCAGACCCAGGCGATCGAACCCGACCGGCTCGATGCCCGCCTGAGCTTGCGCGAGCCGGTGGAAGAACTGCAGCCCTGGATCGACCAGTTCAACGGCCTGATGGACCGGCTGCAACGCGCCTATGTTCAGCTCGAAGGCTTCAACGCCGACGTGGCGCACGAGTTGCGCACGCCGCTGGCCAACGTGATGGGCCAGACCGAGGTGGCGCTGGCGCGCGAACGCTCGCCGCAGGCGCTGCGCGAGACGCTCGAATCGAACCTGGAAGAAATGCAGCGCCTGGCCGCGCTCGTCAACGACATGCTGTTCCTGTCGCAGTCCGACCGCGGTGCGGTGGCGCGGCGCGGGGCCGCCATCAGCCTGGCGGCGCTGGCCGAACAGGTGGTCGAGTTCCACGAGGCGCCGCTGGCCGAAGCGCAGCTGTCGGTGCAGGTCGAAGGCGGTGTCTCGGCGGCGGTGGACGAGCCGCTGTTCAAGCGCGCGCTGTCCAACCTGCTGGGCAACGCGATCCGCTTTGCCGAGCCGGGCTCGCGCATCCTGATCCGCATCGCGCCCGACGCGGCGGATGCGGGCGAGCCAGTGCTTGTCGAGCAAGTGCGCGTCGAAGTGCAGAACGCCGGCCCGCCGATCGCGCCGCAGCACCTGGCGCGCTTGTTCGACCGCTTCTTCCGCGTCGACTCGGCGCGGCCCGACAGCCAGTCGCACCATGGCCTCGGCCTGGCCATCGTCGCAGCGATCGCGCGCATGCACGCCGGCCGCACCTGGGCCGAGTGCGACGGCAACGGCACGCGCGTCGGCTTCACGTTGGCGATGCGCTGACGGCGCGCGGCACTTGTCGAAAGTTCGCAGGAGCGTGCGCAGAGAGCGCACCAACGGCGAAGGCCCGCGCTCACCACGCCATCGGATCGACCTTGAACAACCCGGCCAGCTCGGCATAAACCGCCGGCGCCTCGGCCGCCAGCTCGTGCGGGCGCTCGAAGAACACCTCGGTCACGACCGCAAAGAACTCGGCCGGCTCGCTGGCGCCGTAAGCGTCGATCAGGCTCGAAGGCTCGTGCTGCAGGCGCTCGAAGGCGGCGGTCATCACGGCATCCCAGCGTCGTCGCGCTGCGGCGCCGGGGCGCCATGGCCGGCCGTCGGCCACGCCCTTGTCCTGGTCGACCTGGTGGGCAAACTCATGCAGGGTCACGTTGCGCCCGTCGCTTGCGTCTGCCGCGCCGGCCTGCACCTCGGCCCACGACAGGACCACCTGCCCCTGCGACCACGACTCACCCGACAGCGCCTGGCGCTGCTCCTGCACCACGCCGGCACCGGCCGCCCGTTCGCGGCTGACGACGAAGGCGTCGGGATACACCAGCACCTGGCGCAGGCGCGGGTAGCAGTCGGACCGCGCGTTGCCCAGCAAGAGCAAGCAGGCCTGCGCCGCGATCGTGACGCGCACCTCGTCGGTGATGGCCTGGCCCTGGCAGCCGATGAACGCCTTTTCGGCGAGGAAGACCTGGATGTGGCCCTTCAGCCGCAACTGCAAGGCCACCGGCAAGCGGGCCACCAGCGGCACGTGCCGGCGCAGGATGCGCCGCCATTCCAGCGGGAATGGCCGGGCCCGCAGGCGTGCGCGCTTGCGCTCGGCCCACCAGGGCTGGGCGGCGTAGGCCGCAACGCCCAGCGGGGCGGCCACGGCCAGCGCCAGCACGGGCAGGGTGGCGCCGAGGTCTGCAAGGCTCATCGGCTCCAGATGCGCCCGCGTGGACAAAGTTCAAGCGCAGCGAAAGGATTTGGCGTGGCCTGGGCCGCAGGGCCTTCGACGCATGCCTTGATCCTGGTCAGCCGCCAGCGGCCGGCTGCAGAGATGATCGCAGTGGCTCAGAAAGAAGCCGGGCCAGCTCACCGGAACACGCCATGCCTCACACCGACTACCGTGAACTGACCCAAACGGTGTCTGCGGGCCTCGCGACACCGCCAGCAACGCCTTGACCGAACGACCCCCGAACGGACCCGCCCAAGGAGAAGATGTCAATGAGCTCGTATGTTTTTGGCAAGGCGGTGGCGATGCCTTTTGACGCTGCAGTTCTGCGCATCACCGAAGAACTGGCCAAGGTCGGTTTCGGCGTGCTGACCGAGATCGACGTGCAGGCCACGATGAAGAAGAAGCTGGGCCAGGAGATGCCGCCCTACCGCATCCTCGGCGCCTGCAACCCGCATTTCGCGAGCCGCGCGATTGCCGCGGTGCCCCAGATCGGCGCCTTGCTGCCCTGCAACGTGGTCGTGCGGCAAGACGCTGCCGGCAGCGTGCACGTCGAGGTGATGGACCCGAACGCGGTGCTGACGCTGGTGGACCACCCCGACATCCGGCCGATGGCGGCGGAAGTGCGGCAGAAACTTGAGCAGGCGCTCGCCGCGGTTTGATCTCCCTGGGCCGGGGCTCGGCCATGCCGGGGTGAAACAATCTCCCGCATGTCACGTCGCACCATCCTTGCACTGGCCTCCCTTGCCGTTGCGCTCGCCGCCCTGCTGGCAGGGTGGGTGTGGCGGGCGCCGATCGTCCCCGCAATGACCGTTCAGATGGCGCCGCTGGTGCGCAGCTTGCTGTTCTCGGCGCGCGTGGCCACGTCGTCGCGGGTCGAGGTGGGCAGCACGCTGACCGGCCGGGTGCTGGAGGTGGCGGTGGCCGAAGGTGCGCAAGTGCGCCAGTCCGACGTGCTGGTACGGCTCGAGAGCGACGAGTTGCGCGCCGCGCTCGACCAGGCCCGCGCCAGCGAGCGCCAGGCCGCGGCGCGGCTGGCCGGGCTGCGCAGTACCGGGCGCAGCGCGGCGCAGGCCGGCGTGGCGCAGGCCGACTCGGTGCTGCAAGCAGCGCAGGCCGAACTGCAACGCACGCAAGACCTGGTGGCGCGCGGCTTCCTGAGCGAAGCCCGCCTGGACGAGTCGCGCCGCGCCGTGGCGGTGGCGCAGGCGCAGCAATCGGGCGCCAGCGCGCAGCGTGCCGCGAATGCCGAGCAGGGCACCGACGTGGCCCAGGCCCAGGCGCAACTGGCGCTGGCCCGCGCGGCGGTCGTGGCCGCCCAGGCCCGGCTCGAACAAGCCGTACTGACCGCACCGGCCGACGCGCGCGTGCTGGTGCGGGCCGTCGAACCGGGCCAGATCGTGCAGCCCGGGCGGGCGCTGCTCAGCCTGGCCTTGTCCGGCCCGGTTCAGCTGGTGGGGCAGCTGGACGAGCGCTACCTGGAGCAGGTGCAGATCGGCCAGCCGGCCAGCGTGCTGGCCGATGCTTTTCCCGACCAGCGTTTCGTCGCGCGCGTGCAGTCCATCGCGCCACGGGTCGATGCGCAACGCGGCGCGATCGAAGTGAAGCTGTCGCTGCCGCAGGCGCCGCCCACCTTCCTGCGCGAAGACATGAGCTTGTCGGTCCAGGTCGAGACCGGGCGGCGCGAACGTGCGCTCGTCGTGCCCGTGGAGGCGCTGATCGGCGACGCTGCGGCCAGCGTGGCCACGGTTCTTGTCGCGCGTGACGGTCGGGTTGAAGAACGCACGCTGCGCCTGGGCCTGCGGACGCTCGAAGCGGCCGAGGTGCTGGAAGGCCTGTCGGCCGGTGACGTGGTGCTGCTCGCGCCCGCGCCGCCGCCGGGGAGCCGCGTGCAGGCACACACGAACCTGCCGTCTGGCCAGCGCACGCCCAGGGCCTCGCGCGAGGACGCTGGCTCGGCCATGAGCAACGCGATGGGCCGCTGACGCCCGCCCCATGCTCAACTGGCTCGGGTTCGAACGCCGTGTCGCGGTGCGCTTCCTGCGCGAAGGGCGCATGCAGACGCTGCTGATCATCGTGGGCGTGGCCGCGGGCGTGGCGGTGGTGGCCTACATTTCGGCGCTGATCACCGGGCTGCAGAGCAACACGCTGAACAAGACGCTCGGCGCGCAGGCCCATGTGACGGTCAGCGCGCAAGACGATGTCGTCGTCGCGGCCAGCGTGCCGGCCTCAGGCGCCAGCGCGCTCGTGCAGACGCAGCCGCGCTCGCAGAGGCCGCGCTCGATCGCCAACTGGGCCGCGCTGGTGCCGCTGCTGGAGGCCATGCCCGCGGTGGCGGCCGTGTCGCCGATGGTGGCCGGTGCCGGGCTGGCGCAACGTGGCGAGGCCTCGAAGTCGATCGCGCTGGTCGGCGTGGACCTGGACCGCTACGACCGCATCGTGAGCCTGCGCTCCAAGGTGGTGGCCGGCGTGGCGCGCCTGGGGCCGGGCGAGGGCATCATCGGCCGCGATCTGGCCGACGACCTGGGTGTGCGCGTGGGTGACCGCGTGAACCTCGTCACCGGCACCGTGACCGACGCCTTGCGCGTGACCGCGCTGGTGGACCTGGGCGTGCGCGAGCTGAACCGCCGCACCGTCATCATTCCGCTGCGCGCGGCCCAAAGCCTGGTGGGCCTGCCCGGCGGCGCCACCAGCCTCGACCTGACGTTGGTGGACGTGTGGGCCGCGCCGGTGCTGGCGGCCGAGCTGGCTCGGCGCTTTCCGTTCAAGGTGGAAAGCTGGCAGCAGGCCAACGCGCAACTCGTGTCGGCCTTGAATGCTCAGTCGGTCAGCACGGCCTTGATCCGCGGCGTGGTGATGGTGGTGGTGGTGCTGGGCATCACCAGCGTGCGGGTGGTGTCGGTGGTGCAAAAGGGCCGTGAGATCGGCATCTTGCGCGCGATGGGCGCCACGCGCGGCCAGGTGATGCGCGTGTTCCTGCTGCAAGGCGCGATCGTCGGCGCGCTCGGCTCGGCGCTGGGCGTGCTGCTCGCGGTCGGGTTGATCTGGGTCTTCACGACCTTCGTGCGTGGCTCCGACGGGCTGCCGCTGTTCGCGATCACCCTGGCGCCGGCCCTGGCGCTGCGCATTGCCGCGATCGCCACGGTGTGCGGCGTGCTGGCGGCGGTGGCACCGGCACGGCGCGCCGCGGCGCTCGATCCGGCGCAGGCGATTCGCATGTGATGCAGCGATGAACACCGCATCCAAGCCACTGATCGCGCTCGACGGCGTGCGTAAGAGCTACAACCTGGGCCTGCCCAACGAGGCCGAGGTGCTGCACGGCGTGTCGTTCACGCTCGGCACGGGCGAATTTGCTGCGCTGATCGGGCCGTCGGGTTCGGGCAAGAGCACCTTGCTCAACATCATCGGCCTGCTCGAGCCGATGACGAGCGGCAGCTACCGCATCCAGGGCGAAGAGGCGAACGGCCTGGACGACGCCGGCCTCACGCTGCGCCGGCGTTCCGCGCTCGGCTTCGTGTTCCAGTTCCACCACCTGCTGCCGGCCTTCACGGCGCTGGAGAACGTGACCCTGCCGGCGTTGATGCGCGAGGGGCGCGTCACCCCGAAGCAGCGCGACCATGCGCGCCAGGTGCTGGCCGCAGTCGGCCTGGAAAAGGCGATGGACAAACGACCCGGTGAACTCTCCGGCGGCATGCAACAGCGGGTGGCGATCGCGCGTGCGCTGGTCATGCAGCCACCCCTGGTGCTGGCCGACGAACCCACCGGCAACCTCGACCGCGCCTCGTCGGACGAAGTGTTCGCACTGATGCGGCGCATGCACGCCGAGCTCAACACCTCGTTCCTCGTCGTCACGCACGACCCGAGGCTGGCCGACCGCTGCGACCGGGTGATCGAGCTGGTCGATGGCCGCATCGAGCGCGACGAGCGGATCGAAATCAGCGCAGGCCGAAGTATCCCAGCACGAACAGAACGATGACGACGGCACCGACGAGCCAGATGATTCGGTTCATGGTTGCGTCCCCTTGCAGATGTTGAGCAACCGCGACTCTATGGCCTCGGCCGCTCATCCCTCTGTGCGCTGGCAGACATTGCAGTCTCGGGCCGCCCGGCGGCTCAATCCGGACGATCCGCCCGCCTTCGAGCCGGATCCGGTTGCGCTCGGCCGGCAGCATTCGGATCGGCGGCAGGGGGCTCAGTTCCAGTGGCGGCGGGGGACTACCATTTCAAGTTCCATCCGCCACCCGTTGGAGATCCCATGACCACGATCTACGACTTCGAAGCCCTGTCCATCGACGGCAAGCCCGCCCACCTCTCGACCCAGCGCGGCAAGGTGCTGCTGATCGTCAACACCGCCAGCGCCTGCGGTTTCACCCCGCAGTTCGGCGGGCTGGAGGAGCTCTGGAAGGACTATCGCGATCGTGGCCTGGTGGTGCTGGGCTTTCCGAGCAACCAGTTCGGTGGCCAGGATCCGGGCGCCAACGATGAAATCGCTTCGTTCTGCGAGATCAACTACGGCGTCAGCTTCCCGATGATGAGCAAGACCGACGTGAACGGCGCGCAGGCCCACCCGCTGTGGAAGTGGCTCACGGCCGAAGCGCCGGGCCTGCTGGGCAGCGAGGCGGTGAAGTGGAACTTCACCAAGTTCCTGGTCGGCAAGGACGGCAAGGTGCTCAAGCGCTTCGCGCCGAACACCGCACCGAATGCGATGAAGGCCGACATCGAGGCCGCACTCGCCGCTTGACATCGAACCGAGCCTCACGTCACGCCTGCGCACCCCGGGCCTGGGCCTCGCCGGGCCTGGATAATGCACTCCGGACCCCACCCCGAAAAACATCCGAGAAGGCCCCCATGTTTCAGCACGTCGAACCCTTTGCCGGTGACCCGATCCTGAGCCTGAACGAAGACTTCCAGAAGGATCCGCGGCCGAACAAGATCAACCTCAGCATCGGCATCTACTTCGACGATGCCGGCCGCATCCCGGTGCTCGACTCGGTGCGCGGTGCTGAAGCGCAGGTGGTCGCCAAGGGCGGGCCCAAGCCCTACCTGCCGATCGAAGGCGCGGCCAACTTTCGCACCGCCGTGCAACACCTGCTGTTCGGTGCCGGGCACGAAGCGGTCACCTCCGGGCGCGTGGCCACCATCCAGTCGGTCGGCTCCAGCGGCGGGCTCAAGGTCGGTGCCGACTTCATCGCCCGCTGGTTGCCCGGCAGCGAGGTCTGGGTCAGCGACCCGACCTGGGACAACCACCGCTCGATGTTCGAAGGTGCCGGCCTGAAGGTCCACACCTACCCGTACTACGACGCCGCCACCGGCGGCCTGCGCTTTGCCGACATGCTGGCCACCTTTCGTGCGCTGCCGCCGCAAAGCGTGGTGCTGCTGCACGCCTGCTGCCACAACCCGACCGGCGTGGACCTGACGCGATCGCAGTGGGACGAGCTGATCCCGGTGCTGCGTGAGCGCCGCCTGCTGCCCTACCTCGACCTGGCCTACCAGGGCTTCGGCGACGGCATCGAGGCCGACGCTTATGCGGCACGCGCGCTCGCGTCGGCCGGCCTGAGCTTCTTCATCGCCAACTCGTTCTCCAAGAGCATGAGCGTGTACGGCGAACGCTGCGGCGCGCTCAGCGTGGCCTGCCCCGACGCCCAGCAGGCCGTCAACGTGCTCGGCCAGCTCAAGTTCACGGTGCGGCGCAACTACAGCAGCCCGCCGATCCACGGCGGGCAGATCGTTGCCACCGTGCTCACCGAGCCGGGCTTGCGCGCGGCCTGGGAAGCCGAACTCGGCGCGATGCGCGAGCGCATTCTGGCCATGCGCAGGACGCTGCATGGCGTGATGCAGGCCAAGGTGCCGGGCCGCAACTTCGACTACTTCCTGACCCAGCGCGGCATGTTCAGCTACACCGGCCTGAGCGCCGCGCAGGTGGATGTGCTGCGCGAACAGCACGCCGTCTATCTGGTGCGCTCGGGGCGCATGTGCGTGGCCGGCCTGAACACCCACAACGTCGAAGCCACCGCGGTGGCGATGGCGCAGGTGCTGGCCAGCCAGTGACACGCGGCGGGGCCGGCGCCGTTTGGGGCCAGCGCCATGGGGGCGCACCGAGAGAGCAACAACAACACAGGGGAGACCATGGCCAACTGGCTGCAACGCGTGGGGGCGATGTTCAGCGGGCGCAGCGCCGAGCCGGCCGCGGTGGCGCGGCCGGCCCCACCGTTGCCGCAGACTCCCTCGGTCCCGCCCAGCGCTGCGCCAGCGCCTGCGCCGGCAGTCCCTGAATCGGCACTCGACCTGCAACCGCGCCTGCTGGCCTGGCTCATCGGCAGCCGGCTGGACGACCCGATGCGCGACAGCGAACGGCGCCTGATCGAGCAGCTCGACACGCTGATCGCCTCGCGTGAATCGATCGCGAGCCTGCTGCCGCGCGCGCCGGCCGTGATCCCCCAACTGATGAACAGCCTGCGCGATGAGAACCAGTCGACCAGCGCGCTGGCCCAGCGCGTGGCGCGCGACCCGCACCTGGTGATCGAAGTGATCCGCATGGCCAACAGCGCGCAGGCGCAAGGCAATGCGCCGGTGACCGACATTGCCGATGCGATCCGCCGCCTCGGTATCGGCGGCCTGCATCGGGCGATCCTGCGGGTCGTGCTCAAGCCGATGTTTGCCAGCCAGGGCAACTCACTCTCAGCCCGCTGCACCCAGCGCCTGTGGTTGCACTCCGACGCCAAGGCCGAGGCCTGCGCGCAAGAAGCCAAGGCGCGCGGGCTGGACCCGTTCGAGGGTTACCTGGCGGGGCTGATGCACAACGTCGGCTGGACCGCCGCGCTGCGCGCGCTCGACCGCATCGAACCGCACACGCCGGCCCAGCTGAGCCTGCCCTTCGTGGTTGCCGTCGAGGCGCGGCGCGACACCTTGTTCGGCTTGCTGGC